>NZ_JRPD02000009.1 GCF_000765805.2 Helicobacter muridarum | reverse complement strand
GAAAAACAAGCGATAGCTAGTTTCTATGCGAAGCTGGAAAAACAAGCGATAGCTAGTTTCTATGCGAAGCTGGAAAAACAAGCGATAGCTAGTTTCTATTGCCCCTAAATGGAAGATAGAAAATGACCAATTAGAACTTTAGTATATTTTCAACAAAAAAGCAATTCTGCCTCTGCCTCTTGTGTTAAGAGTTTCTTGCTTGGAGTGTGATAAATAAAAAGTTTGTATAACAGCCTATTGTCTTCTAGCTTTAGATAAATCAAAGCTCATGATACACTTCAATATCTAAAGGCTTCTTCGCATATTTTTCTATTATTGAAATACCACTCTTAAAATGCTTCGTCTCTGTATGATTCTTTAAAGCAGTTTCGCTCTCCCATTCTTCTAAAAAAGCCAAAACATTAGAATCTTGAGAAATCATTAAATCATAAAAGTGGCAACCGCTCTCTAAGCGACTAAGTCTAACTAAGTCTTTCGTATTGGCAACAAAATCTTCTTTATCCTTAGGGTCTATATACACCCTAGCAACAACTCTAATCATAATTATCTCTAGGAAAACTACTAAAATCTATCTAGCAAACTAAGCTCTTGGCTTAATCATATTTGCAGGAACAACAAATTTATCAAAGTCATCTGCGCTTAAGAATCCTAGCTCAAGGCAAGATTCCTTAAGGGAAATACCTTTTTTATGTGCATTTTTTGCAACTTTTGCGGCTTTTTCGTAACCAATATGCGGATTGAGGGCTGTAACAAGCATAAGAGAGTTATGCAAGTTATATTCGATTCTTTCTTTATTAGCCTCAATACCTTGTGCACAATGAACATCAAATGAGTGCATACCATCTGCCAATAAATCAAGGCTTTGTAAGAAATTATAGATAATTACAGGCTTATATACATTAAGCTCGAAATTGCCTTGTGAAGCAGCAAATCCAATAGCAACATCATTTCCCATAACCTGCACTGCAACCATGGTTAAAGATTCACATTGCGTAGGATTCACCTTACCGGGCATAATAGAGCTACCCGGTTCATTCTCTGGGATAAGAATCTCGGCTAAACCGCACCTAGGACCGCTTGAAAGCCATCTAATATCATTTGCAATCTTCATTAGATTCGCTGCTAATCCCTTCATAGCTCCATGAGTAAAATTAATAGCGTCATGACTTGTAAGGGCATGAAATTTATTTGGACTTGATACAAATTTAGTGCCTGTAAGATTGCTTAACTCTTCGCTAACTTTCTCGCTTAGTTGAGGATGAGCGTTTAACCCTGTCCCAACTGCTGTGCCGCCTATTGCTAGCTCCCTCAAAGTTGGTAGGCTAGCTAATATCTGCTCTCTGGAATGCTGCAACATAGATAGATAGCCGCTAAATTCCTGCCCTAATGTAAGAGGAGTAGCATCTTGCAAATGAGTGCGCCCTATCTTAATAATTGAATCAAATGCTTTTACTTTTGATTCAAAAGTGCTAATGAGTTTATCTAAAGCCGGAATAAGTTTATTTTCAACTTGTAAAACAGAGACTATACTCATAGCTGTTGGAAATGTATCGTTAGAGCTTTGGCTCATATTTACATGATCATTTGGGTGAACTAGCTTTTCTTTTCTAAAATCCCCACCCATTATTTCTGTAGCTCGATTAGCTATTACTTCATTCATGTTCATATTGCTTTGTGTGCCAGAGCCAGTTTGCCAAATGGCAAGAGGGAAGTTATCATCAAACTTTCCTGCTATGATCTCATCACAAGCCTGTGTAATAGCATTCTTCTTTGCATCATCAAGCTTGCCTAGCTTATTATTCGTAATTGCTAATGCTTTTTTAAGATTAGCAAAAGAATAAATTAAAACTTTAGGCATTTTTTCAATACCAATCTTAAAATTCTCAAAGCTCCTTTGCGTTTGCGCTCCCCAATACTTTTCATTAGGAACTTTTACCTCACCCATTGTATCGTGCTCTACTCTGTAATCCATACACAAATCCTTTCAATGTAAAATTAATAGTATTTTAACACATAAAAGGGTGCACATCAAAATGAAGTGATTAAAGTTGGGCTTGATTATGAAAGATATGCAATATTTAATAAAAAACATAGCAAGAAACCATTATGTAAATACAAAGATAATGCTACACACCACCATATCGCAAATCCCTCTTATCTTGCAATAGATTTTTCATGCGTTCAAAACTATTTAAAGCCTGTATATAAGCTTTTGCTGTTGCATAAAGAGTATCAAGATCTTTTCCATGCCCTATGACTGGATTATTTGTCCCTTCAAAGATTACTTTCACCATAACGCTAGCTATAGCATCTTTGCCGCTTGTAATAGCCTCCACTTTATAATCAAGCAATCTACCAGACACCTCACACACCCTCTCAATAGCCCGCAATATACTATCTACTGCTCCATTGCCAAGCGCGCAATCATTTCTAATTTCAGAATCTTTGCGCACACACAAAGCAGCCAAATGCGCTCCATTGCTAGCAGTGCTACATTGAAATGATTCTAGGATATATACTTGAGGAATACGACTAAATTGTTCATCTATTATTGCTGCTATATCCTCATCATAAACAATTTTTTTCTGATCGCAAATACTTTTAAATTTATCAAATGCAATTTGCAACTCATCATCTGTTAGATTAAAGCCTAGCTGTATTATCTTATCCTTAAATGCAGCGCGCCCGCTATGCTTACCTAAGACCAGATTCTCATTGTCGTTAATACCAATATCACTAGGTTTCATAATCTCATATGTTTCTCTATGCTTTAATATTCCATCTTGATGTATGCCACTCTCATGACTAAAAGCATTCTTTCCTACAATAGCTTTATTTGGCTGTGGTCTTATACCTGTTATTTCAGCTACTAGCTTGCTTGTTTTATATATTTCTTTAGTATTAATATTGGTGTCTAGCTCTCCGTATTGTTTAAAAATATCCTTGCGAGTCTTAAGAATCATAACTACTTCCTCTAACGCGCAGTTACCAGCTCTTTCACCTAAGCCATTAATAGTGCATTCTATTTGTCTTGCACCTTTCATAGCACCATATATAGAATTAGATACAGCCTGACCTAAGTCATTATGACAATGCACAGACAACACTGCCCTATCCTGCACAACACTATAGAGCTGCTCTATAATTTCACCTATCTCATGTGGCAGGCGATAACCAACTGTATCAGGCATGTTTAATGTCTTAGCACCAGCTTCTATTGCAGCTAGTGAAATTTCCTTCAAGAAACTCATCTCACTTCTACATGCATCCTCACAACTAAATTGAACATCATCACAAAACTCCCTAGCCATAGAAATACTTTTAATTGCCAAATCTAAAACTTCACTAGGTTTTTTCTTTAGTTTATATTCCATATGAATAGGAGAAGTAGCTAAAAATAGATGAATGCGAGGTTTTTTTGCATATTTTAGAGAATCTTTAGCCCTCAAAATATCACTTTCTACACAGCGAGAAAGAGAGCAAACTGCGCTTGTTTGCAAGTTTTTAGCAATTTGACTAATAGATTCAAAATCTCCTGTGCTACTTGCTGCAAAACCAGCCTCAATAACATCAACACCTAACTTTTCTAACTGCAATGCTATAGCAATTTTTTCTTCGATATTCATTGAAGCACCAGGACTTTGCTCACCATCGCGCAAGGTTGTATCAAATATTGTAATAATATTTTGTTTACAATTATTCATAATTTTCCTTTTAAAACTTGACTATAATTAACGCTGAATTATACGCAAAAGCAAAAAATAAGAATCAAATAGTTTAAAATCTATCCATATTTTTGTATAATATAAGCTTTTAATTTTTAATTATAAGGACTTATATAATGTTAGAAGGCAAAATTAGAGATAGTATCACAAAATCTAATGCAAAGACATTAAAACGAAATGGTTATCTAATTGCCAATATATACGGAAAAGGCGAGGAGAATATTCATTGCGCTTTTAAGCGTAATGAATTCATTAAATATATGCGAGCAAAAACTAACCTTGTATTTCCTGTTAAACTTGGAGATAAGAGCTATGAGGTGGTTGTGCAAGAGTATCAAAAAGATCCTGTTACAAATGATATTTTACATGTAGATATGATTTTTGTAAAAAAAGGAACCATAGCTAAATTTAAGATTCCAGTTAAGGTAAAGGGTATAGCTGTAGGATTGAAAAATAAAGGCGTGCTAGTCTTCTCTCGTAAGAGAATAGCTGTAAAATGCAAGCCAGAAGATCTACCTAATTCATATATGCTTGATGTTACAAATTTAGATGTTGGACATACTATTCTTGTGCGAGATCTGCCAATCATTGATGGAGTGCAAATAATTGATAAACCAAACCTTGCGGTAGTTGGTATTATAAAGGCTAAGTAATCTCCTATAATATTAAAGCATAATTTATGTTATAAATCATATCGAAACTCATTCCATATATCTACTCTATAAAAAGTAGTAGATATATTCCATCTCTTTATTATGCTGCAAAACGAAGTTGATACTAATCTATTTATATATTTTCAGATTCTTAAATGTAAATATATAAATAAAATCAAAGTAAAATAATATTTTCTGCTTTGCTGCTAAATCTATTTATATTTATACTATCCATCAAAATATTATCATAAATATCCTAAGCAGAGATTAGAGTCTCTTCATCTTTTTTTTGCTTTTTGACACAATGAAATTTTATTGAACATAAACTCTATTTTTATATTTTGTCCTGTGTAATTAATAGATTCTATTTGAATATTTTTTACCACTTACAATAAATCCTCTTTACTAAATAAGCCTATATCCTCTCCTTTTAAAACCCATTCGCCGCTTTTGTGCATAGGAATAGCTATGCTTTCTAAAATCTCTTTAATTAGCTCTTTGCTAGGGCTTACTCCATTTTTAAGCAAGGGGATAACACTTAAGCAAATATCATCAAAATAAGCCTTTTTACCCTGCCTTTTTGCACCCCGCAAATATGAGAGTAAAAAATACTTTGTTCTTCTCTCTAGCGGGATTGCGTGGCTTTTGAATTTCTGCCCTTTTTTGATATGATATTTACCGCTTACTTCATCAAGGTCAAAATTTGCGTTAATAAGTGGTGTTAAATCTGCATAATCTTTGCCTAATTGATGTAAAAAGCCAAGCTCTAAGCCTTTAATTGTAATTTCGGCGTGAATTTCCTCCAAAGTCGCGCCATCATCTCTAGCTATCAAAGCTTCAGCGTGATTAAGCACAAGTGCAGTAATATCATCGTCTAAATGCTCTTTTATTAGAGCTTTTGGGCTTTGTACTTTTTTAAAATAAATAATCAGTTGTCCGCTTAATACAGAAGCCTTAAACTGCCTCTTTTTAAATGTCGTTTGTCCATTATCCTGCCTTATAGAGCCAACATATTCAAAGCCGATATTTTGTGCTTCCTCTACTAAGATCTGCCATAGCTGCGGGTCTTGGTGCTGAAATACAAAGGCTAACCAGCGATTCCACTTCAGCACACGATACATTTCTTTTAAAGACTTTTTCATTAAAGCATGATATTCCTCTCTACTCTTTTCAAAACTTCCTTTTTCTATGCATTCCTTTTCTTTTAAACTAGAATCCACAGGTAAATCTAGCCATACATTCCACATTGTGCTTAAATCAAGATAGGGAATCTTTGCTCCATAAGGCGGGTCTGTGTAGATAAAGTCTATACTTAAAGATTCTATTTCTTTTAAATCTGTTGCATCAGCTTGAAAGATTTTCTCTCCATTGGTTTTATTTAACAGCGAATCGGTTTTGTCTAAATTATTTCTTTGCTTTAGTAACGCACCATTAAAATCCTTAATCACATTTGCAAGAGGATAAAAATAGCTTTGATAAAATAAATCGTTAGGCGCGGATTCTAGCTCTTGTTTGCCTTTGATGACTCGTTGGATTTTACCCCTGAAAGATTCTGCAGTATCTACAAAAGTTGGATTCTTGGCAATACGATAGCGATAATACAAAAAAGCTGCGCTATTTCCAGCTTTACCTGTTAATCCTTTATGGCTTGAAATATGATAAGTTAAATTGCATTGTGTTATCATATTTCTAAATCCCAACATCAACGCATAACGCATATTTCTTTTTATAATTCTTTGTTCTTTACTTCTGCTTGGTGCTGTATGTTTAAAGATAAGTTTTCTAAGTAGGGCTAGTTCTGCTAATTGTTTTTTACTAAAAAGCTTTAACACAGAATCCACATCGCTACCTTTAGGCAAAATCTCATCTTGTGGAATCCAAAGTGTAGAATCCTGCTGCTTTTGTGTTGCAATCTCACCAAACTCGCTATCTAACGCGTTAGGATAATATTTTGCATTTTTTAGAATCTGCCTTGCCTCTTTTTCATTTTTAGGCTTAATGCTTTCAAATTCGCTTAAAATTGCCTCGCTTAACTCATAGAGTGCGCTTAAATCCACTTGTGCACTCAATGCCTTTGTCATAAAAATAGAAAGTGGGTTTAAATCGGTGTGGATTCCAATTCGTCCATTCATCATCGCTTCTATCGCAGTTACGCCACTTCCCCCAAAAGAATCTAACACCACATCACCCTTGTCGGTGAAGTTTTTAATGTTTTGCTCTACAATATCCCAACTCTGCCTTGTGAAGTAAGCCGTGCAGCCAAAATATCGTGCTTTAGATTGCTTTTTAGGATTAACAATCGCCTTAGGCAATTCGCGACTTAGATACCAGCTATCAGGCTTTTTGGGTGTTTTAGAATCTTGGGCTAAAGTTTGCCTTAGCGATTCTATGGGTGTAGTAAGGTATTGTTTCAAAAGTAAAAAATCGTTGTTATCTTGTGCTACCCCTTTTGTCCTATTGAGCGTTAGCGAAATATCTTTTTTAGATTCTTCGCTTCGCTCAGAATGACAATTCAAAGAATTAAACAACTCCTTGCAAGAAAATTCTTTTAAAAGATTCTGCCCATTGGTCTCAAAAAGATTAAAAAATTTACCATTACAAAGTGCATAAAAAGGAGCTTTAATCTGCGGATTAATTGCATAATAAAATGCTTGTCGCTCTGCTTTACTTTGTGTGCCAATCTCTACTTTTGGAGCTTTTGCATCTAGCACACAATGGGGTTTAGAATCCACATATAGCACATAATCAGGGAAGCGCGTAAAAGTGATTTTTTCATTACTGCCTGTTATTGTTGGGCTTGTAAGCTTCAAGGATAAAGCCATTTCTAGCTTAGAATCCTTATTTATTTCCTTAGATTTATTGCTAGATTCTTTAGAATCTCTTAACACAAAGCCTAGCTCTTTTAAAAGTGGCGCGATAAGTAGCTCTCGCACAGAATCTTCTTTGAAATCCTCATTATCTAAGGCTTGAAAATCAAAAGTATTCATTATATTATTCCTTTCAAATCTACACAAAGATAGCTTCTAATCCAAGTCTTTACTGTAAATCCATAATCACAGATAGTAAGATTTCTATTAAGCAAAAAATAATAACTAACACATAGATTACAAAGGAATGCGAATCTCAAAGTATTTTTTTTCAATATTATTAGCACATAGCTCACCATCATGAGCTAAGGCTATCTGTTGAGATAGGGCTAAGCCTAAGCCATGTCCCTTTAGCTTTGTTGTCTTAAAGGCTTCAAATAGAGAATTAATATCATCAATATCTTTACCATTATCATAGATTCTGCAAATTGCCATACCATTATCCTGAAAGAAATCTATAATAACCTCTCCACGTTCACAATCTCCTTCTTCAATAGCGTCAATAGCATTACATAGCATATTGTGAAGTGCAATCTCATATAATGAGAAATCAACTAAAAAACTCCTGTCCTGTATAGTAAATGAAAAATCAATCTCTTTAGTGAATCCATACTCATTAATTACCTGTCGCAAGCTCTGCTTAAAGTCATTAAATTGGTGTTGTTGTTTATTTGCTTGCACACCTTTAGAAAATAATAATGTGCTCTTAATGATACGTTCAACTCGCCATATAGATTTCTTCATTTCGTTAACAATTTCAATACTATCAGAATCTACCCTCTTGCTAAGCACACCAGCAAGCAAAGACAATGATCCAATTGGATTGCGTATTTCATGCGCTAGATGTGCACTTACTTGCCCCATGCTAGCTAGCCTCTCTTGTCTTTTTTGTTCGGTGATATTTGTTGCGGTGATAATTTGCTTATGAGATACATGAGAACTTTGCAATAGATATATGGAGTTATCAATCTTTACTTCAGTTTCAAGCATATTGCTATAATCAACATCTAAGAGCCCATTAAGTCTACTTGCCTTTTTGTTTTGGTAAAACAAACTTCCATTTTCATTAAATACAAGCACAGCTTGAGGTATCATTTCAAGCACAGATTCTATAAGGGCTTTAAAGTCTTTAAATTCCTTTTCAATCTTATAGCTTTGCAATATTAATTCGTGCAATAAATTTAGTAATGATTGAGTATCTCCTAACTCTAGCTCAAATGTGTCTTGAATATTCGAGTATGCAAGATTTTCCAAAGATATTGAATTCTTACTTAACTGTTGTTGTTGGTATAACTGCTTTTTCTTATTACTGCGAGATCTTTTTGCCCTATTCATAGAATATCCTTTGCCTAAACTTCTCAATCATCATAAAATTAAATCAATATTTAAAACAAATAATAAGCTATATCTACTCTAAGGGAACTCTGAATTGAAATCCTTTCCTATCAACTAAGAAATTGATACCTAAACCATGCTTTTGCAATATGTCATATTCCTTTATACTGTCTTTTTTATCTTTAGACTTAGTTTCACTCCTTGAATCATAAATATCATAAATAGTTCTCATACTCTTAGTATCAGAATCACGCAAAATCTCGTCTCCTCTAAAGGATTCCAAATTGAAATCATCTTGTGATTTATTTGCGTTTGAAGTATATTCTCTAGGCATTACTTCTGCATTAATAAAATTGTCCATACTATCACTTAATTGCCTATAAAACCCATTTTTATTAGTGGAGCTTTCCTTACTTTGAAACTGGGCTAAAATATCATTATTAATAGTTCTTGCTTGATTTCTATGTTTTTCTTCATCTTGCCATAAAGCAAGAGCATCAACTTGTTGTCCTTGTATTTTTGTAAATAATTCTTGAAAGAGTTGGTTTCTCTCTGCTGTGCTTTTAACATTAAATTGCCTCATATCAATATTATTGATAAATATAATCTTATCTCCATTTTTAAGCTTAGAGAACGCTCCACTAGATGGAACTTTCTGAACTACAAAATCATTAGATATAGATACATTAAATCTCTCTAGAAAACTATCAGGCAAAAGCATTCCTCCAAATCTCTTATCAACCCTAACCCTAAATGTATGCATAATACCTTCATTTCCTCTTCGAATCTTTACAACAGCTTCTTCACCAAGCGGTAATGTCGCAACAATCCATTCTAAATCTCCCAAATCTTTAGGTGCTTTGTCATTAATTGACACTAGCACATCACCTCTTTTAAAAGGATTATTTGGAAAAAATGGATCTGCAAACTTTACACCAAATGTAGCATCTTGAGGATTTAGCACCTCAAATCTTACTCCCAAATCACCATAATATACCTCATCTTGACTTAGGAATCTATCAATATATTTTTTCTCAATAAATTCATGTCCACCAACTCCCAAACCATAAATTTTATAACATATATTACTTATAACTCCGTTTTTTTGTGTAGGAGCTGAAAACTTGGCATAATCCAAGAAATTTGATTGATGTTTCTGGAATCTGCCCGGTCTCGAGCCTCTTATCCCTGTGCTAGCAAGCTCCCTATTCAACGCATATTCATCAATATCGGATAACTCATAAGCCATCTTTAAGGCTGAACCACCAACCGAAAATAACCCGCTAAACTGATCATACTTTTTAACTTTACTGCTCTTAGGTCTAATCTTGCTATATCCTATGATTGAGCCATTTTTTAGTGCTATAGCATAAATTCCATTGCCAAGATTAACGCTAGCATGTTTATAATATTCGGCACAGTGGCTATAATCAATACTCTCTTCAGCGACACTTTTATCAAATAAATCAATAACCTCTTGGTTATTGCTATAAAGCATGCCATCTTTTTCCACAACCTGAATATCTCGAGAATCTGCAGTATTATCAGAATCTCGAATGGTAGATGGAATCCTATTGCCTGACTTGTTAAGCTCATGCTCAAGCTCATTAGCATAAAGCTGTAAAAATACAATACAAAGTATAATTAACCTCTTTTGTAGATTCAATACCTTTGCACATACAAATAAAAATCGCATTAAGATAAAAGGTATTTTCTTCATAAATTTCTCACTTATAATTGAATAGGTTAAGACTCTTAATATGTTCCATAATATTATCTTTTTTGCTATCCTCTATTTGCTTATAACCCTCATTTAAAGCACTAATAAGCAAAAGCTGCAATGCTTGTTTATCCTGCAAAAGTTCATCATCGATATTAATATCAACTAGTTCACCTTTGCCATTGAATTTCACATCTATTAATCCACCCCCACTTTTCGTTTGAATGATTTTTTTCTCTGCCTTTTCTTCCATTTCTCTAACCTGCTCTTGCATTGAGCCTAAGAGGTTTTGCAAATCTTTGGGATCAAACATAAATATCTCCTTAGAATAATTTATTCTTGTATTTCTGTAATCATATTGTCAGAATCAACAAAAACCACTCTTGGCTTTATCTTGCTAGCATGTTTTATCTTGATATTTGCATAGGCAATAATAATAATTATATCGCCTGTTTGCACTTTTCTAGCAGCTGCTCCATTTAAACATACAGTAGCTGCCTTATATTTCTCATCGCCTTTAGTATTATCTTGACTAGAATTAGCCTTGATAGCATAAGTAGAAAATCGTTCACCATTATTAATATTTAAAATCTCTACTTTCATTCCTTCTAATATTCCAGAAGCTTTCATAAGGCCAGAATCTAAGCTAATAGAGCCTATGTAATTGAGATTTGAGTCAGTAACTCTAGCACGATGAATCTTAGCATATAAAAAATCAGCTCGAATATTTTTTTGATATTTATCTGCAATGTCTTTTTTTGTCTTTTTGGTTTTAGTCTTTTTATTTTCATTGACTTTAGTGATAATTTTAGATTCACCGTCTCCAGTCTTACTAATGCTTATGTCTTGTTTATATGTATTTGATTTGGGAGACATAACCTCATTTGGTTCTTGCTGTGCCACTGAATAATCCTTAAACTCCATTATCGCAAATACTGATGCTACATGATGAATAGAAAATGGAAGTATTCTAACATACTTTAATCTGAACTCACACTATTTTTACAATCTGCGCATACTTTTACATTTTCTTTGGTCTTATGTAAACACAAGATTCCACCACATTTTTCACATTTTTCATTTGTAGGCTTGTTATTCAAAATAAGCTTACAAGATGGATAGTTTGAGCAACCATAAAAGCTTCCTCTCTTAGAGAATCTAGCTACAATATTTCCACCGCATTTTGGACATGCTACGCCAAGAGATTCTACTTGCTGCAAAGACTTTGTATTCTTACACTTAGGATATGCACTACAAGCAAGAAATTTGCCCATTTTACCAACTTTAACCTGCATAGGAGAGGAACACTTTTCGCAAACCTCATTGCTTATTTCATCTTCTTTATCTCTCTTAATATACTTACACTTAGGATAATTAGAGCAAGCAGTAAATTCTCCATATCGCCCATTTCTAATTACAAGATTGCTACCACATGATGGGCAGATCTCACCTGTTTGAATAACTATCTTTTGGGATTGAATGTTCTCCTTGCCTCGCGCTATCTTTTCCATAAATGGCTCATAGAAATCCCATAACACATCTTCCCATTCAAGTTTATGGCTAGCAATATCATCAAGCTTACTTTCAAGTCCAGCACTAAAACCACTATCAACAATTTCCTGAAAATATGATTCAAGCATCGATATAACATTAAATGCAATATCTTGCACAACTAAACGTTTATTCTCTAATGCAACATAGCTTCTATCTACAAGTAACTTCATAGTAGGCGCATAAGTGCTAGGTCTACCTATCCCCAAACTCTCTAGAACTTTGATTAACCCTGCCTCAGAATAGTGGCTCGGTGGCTCGGTAGTTTTTTTAATATCTAATATTTCATCAAAAACTATCTTTTCATTTTCACGGAAGTCAGGTAGCAACTTGTCTTTATCCGCATCGCCCACAATCCTATGAAATCCATCAAATAGTAATTTTCTGCCTAAGATTTTAAACTCGCTATTCTTACCTGTAACGATGATATTTAAACTCTCAAAAATAGCATCTTTCATTTGGGAAGCAATAAAACGATGAAAAATTAGAGTGTATAGCTTTAGCTCATCAGGAGCTAAATAAGTCTTAGCAATCTCTGGAGTAAAAGCTAGATTTGTTGGACGAATAGCCTCATGGGCTTCCTGGGCTCCTTTTTGCTCTGCAGTATATATCTTTTGCTTAGAAGGTAGATATTCATGTCCGAAATTAGCAAGGATAAATTCCCTAGCATTATCTATTGCCTCTTTTGCAACATTAAGACTATCAGTCCTCATATATGTGATAACACCAAATAATCCTTGATCTGTCTTTACCCCCTCATAAAGTTTTTGGGCTATGCTCATTGTGCGAGTAGGAGAAAAACTTAATAAATTTGAACTTGCTTGTTGCAAGGTAGAAGTCATAAATGGGGGTGGACTCTTTGTTGTGCGCTGCTTTTTTGTAATAGAGCTAACAATAAATCCACTAGTGCTGTTTTCCATGTGTAGAGACTTCACAATATTTTGTGCTTCTTCTTCATCTAATAAACTTAATTTCTCTATCTTTTTGTCTGCAAACTTTACCAAATCAAAGATTATCACATCATTGTTTATGTTATCTTTGGAAGGCTTAGCATCTTTAGCTATCTTTGTAGATCTGCTGCTTGTAGGGTTTTCAGCTTGATTGTTCAAACTCTTAGAATAGTTGTTAATTTTTCCTTCTATTAAAAAGTAATCTTTAGGAACAAATTCCCTAATCTCCCTTTCCCTATCTACTAATATTTTTAGAGCACTAGACTGAACTCTACCCGCACTAAGCCCCTTACCAATCTTTTGAGATATAAGCCCGCTTAATTTAAAACCTACGATTCTATCTAATAGTCTTCTTGCTTGCTGCGCATTAACTCTATTCATATCTATGATTCTAGGATTTTCTAACGAGTTGACAATAGCTCTCTTAGTAATCTCGTGAAACACAATACGAGGAAAATCCTCAATCTTGCCATGCAATGCCTCTATGATATGATAACCAATAGCCTCACCCTCTCTATCTTCATCAGTAGCAATATATGTAGATATTGAATTGTTATGTAGCTCTTGAATCTTTTTAACGATTTCAGCGTGATCATTTGCTATGCTGTAAGTAGGAACAAAGTGCTTATCCTTAATAGTAATTCCAAATCTACTTTTAGGCAAGTCTCTTATATGCCCTTTGGACGCGACTACCTCATATTCATTGCCTAAAAAGTTCTTGATTGTGCGGGCTTTTGCTGGAGATTCTACAATGATGAGATTTTTGGTTCCTGTATTTTTATTTTTTTCTTTTTTATTTGATTGTTTTTTAACTACCCTAGCTGCCATGATATTCCTTTGATATTCTTATTGCTCACTATAAAACAACAAAGTTGGTGGATTTTATCACAGATTTATAGCTAGATTTTATGAAATCAACATATTTTAAGATTATAATTATGATAAAAATTAAGGATATTACTTTGCTCTTTGGCTCAAGGATTAGCACACATTTTGACTACATTCTCATTCTACTTATTCTCCCTATTATACTATTAAGCTCATATTTACTAAGCGAAACCTCACAAGCTTTGCTACTTAAGCAGATGGGCTATTGCTTTTTGAGCATATTTATATTTTTATTCGTCTTTTTTATGCCAATTCGCTACACACACAAGGGCATTGTAGCCTTTTATTGGATTTGTATTTTATTGCTTTTAGCAGTCAAATTTATAGGCACTACCAAGCTAGGTGCACAACGTTGGATTAATATAGGAGGATTCTCACTCCAACCAAGTGAACCAATAAAAATTGCAATTGTTATTTTTTTAGCTCATTACATTAATAGAAATCCTCCTCCAATAGATGGTTATGGTTGGATAGAGTTTTGCAAGATAAGCTTTTTTATACTTTTGCCATTTGGGCTTATACTCATTGAGCCTGATTTAGGAAGTGCTATTATTGTGCTTTTTATGGGATATGGTATGCTCTTTGTAATTGGTGTGCATAAGAAGATATGGATAAGTTGTATTGTATTTATGTTATTATTTTCGCCAATTGCATTTAAGTTTATTCTAAAGCCCTATCAGATTGATAGAATCATGAAACTTGTTAGTGGAAATACTAGTTCACAAGTTCAACAAAGCTTAATTGCCGTAGGAAGTGGAGGTATTGCTGGCAGGTCCAAAACAGAAAGCACACAAGCCATATTAAAATTTCTCCCGATTGCAACTAGCGATTTTATATTTGCTCATTTTGCAGAGCGATTTGGATTCGTTGGTTCTTGCTTATTAATTGGATTATATGGATTAATTGTAGTTCATTTGCTCTCATTTTGCTTTTTAGATACTAAAGATTATTTTATAAAAGTTATTGCAAGTTCACTTGCTATGCTATTTTTTATCTATACAGCTGTAAATATTGCTATGACTATTGAGTTGGCCCCAGTAGTTGGCATCCCCTTACCTCTTCTTAGCTATGGCGGAAGTAGTTTTGTTACATTTATTATTCTGATAGCAATGTTTGAAAATGTCATTACATTTAGATTTGGATTTAATTTTAATCAAAATAAGCCTAGCAAAAAGCTAAATATATTATCAAACTCTAGTTAAGCGCAAAATTATTGCAAACTAAACTTAAGTTATTGACTTTTATAATATATTTGGTTAGAATTGTCGCCTTGGTTTATTAATCCAAGTATGGCTGTATGGCTAAGGTGTATCGCTAAGTCAGGGTAGCTCAGCTGGTTTAGAGTGCTGGTCTCATAAGCCGGAGGTCGGGGGTTCAAGTCCCCCCCTTGACACCACTACAACTATTATCACATTTTAATATCTCACTAAAAATGCTCAAAATAACATTTCAAAATACTCAACAGCATTAGTTTTGTATAAAAATACTAAATTTACAAAAAGTCAATTTAATATATTTCAATATGCAATTAAAATATATTGATAGTCAAATATTAGCAATATAGCTCTTTAACAATCCTAACTATCGCAGTCTTGACAAATCCCCTTTGCTAATAAACTCTTAATTCTGCCCTTTGATTCGTAACTTCCAACTTCAGGCATTGTAAAGTCAGTAATCTTATGGCACACATCACAAACAAAATGTGCATTTGTCTTTTCTGCTAATTCGTAAAAGAATCTTCTATTAATTTCTGTTCTAGTAACTATGCCTTCTTTTTCAAATAACTCCATATTACGATAGAAAGTAGTCTTATTAGCATGGAAATCAAAATCTTCAAGACTTAAGGGCTTTGTAGCACGAGATAAAATATCAAGCATGTCGAGCCTTAAATCAGTGATTGATATGTTATGTTCCTTTAGTATGGCAATGTAATTCATAGATCCCTCCTAATAGATTCATTATTGAAAAGAAATAAAGTCATTATGAAACCACTAACAGCATAATGCTGTATGGAAAATTCACAATTATAACAAATTTTGTCATTTTACTATTACAATTACAAATTATTCTAAATCAAAGGCGAATCGTGGTTATATTGGGTAGTACAGGTAGCATAGGCGTTAATGCTCTAAAGATTGCCAAGCAATTTGGTATGCAGATAGAAGCCTTAGTATGTGGCAACAATATATCTTTACTTAATAATCAAATAGAGCAATTCTCTCCAAGATTCATAGGAATCTCAAGCGATAAGTATTTATCGAAATTGCAAGCTAGGGATTGTGAAGTATTTGTAGGAAGCAAGGAAATTTGTAACATGATTCACAAATGTCAATCAAAACATATATTAAATTCTGTTATTGGCTTTGCAGGATTACCATTTAGCCTTGAGACACTAAAACTAAACAAAAAGCTAATCTTAGCCAACAAAGAATCCCTAGTCATTGCTGGAGCACTAATAGATAATGTCATTCAAAAAACGCAAGAAATAAATCAAATAAAGCCATTGGATTCCCTAGATTCTAAGTTAGATAAGCTAGATGAAGTGCCAAATCTAAAAGCAACTAGTTATAGTATTTTCCCTGTGGATAGTGAGCACTTTAGTCTATGGTATTTGCTACATAGCAACCCTAATCAAACAAAACCAGATAAACTAATTATAACAGCCTCAGGGGGAGCACTTCGCGATATGCCAATACATAAGATAAAACACGCTTCATTGCAAGATGTCCTAAAACATCCAACATGGAGCATGGGGCAAAAAATCACCATAGATTCAGCAACATTTGTTAATAAACTATATGAAATCATTGAATCTTATTGGTTATTTAATACAACTGATATTGATGCAATAATTGAGAGAAGCTCACTTGTGCATGCATTAGTAGAATATCCAAATGGAATCATATCAGCACTACTTAGCCCAAATGATATGAGAATACCACTAGCATATAGCATGAATCTAGAGAAAGCTAAAAAGAGATTTGATATGCAAACACTAAAATTACAAGACTTTGCTCGCATTTGCTTCCAAGAAATCGATATAAATCGCTATCCATTATGGGCTTATAAAGACGCATTGCTTGCAACTCCACAATTAGGAATAGTTCTAAACGCAGGTAACGAAATCTTACAAAATCTATTCTTAGAGGGCAAAATCGCATTTGGAGCATTTAGTGAGGTTTTAGCACAAATTCTAGAGCATTTTATGAAACAATATCTTAGTATAAAAAGGCTAGAGGATATACTAGAGTTACATAAAGAAGCCGGCAAACTTGCATATTTTTTATTAAAAACCAATAATATAAATAAAACATGTTAATATTTCCTAACCAAATTTAATTAAAGGCATTATTATGAATAATAACCAAGTTGAAATTCTGAAACAATTGCAAGCAGATTCATTAGTCTTCTTTATGAAATTACATAATTTTCACTGGAATGTAAAAGGTAGGGATTTTCCACAAGTTCATAAGGCAACAGAGGAAATATATGATACATTTTCTGACATATTTGATGATTTAGCAGAAAGAATCATTCAATTAGGTTCTACTCCCTATGTAACATTAGCTGATGTTGTTAAAGTTGCTAAGATTAAGGAAGATTCTAGCACTAACTTTAAGTCTGAAACAATCTTAAGGGCTGTGTTAGAAGATTATAGATATTTCCTAAAAACGTTCAAAGAGCTATCAAAGGTTGCTTCTGGGCAAGATGATGTAGCTACACAAGGTTATGCTGATTCTCAAATTGCATTCCTAGAAAAAGCAATATGGATGTTAGAATCACAGCTAGCTTAATTTAAGTTTTTGCACACGACATAGATAATATTATGGATAACAATAAAAGGACTTAAGATTTCTTAACTTAAGTAAGAACTACTAAGTTGAATGCTTAAGCCTTTGATATACATAAATTTTAGATTAAACATTTAAAAACTTAAGTAAATAGATTTAGTATTTTTATTTACAATGACTTCATAGACCATATTACAACAAACACTATATATCTTATAATTTTCAAATCTAATCAAATTAAAATAATGTAAGATTTTATAAAAGTTTTTGCAATATCAAAAAGTAATTTCTATTTTAATTAAAATTAGAATAAATCAAATATAAAAACATAGACATCACTAAAATCATTACCTATTTATAAATTTATCAATCCTATATCATTCGTTTGACAAGTGATAGCTTTGAATTTTGCTAGGATTTACTGTGTGAGTATGATACAATGCTAAGCTAGTTAAGGTTTATAGCAATACAAACTTAGAATAATTGTTGTAGATTAGATTTAAGGAATAATATGCAAAAAGCTCTTATCACAAATAACAACACACTAAATACGGATATTGGAATTTCCAACATATCGTCTAATATTAGGGACTTTGATATTAAGAATTCTAATGCAACAGATTTAAATATGCCCAATACACAAAATGCTAACTATGCTACTAGAATATCGAATGACGAAAAAGAAGAACTAGTAAAAATATCTATTCCTAAAGGCGATGGGCTAGGCAAGTTTAATTTGCTAATTGCGTTTCTATTACTAGGATTAATTTTAAGCATCTTTTTACCAAAGATATATGTGTCTAACAATATATATTACATAAGTCGTAGTATTGCTAAACTTCAAGCAGAAAAGGAGCTCTTGCTTGAGGAAAAACAAAGATTAAATCGCAATATAGAATCAATTAAAAACAAACATCTACTTATGGAATTAGGTTATTAATATGAAGGATATATTTATATTTGGCGGTGGTGCGTGGGGAATGGCTTTAACATCATGCCTATCATTGAATAACAATGTCTTTGTTCTATCTCGCAGAAGTTTAGACATGAATCAATACGGCACTAACCAAATATATAACACTAAAGCAGTTCAGCTAAACTATGAAAACTTTATAGATGTATACAACAAATCTATACAGCCATTATGCTTAATCGCTATTGCTAGCGCGTTCTTGCGAGAATTTCTACGCAAGAATCAAGGCTTACAAAAAATCAAGAATGATGTAAAAATCTTAGCTGCTAGCAAAGGCATAGAGAGAGAAAGCGGGGCATTTGTTAGCAATATACTAGAAGAATATTTTTCAAAAGATAATTTATGTTACCTAGCTGGACCAAGCTTTGCTAATGAGGTTAAGGATGGGTTACCATGCGCGTTAGTAATTCATTCTACAAATGCCTCTCTTGCAAAGGATTATGCAGATTGCTTTCCAGACTTTATGAAGATATACATACGAAATGATGTTATAGGTGCAGAAATTGCAGGAGCATATAAAAATGTTATTGCTATTGCTAGCGGAATTTGCGATGGATTGCAGTTAGGCAATAATGCAAAAGCATCGCTAATATCACGAGGGCTTGTGGAGATGACTCGCTTTGGTTTGTTTTTTAATGCAAAAGAGGAGACATTCATAGGATTATCTGGTAGCGGAGATTTATTTCTTACATCAAGTTCTACAATGTCTCGCAATTATAGAGTAGGGTTTGGACTAGCAAAAGGCAAGAAGTTAAAGGATATTTTAGATGAACTAGGAGAGGTCGCAGAGGGAGTATATAGCGCAAAATCAATTACGCAAATTAGCCATAGAAATAATATACACACTCCAATAGCAAATGAAGTGCAAATGATACTAGATGGGGGAGATGTCCAAATGAGTCTAAGAAAGCTACTGCAAAGTCAAGGTTGTGAAAATGATCAGCTTTAATAATTGTCTTTCTACATTGGTAATTAAACAAAAAAAGACTGAATCTAAAAATTTGATTCACATCAAGTTTAGTTTTCCTAATTGCTATATATTTTATGGATTTATGTTTTATTGTTTATTAACATCATTTTGCTTTGCAAAGGATACAGATTGGAGCTATGAGGGCAGAAAGTTACCACAAGATAAATGGCAAAATAATCCGCTCTATTTAGGATGTAAGCTAGGCAATCAACAATCTCCAATCAATATATCTCCAAGGCAAGCTCAACAATCAGAAGCAACAAAATTCACAACGCAATATGTCATGGCTAAGGGAGTAAATATTAGTATTGAGCAGCACAGTTTTCAAATAAGCTACCCAAGGGGCAGCATATTAGAAATAAATAATAAGAAATATCAATTAGAATTAATTCGCTTTAAGACACCAGCGGAAAATATGATTAACTCAAATCGCGAAATCATGGAAGCCCAACTCTTCCATAAAGATTCCAACGGCGATATATTAATCATGTCCATATTTTTTACGGAGGGTCTCTCTAGCTCCATGCTTACTACATTAGTAAGAAACCTTCCAAATGAGCCCGGTAAGGCATATTTCCTAAGCAATATAGATGTAAACGCTCTTCTTCCAAAAGATCTTTCATCTTACCAATTTGATGGTTCTCTAACAGTCCCACCATGCACGCAAGGAGTTAGATGGATTGTGCTAAAGCAAACTATGCCTGTAACAAAATCACATGTGGACGCTATGCGGCGTATTACAAAATCAAATGCAAGAAATGCGCAAGAAATTAATGATCGATTGATCATAGAATAAAAACATACAAACAAATCTTATACTAAATATTATATTCTACCATTTCTTCGAATCCTTGTAATTCAAATGCTATACTATCCTTTAAATGATAGAAATCTCTGCTATCTTTTATTGGCTTATTAGTATTATCAAATTCACGCACAATCTTACCTTTATTTAAGACAATGATTCTATCGCCTAGTAAAATCGCCTCATCAATATCATGAGTTACAAATACAACAGTCATATTAAGACTTCTTGAAAGATGTAATACAAGCTTTTGTAAATTTTCTCTAATAAAATAATCAAGAGCAGAAAAAGGCTCATCAAGAAGTAAAATATCTGGCTTTAGACACATTGCTCTAGCAATGGCTACTCTTTGCTTTTGCCCACCACTTAGAGCACTTGGAAACTTATTAGCATGCTCATCTAAACCTACTATCTTGAGATATTTCATAGCTATAGAATCTTCATTAATAATTTTATTTGCCTTTAAAACAAAACGTATATTATCAAGCGCGCTTTTCCATGGCAAAAGAGCATATTCTTGAAAAATCTTGATACATTTTTTATTTGGTTTAATTTGATATATAGAACTTTGATGAAACTTTTTAAATCTAAATTTTGCTTTCAAATGCTTAGCATAATATTGCAATCCTATCTGTTTAAATTCCAAATCATTAGCCTTATTTAAAGCAGAATTGGAATCTAAACTAAGTATATCATCTCTCTTGCCTGCATGGTGCCCTTGCACCTGCACAAAACCAGAGTGAAATGGCTCAAATCCACCTAAAATATCAAGTAAAGTAGTTTTGCCGCAGCCACTCCTACCTAGAAGCATGATAAATTCTCCTTTCTTAATTGACAAGTTAATAGAATCTAGCACTTTATGACCTTGATAATACTTTGTAAGATTCGAAACGACAATTTCATTACCCATATTCATGAAGTATCCTTATTTTCCTAATTTATTTTGTATAAATTTATCAAACCATTCAAAGCATAGGCTAATAATATATCCAATGCAGCCAATACAAAGCATAGCCGCTATAATGCCCTCTGTCTGTAACAAATTCCTAGAATCAATAATCATATAACCAAGACCATTTTGTGCTCCAACCATTTCTCCTACAACTAGATTAATCCAAGCAAGACTTGCTCCAAGCTTTAATGCAGATGAGATTCCAACAAAACTAGCTGGAAGTGTTACATGAAAAAAGATGTCCTTTCTATTTGCACCTAAGTTTTCCATAGATTGGTAGTAGATTGGATCTATTTGTTTAATACTTACTAATGTTAAAAGCAACATAGGAAAAAAAACAGCATAAGAAATAATATATATAGCTGGCTTATCACCTATCCCAAAAATAATCACAATAAGAGGAAACCATGCAATAGGTGAGATAGGGCGCAAAATCTGTATAAGAGGCTCTATGGCATTAAGGAAGCGTGGGAAAAACGATAATACAAAACCACAAATAATGCCTAAAGTTGCACCAATTCCAAATCCCAATACATATCTATATAGACTTGCTTGTATATGTAAAAAAAGCATATTGGTAGAAACAAGTTCACTTAAATACAAAAAAACTTCAATTGGACTTGGAACAATATGATTGCTTTGAAAAAATGATATACCAAACAAATTTCCTGTGCTACAAAAATCCCATATCCAAAATACAATAACTAAGACAACGACATTATAGAATCTAGCTTTAATGAAATCCATAAAGCTCCTTTGATATTAACTACTAAACAAATAGCATTTTAATATTAATTTATTAATTGTTATAAATAAATATTAAGTTAGTTATGAATAATATAAAGCTACATATATTATAACTTTATACACTATAATATAGACTATATAAAGCTATACAATAATGTTCTTAGGAGTCTTTAATGTAAAAAGCAATAAAGATGGGATTACAAATACACTAATAACCGTAGAAACCAATATTCCTCCTCCAATCACAGCTCCAAGTCCGCGATATATCTCACTGCCTGCTCCACTTGAGAAAACTAAAGGAGAGAGTGCTAAGAGGCTTGTAAGCATGCTCATATATATTGGACGAATGCGTGAAATGGTCGCATTGTATACACTATCATACACATTCATACCACCATCACGCAAATTGATTAAGCTTTGATACACGATCAATATAGCATTATTTACTACAGAACCAACAAGTATTATGAATCCTAGCATAGTAAGCACATCAAGATTCTGATTAGCAATATATGTATCAACAAATTTTAGCCCAATAAAGCCTCCTGCAAGAGCAAATGGCACAGTTACAATAATGATGATTGGATACAGAAAATTACTATACAAGGCAGCAAGAAGTAAATAAGTAATTACCAATGCCAATATAAACCCTCCACTTAGATGTTTGGCTAACTTGTGCAGCTTATTGGCATTGCCACTAAGCACAATTCTATTATCTCCTAATGCATTTTGTGCTTGCATTTGAGGCTTGATTATATTATCTATAGTTGCTATTACATCTTGGAGCGGAATAGAGGATTGTGGGTTAATGTATAACAAAATATTTCTATTTTGCTCAAAATGTCGAATCTGGGATAGCCCTATATCTTGACGAATATCAGCCAAACTACTAAGCGGAATAATACGTCCTGATGGGGCATAAATCTGTGAATACAATATATCTTCTGGGCTTTGGGTCATATTATCTGATTGCAAAACTAGATCTATTATACGTCCTTGCTCATCGCGAAAATCGCTTACTTTCTTCCCACCAATAACCACATCAACAATATTTCCAAAGCTTTTTACATTTAGTCCATTCACAGCTAAAGCGCGCATATCTGGATAAAGATTAATTTCTCTATTGCCTAGATCAAGCGATGGAAAAACGCGAATCCTAGCCCCGGGTAAGTGCTCTTTGGCTAACTGCATAAACACCATAGCACTATGAAGCATAGAATCCATATCAAAGCCTACTATATTAACTTCAACATTTTCAGAAATCCCGCTACTACTAAATATTCCTTGCTCCACAACAGAGCCTCTAATATTAGGAATAGAATCTATGCTATTGCGCATAAGCGGGATTAATTCCTTATATCGCTTAGTATCATCAGATATGACATAAAAGTATGTGCTAGTAGTCCCTGCAGAAACATAAAAATCTCTAATTGCTGGATATTTAGAATCTCCATTAAAACCATTATTAAGCATATATGGAGCATGGTAATTGTAAATTTCTTGCAATATATCTAGTCTTTCTTGATAGCTAAGTCCATTTGGAGTTTGGACATAAGCAATTATGAAATTCTGGCTACCCTTTGGCAAATAGTCTAGTTTAGGAAAAAATACTATAACAATAAACACGCTAAAAACCATAAAAAATACTACACACATCATACGCATCCATACATTTCTAAGACAGAGATCTACAAGCTTGGTTATGATTCTAAACAGAAATTGCCCTATCCTAAGCAACAATAAATCAAAAGTAATCTTTGGGTGCATTATCCTAACAATTAATCTAGGTGAAAATATTTTTTTTGGGAAAATCGTAGATAAAATGCTTTTTATTATTTGAGTTAGTTTAACTAATATGGCAGACTGTGGCGAGCTAGAATCAGGCTTATAAGTTATATGTAAGAATTTTGCAAGGCTATAATACAAGCTAGGCACAACTATCACGCAAATAATAAATGACAATATAAGCGCAGAGCTAGAGGCTAGTGCAATATCAGAAAAAAGTTGTCCTACATCATCTTTTAATCCAATAATGGGAATAAAGATTGCCACAGTAGTAATAGTGCTAGCAAATAGTGCTCCTAGCACTTCCCTAGTCCCATCTATGCAAGATTCAAACATTCGCTTGCCCATACCATAGTGACGATAGATATTCTCCACCACAACAATGCTAGAATCTATAATCATACTTACAGCAAAACTAACGCCAGCTAGTAATATAACATTTAAGCTTCTATCGATGAAGTTTAAGATAATAAATGAACTAAGGATAGAAATAGGAATAATCACACTAACAACAAAAACGCTAGAAAAACTCCGCAAAAACACATACAACACCAAAGCCGCTAGAATAATGCCAAGCAATATATCATGCTTAACAAGAGCTATAGCATCTTTAATAAAACCAGCACTATCTCTACCCCAGTCTATATATAAATTATGCTCCCTTAACTCGGCTTCATTTAATTTTATAGTTAAATTTCTTACACGTTCAATCAAGTCTAATACATTTGCATCAGCACTTGGACGCACTTGTAAGGACATAGTCTCATTATTATTGTGCATATTTGGCACTGTAGATAATTCATAGGATTCAATAACAGAAGCAATATCTCGAAGATATACAACTTGTGTATCGCTAGTTTTTACTATGGTGTTATATATATCTTGGATATCCTTATATAAACCAATAGTGCGCACCCTATATGCTCTTTGACCATAATCTAAACTACCAGCAGAGACGTCTATATTATGACTTTGAATAGCCATCATTACATCTTCTATAGTGATATTATAAAATGCTAATTGTTTAGTATTTAGTATAACTTGAACTTGCTTTGCTACGCCTCCTACAATATCAACAGCACCTACGCCATCAAGTCTTTCATAAAGCTTTACTATATCCTCGCTTATATATGTATAGAATTGCTTCACGGACTGCTTCGTGCGTGATTTGATGAAAAGATATGCAACAGGAGCGATATTTTCCCCTGTAGATTTGACTACAGGATTGTCAATGTTAGATGGATAACCTCGCACTTCAGAAAGCTTGGCATTTATATCTAACAACACTTTTTTCATATCTGTGTCAATTTGAAATTCAAGATTCACTACAGCTACACCTTCTCTACTAGTAGAAGTTATAGCAATTAAGTTATGGAGATTCTTTAGGAATTTCTCTTGTCTTTGCACAATTTCTTTTTCTATCTCATAAGGGGTAGCTCCACTCCAAGTAGTTATGATGCTAACAGTTGGTCTTGTGATATTGGGTGTTAAGGAGTAGGGCATTTGCCTTAATGCTAGATAACCAAATAGTAGGAGAAAAATCACTCCAACTAAAACAACGACTGGATTCTTAACGCTGTATTCAACAATCTTCATAGCAATTAATGCTTTAAGAACTTGTTATTTGGATTAGATAGTATTGCGTTCTTAGAGCTAGCTAGCAGCTCATCTTCTTGGTTTGTTTCCTCATTTATTTTATCGGTTTTCATATCAAGCTCTAATAGGCTTACAGTATTAATAAAAACACATATATCGCGCACTATTCTATCTTGAGTAGGGATAATAATCTGAACTATTGCAGAGAATGGCACGCTAACAATGCTTCCAAAGTTTTCTTTACCAAAACCTGCTTCAAAGCATATTTGATTATCCCAAATCTCAATACTATCAAATGTATAACCTGCTAGCACAAAGTCAATTAGTGGCTGAAAGCTAGCTACAATCTCTTCTGGTAATGATGGCTCAAAGCTTACTTTATCTACATTGCATTGCAAATAAAAATGTATTCTAAATTCTAATAAATGCTCTATTATCTCTTTGGCATGTCTAACTAAAATATCTCCAAAATATTCCTTATACATTTTTCCTCCCGATAAGCATACTTCACAATTCAAACATATCGGACATACTATACAAATCACTTGGTTTATCAACAATCCAAAACGCTGCTTTAAGTGCCCCCTTAGCAAATGTTAACCTAGAAGTAGCAGTATGAGTAAGCTCTAAGCATTCTCCATCACCATAAAATCCAACTGTGTGTCTACCAACTAAATCTCCCCCTCTAAGACTTAAAATCCCAATCTCATCTTTGCTTCTTAAGGCTATACCTTCTCTACCAAATTTCAAATGACTAGAATCCAAGTTGCGCTCTTTAAGCGCGCTATTAGCAAGGCTTAGTGCAGTCCCTGATGGTGCGTCTTTTTTATATCTATGATGAATTTCTGTAATTTCTATTTCGCAATCACGCCACTTATTGCTTAGCAAGGCTACAATTCTATTCAACAAAGCTGCACCAAAACTCATATTACTTGAGTAAAGGATAGGCACAATTTTACTTACTTTAGAAAGCAAATCTTGTTGATTGGAACTTAACCCCGTTGTACCAATAACTAATGCTGGAACATTTTCATTATTTGAATGCACCTCTAATATAGATTCTAATAGTAATTGTGTAGCCTCTGCACTTGAAAAATCAATAATAACTCGACTAGTCTTTACAAAAGATGACATATCACTTGTTATAAATGTATTTGATGGAATGTCATACTGCAATTCATTGCGAACATAAACGCTTGATAGATGAGACTTTTTATCTAGGATAATTTCATTTATCAATAGTTTGCCTACTCTGCCTGTCGCACCAAAGATTCCCACATCTAACATTGCCTCTCCTTATTGAATTATTATCTAGCTTAATTATATCACAAACTAAATATCATTAAATGCGACCTGCTGTATTAGAATTCGTATAATAAGCTATAATTTAACATCAAGTAATCAATAATTTTCAAGGAGCAAAATGAAAGAGTTAGCCCCTATTTTACTATTCACCTACAATCGCCTTAATCATACTATACAAACCCTGCAAGCACTATCAAACAATATCCTAAGCAAACAAAGCAAACTGTTCATATATTCAGACGGATCTAAGAAGAATGTTTCAAAAGAAGATATAGACTATATTAACCCATGTGGTGCTAATCATAGGGATTTAAATTTACTGTCATCGCATTCGCTAATCGAACAGATAGGATTTGATTCAAGCAGAACACATTGTGATGAGTATGGAAATATCTATAATTCAAAAACTATAAATAACTCCTTGCCACTAGGCTATCCATATGAGATAATAGAATCAAATTTAGCCTTTAATAGAATTAGAAAATTTGAACTAGAAATAAGACAAAAGACATTAGCAAAAAGCATTGCAAAACTTCCAAAAAAACTTGGAAATAGTATAAATAAGCGTGTGATTCGCTACATAATGGGGAGAGCAAACCAATCAAATAATACTGTCTATATCAATAACAGCTCATATCATAGAATCCACAACAGTATATATTTACACTCATTTTTTAAAAGAAAAGCATATAGCACTCCCAAAAAGGAGTCTGTATGAATGAAGTGTCAAAAAAAGGCTATCAATGCAAATCTCCGATACTCTTTCTAACATTTAATAGACTTGACACAGTAAAACAAACTCTACCACAAATCCTAAAAACAAATCCATCTAGGATATATCTAGCAAGCGATGGAGCAAGAGTAGGTAAAAAAGATTCCAATAATGAATTAGAAAGCGATAAGGTAGCAAGAGTAAGAGAATATATGCTTCATACAATCAATAACCAATGCGAAGTAAAAACTCGCTTTTTAGATTCTAATCATGGTTGTAAAATGGGCGTTAGCTCTGCTATTTCGTGGTTTTTTGATAACGAAGAACAAGGTATTATTATAGAAGATGATTGTCTGCCAAATCTTAGTTTCTTTAGATTTTGCGATGAGCTATTAGAAACATACAAAGAAATGAAAAATATATTATTAATAGCAGGCTGGAGTGGGCTAGATATACTTCCAAAAACAAAACACAGAATGAAAGAGGATTACTTTTTCTCAAAATATGCGCATATTTGGGGCTGGGCTAGCTGGGCAAATAGATGGGCTAGATATGAACGCGAGATTAAGGACTTTGAGCTATATTTCCAAAAGATGAGGTTTTGTAATCATAGAGAAAGAAAATACTGGTATAGAATCTTTAGCAAATATATCGCAAACGAAATTGATACTTGGGATTATCCACTTACATATACTAGCTGGAAATACAATATGATAAGCATACAGCCTAAAAACTCTATGATTCGCAATATAGGGTTTAATAGAGATGATGCTACACATACTAAAGATGAATCCATTTTTGCTACCCTACCAAACTACGAGCTAAAATTTCCTCTTGTAGCACCTAGTCAAATAAGCGTTGATGAGAAAATTGATAAAGCAATATTTGAAGGCGTATTTAATGGCAGACAGCAATATGTGCTAAGATTGATTAATAAGATTGCAACAAAGTTTATTGGGAAAAAAATATTTTGGCATTAAGGGTTAAGTATATAGGAAATTGAAAGTCATACAATGCATAATGTATTCTAAGCTAGCCAATATAGCATAATATAAAGCTAGGAATATTTAAGAAATTTAAAACTTAACTAGGTAAACAATTTGTTATAATACAAGCCAAAAGCACAATCCTAAAATAAATATTGATTCCATAGCTTAAAAGAAAGTCTACAATGAATAGCATTCAATCACTCCAAGCACAAATTATAAAAAATCCATACATGCCTACACATTACATATATGAAACATTAGATTCTTCTCAGAGAGTAGAATTGATAAATTTTTTATGCAATATGATATGGGATAAAAACCTAATCTTTCATAAATTTATGGAGGCACATGGATATATAGAATCTACATTCCTAGCTAACCATATACAATCTCGTGGGATAGCATTATTAAAAAGAAATAGAGGGCATATATTTTCTATTATGAAAGCAAAGCAGATTCTGCTTCCACACATTATATTTTTTAGCGATAATCTTAAAAATATTTGTGTGATATTGCAAGAGCCTCTTGATATATCTAATCAAACTGAATTACAAGAGAAAATAAATAGACATTATCCTAAATGTGGTGTCTCATTGTACATATGCACACAAAAATTCTTGCATGAAATCAACTTTTGCTTAACAATTAAACACCAATTAGATAAAGGAGACTTACACGAAGATTTGATTGTGAATCTGATTTCACTATGCGTTATATATAATGTAAGCGATATTCACATTACCCTACAAGAAAAAATTGGCTCACTTTGCTTACGTATTGAAGGAAATTTGTTACACATCATAAACCTCAATGAAAATCTATTTTATAAACTTACTCAAAAGATAAAATTACTTTGCCACTTAGATATAACAGAAAAGAAAATACCACAAGATGGGCACTTTAGCATTCAAGGGCTATTTAATACAGAATTATTTAAAAACCTTTACAAATGTATAGAAGATTCCTCTAATATATTGTTTCCTCATCAAAAAAATTGCGATATTAGGGTCTCATGCTTCCCAGCATTAGATGGCGAAAGCGTAGTGCTTAGGATTCCCAATTATTCGCAAAGATTTCTTAGTTTAGATTCCCTAAATTTACAACAACACATAACAGAATCGCTAAAAAAGCATTTGATTACGAAGAGCGGTCTCATTCTTGTAAGTGGTACTACTGGTAGCGGTAAAAGCACTTTACTATACAACTGCATAAGATTCCTTAACGATGGGACAAGAAAAATTATAACTATAGAAGATCCAGTAGAGCAACACATCAAGGGCATTACTCAATGTCAAGTTAGCGAAAATTTAAGTTTTTCAATGGCTTTAAAGCATATTTTAAGACAAGATCCAGATGTGATTATGATAGGTGAAATACGAGATAGTGCTACCATGGATAGCGCGCTTAGAGCCGCATTGACTGGGCATTTAGTGCTAGCTAGCATACATTCCCATGACTGCCTATCAAGTATAGCTAGGTTAAAGGATTTAGGCGCAAAACAGTATTTACTAGAATCAACAATAAGCTGTATTATTTCGCAAAGGCTTCTTAAAACATTTTGCCAAAAGTGCAAGGTAGAGGGAAAATCCATATCTAAGGGTTGTATGCATTGCTATTATCAAGGATTTGGAAAGAGAATCCTAATTCAAGAAATCATAGATTCCGAAATTATGCAAGATTTCTTAAGAGGAAATCTTTTACATCAAGATTCTAAGCATGGATTTATTAGCCTAAAACAACAAGCAAAAGAATTGTTTGAGCAAGGAAAGATCTGTTATGAAGAAAGTCTAATATGATAATATCTATGTGCAAGATACCAATTAAAAATTACTTGCTAATATACTCTGCATTGCTATGTTCTATATGGCTACATGCAAATGCAATAGATTTTCAAGATAATGATAATGGATTACTAAATAAAAAAAGCTATACACAAGAACAAGTTAAGTTATTGCAGCCTGTGCTAAATAAGCCAAAAATTGCAAAGAATAAAACCCAAAATCAACTTCTAAAACAAGAAAGTATTAAACGCGATGGTTACTATATACTAGTATCTTACAACATAGCCTCAATAAATCGCTCAAATGAAAACAGCCCGCAAGTAAATATCATAAGCTCTGGGTTTGGAATTAGGGGAGGCATGATAAGTTATCTTGATAGTTATATTGGCATTAGAGGATATTTTGGACTTGACTTTACAAATGATAATCTAGCCATAGCAACTCTTAATAAAGGTGAACTACAAAGAATACAAAATATTCCCAAATATTCCGGAACAATGATTTTAGCCTCGCTAGGTATTGATATTTTGATTGATTTCTTTATGGATAAAACATATAGAAATACATTTGGATTCTTCATTGGAGTAGGAGCTGGTGTTCTTGTATATTTTGACAACAAAACACCTATGATATTATCAAATGGAACCATATCAAAATATGCATGGGGTGCAAATGTAACTGTGCAAGGTGGCGCAACAATAACAATAACCCATAAGAATAAGTTCGAGATTGGTATAAAATTACTACCCACTCAAAGCCTAACAATAGACAACAATGGAGTGCTAATTGATTTTAGCCCATACATAGCATATAGCTATAAGTTTTAAGGAATAATATGGACACAGTAATTTTTGTAGATTGGGAAAATTTACGACATGAAATTAAAAAGATTCACAGAGATCAACAATATACCTCATTCAATGAAGTTACCATGGATTACAATAATGCATATCATGTCATAGCCCTCATTCATTCATTCCTGCTAAAAGAAGAGCGGCTTAAGAAGATTTTCTTCTACACAGCAAAGCCGCTAGAAGAAAAACTCTTGGAAAAAAATAAAGAAGAACACAACAAAAAAGTTGCTCAAATCACACAATTCTTAGATGATATTGTAAGACTGCCATTTGTCGCGACAAGGCTTGGGGTGTCTAAGTTTCGTGGAATAGATTCACATGGCCATCCAATAATCATTCAAAAGCAAGTTGATATGCTAATAGGACTAGATATAGCCCATATTGTATACAACAAACTAGCTGATAGAATTATGATCTTTTCTAAAGATATTGATCTCATTCCAGCGATGAAATGCGCAAGAACAAATGGCATGACAACCATTTTAGCAAACCTTAAGAATGGCTTTGAAATTAACCACAGTTTAATTAAACATTCAGATTTATTACGTTCTAGGAGCTGTGATGAGATCATAGAATATGTCCAAAGTGCTCTCCATTTGCAAGGTAAAAATGACTAGATAAGGAATATTATGCAGTTATCAAAGTTTAGTGATTATGCGTTTCGCGCCCTTATATATCTTGCAGAAAATAATGATAGATTAAACACTGTAGAGCAAATGGCAAAAGAGCTACAAATATCACAAAATCACCTAAAAAAGATTATTCATAAGCTATCAAGAGGGCATTTCATAGAATCATTTAAGGGTAGAGAGGGCGGCATAAAGCTTGCCAAACAGCCAAAAGAAATCAATCTAGAATCAGTCCTATTATACACAGAAAATAATATTCATATAGTGGATTGCCTAAAACAAGATATAGGCGAGTTATGTCCATATCATGCTGATTGTAACTTGAAAGTTGTAGTAAAAAATGCTCGTGATGCGTTCATTCAGGAATTTAGCAAATATCATTTATCAGACTTGCTAACCACAAATAAACATTAGGTAAATTCGATAGCAAAGCATTAACTAGTATTGCTAAAATGTATATGATTTAGAATCATAAATAGCCATTGGTAGATAATAGACTAGTTGACAATATACCTACAATAAAAATATAAGAATCATTAAAACTACAAAATTATATCTTTACGCGTAAAAAACTAAAAGCGGGAAGACGAGTAGGCAGCACAATAGCATTAGTGTTACCACTATGAATTGATTCTAATTCTCTTCCGCTTGCAGTCAAAATTTTAAATAGCTTAAGATAGAATCTATCCTCAATGCAAATAATCTGACCTATGTCATTTTTTATTTCACCTAAATGACAAAATTCTTCTTTCATAAAATCCACATTATTAGATGTATTAGTTGTCGTATTATGCACATTGTCCTTTAGCAAAGATTCCTTAATGTAATCTTCTTTATTGCTATATGAATCAAGCATAGATTTAGATGGAAAACTAAGGCTAAAATTTGAGCCAGCATAACACTCTAAAGGGGAAATAATCTCTAACCAATCATTTTTTCTAATAGTATGCTTGCAAAGGAAAAATTTTCCACTCTCATCTACTTCTGCACAAACTTGATAACTACCATCACTAATAGCACTAAGGAAATTTTGAGTATCAAACCTTTGAAATGGTCTATGCACAATATATCCATCGCTAAAGCCCCTATTCTTTAATGTGTGCAATTCGTATTGATAAAGATTCTCACGTTTAGTGTTTTCATAATAGTCTTGCATTGCAAGCTTATATGTGCGAGCAGTTATAGCAGCATAGTAGCTACTCTTAGTGCGCCCCTCAATTTTTAGAGCATCAATGGCATTTGATTCTAAAATATCATGAATATGACTCGCTAGATTCAAATCTTTAGAATTGAAAATATGCGTGCCTATGCCCTCTTCTTGTTCTAATCGCATAAGCATATTGTTATCTGGATTCCTTACATAAAGCTCTTGTGGGTTAAACTCAACTAGATTCTGATTTTTCTTATCTCTTATAAAATATTCATAATCAAATCTGCAATCATTAGCACAGCTTCCCCTATTTGGCACTCTACCATGTTGCAAAGCAGAAATTAAACAGCGACCAGAAAAAGCAAAGCACATACTACCATGCACAAATATCTCAATCTCTAAATCTGGCAAAACCTTCTTAATCTCTATGCAATCATTAAGACTAATCTCTCTAGCAGCAACAATTCGCTTAACACCCATATCAAAATATACACTAGCATCAAGAACATTTAGCACATTTGCCTGTGTTGATAGATGAATAGGAATATTTGGTGCAATCTTGCGCGCCAATCTTACAACACCGGGTGCTGCAATAATAAATGCATCTGGTGATAAATCGCGCATTTTTGCAATATGATTCTTAAGGCTATCAATTTGTGAATTAAACGGGAATCCATTGATCGTTACATAGACCTTCTTCCCTAGTCCATGCGCATATTCAATTCCTAGCCTAAAATCCTCATAACTAAAATTCTTACTAGCTCTATTTCTCAAAGAAAAATGACTAACTCCACCATATACAGCATCCGCACCATAATGCAAGGCTATTTTCATCTTGCTAAGATTGCCTGCTGGTGAAAGTAGTTGTGCTTTTTTATATGCTTTTTGTTGTGTAGTAAAGCCCAAACTCATAATTTTCCTTTATTTTGCTTTTTGGGATTGTATTAGTGCCATGTAATAATATGAAATCTCTGCTTACTAAGCCTAGCAAATCTTCCAACAATATGTAAATCTATGCGACAAAGTTTTGCAATACGTTTTATACATAACAAATCTTTAGGAGAGAAGCTAAAAAGCAGCTCATATTCCTCTCCACTTTGGTAAACATTACTTGAAGATTTAGCCTTAAAATCCTTTGAAAGGCATAGCCCTAGATTGTTTATATGTTGCAATCTATGTATCTCCATACCTAAACCATCACTAATATCCATACAAGCGTGAATATACTTTTGCGCCCTAAAAAGAAATTTAGCACGTAAAACTGGATTAATAAACCTTGCCTGAATGCTAGAAGATTCTATAACAGAGTTATTAACACTAGAAAGCTCAACTTCATAGCGTAAAAGTTTTCTTAAGCATTGTAAGCTCCTACCCAAATTTCCTTTGCGAATGCTAGTATAAGCTAGCAAATCACCACATAAAACATCTCTTCTGCTTAAATACCTACCTTGTAGCTCACCCATAATTGTTACATGGAATCCAAGTCCACTTCCTTTAATAGTATCTCCACCTATAAGCATAATTTGATATTCAAGGCAAATCTCTTGCAAGCCATCTATAATTTCTTTTATATTAGCTTTATTAATGTAACTAGGCAATGTAATCGCTAAAAGAGCAAAGCATGGTTTTGCACCAGAACTAATAATGTCTGATATGGTGATTAAAAAGGCTTTCCTTGCCAAATTTTTATAACTTATCCACTGTGTTTTAACTGCATATAATAAAAAATGAGAGCCCTCTATAAAGCTATCCGTAGCTATAATTAGATTACCCTTTTTTGTTATTGGCTTCGTCCTTAATAATGCACAATCATCATCTAAGTTGCCTATTATTTTGCTTTGGCGCAATGTATTTAGGAAAAATGATTCTATATCCATCTATGTTCTCCTTATGGTTAGATTCCAATGTGTTATAATTATAAAAATAGAATTAAGGAAAAGGAAAATGTCAATCCAAAGAGATGACAATTCTATACAATCAACCACACAAAAACCACAAACAATAAATACAAACGATGAAACCACAATTATAGACGCTAGAAAAAAAACTAACAAAGAATCATCACAATCAATAATACCAAATAGCACAACAAATATAGAAGAATATAATCAACTAGAACATCAAAATAATAAGCTAAACAATTCAAATTATGATGAAAGTCCTTTTTTAATACAAAGCAAAACCTTAGACTTAATAGAAGTTGAAGATTCCAATCAAGAATCAAAGGTATTTGCACAAAATGGGCAAATCACACAAAATATTAATCAAGATTTTAGCAATGACTTAGAATCTAGTTTAACACAGCAAGAAGAGCAAGAAGAATTAGAGTATGAGGAAAATAAAAAAGATGATAAAGAAATAGGCAAAGATTTTACTAGTAGCCATGATCCTATAAAAGATGATTTAGATAAAGACTTAAATGAAGATTATATAGAAAAAGATTCTCCAAAAGAATCTACTTCTATGGAAAAGGAAGAAGATTTAGAACAAAACTCTACTAAATATCTTAAGGATTCTAAAGTCAAAGACTCTGGTATGAATTCTAAAATAGATGAAATACTAGATGCAAATGATTTAGATTTAGTGTCAACTATCAAGGCAAATTATCAAAGCAAATCAATTGATTATATTTTATATTCTAAAAGAATATTCATTGGTGTGGGGATGCTTGCATGCTTTACTGGATTATATATCGGATATTTGTTTTTTGGTGCAACTTCGCTTAATGTGCTATGGAATCTAAAAAAGGATGAGGAAAGAATTGCCAAAGAGGTTGAAGATAGACGACTAGAAAATGCAAGACTGCAAAAAAAAATGTTAGAGCTAGAAATGTTAGAACCACAAGAGCTTTAAGGATATGAGAGAAGCACTATATAAAGAAGCTTTTAGCATTATTGAAATGCTGTTTGTAATTCTAATAATAGGGCTAATAAGCACAGCTTTATTAAGAAATATACAATCTTTGCAATCACAAAACAAAGCACTACATAAATTCCTACTAAAACAAAGCTCGCTATTTGAAACACAACTATTCATCAATAAGCATCTATATCTAGCAAAGATAGATTCAATTATTATTTCAGGTAATACGCTGCAATATGATGCCTATAATGCCCTATTCTTACCAGCAAAAAATGCCAACTTCATGGATATTTCTATGAAAACCACACCTCAAACAATAAAACTAATAAATAGCGAATTATATTTCAATGATAAGCTACTATTAAAAGGAGTAGAGACATTTCTAGCAAGCACCAATAAAAATGCGCAAGATGAAATAATCTTATCTTACAGGCTTTGCATAAAGGATACAAGCAAGAACAATAAATGTATAGACGAGCATTTGCTTTTAGATAACATAGAAATTTTTTACAAATAAGGAAAAATTATGAAAAAATCAAGAAACTTGCATGTATTAGCACATAAATTATCTGGAGAAAAACTTGATAATAATAAAATATCCATATCAAAATCAAATATACTTTGGCGCAGCAACAAACCTCTTGATGAAATACTAAACATACTAAAAGAGATACAACAAGCATATTCAAATATCCTAAATATGTCTGATAACAAACAAACAACAATAAAGTTTATACATAAAGAATATAGACCAAGCTTTTACACAGTAAAAAAGCTCATTATTCCAACTGAAACAAAAGCTATAAATAGCCTAGATTCTAAAATTGGACTAAAACTACTGCAAAAAAGAAATAACCCGTTTATAAATCAAGATTACATAATAAGGACAACCACAAGAGCTAAAAATATAATCACAAGAACAAAAATTATAGAATCAAGGCAAAATCGACAACTAAGATTCTATGATATATCAAAAGAAGAACAAGTAAGAGTGCATATATTCAAAGTGCCAAATAAAGATTGGATAAAGGAATATAAAAACAGCATACAGCCTATTATATGCGGACAATTTTATATATCACCAAGCTGGCATAAAGATAAAAAAGCACAATTTATAGCCAATATAAAAGAAGAATATAAACCAAATCCAGACTTATTTCAAACAATAATAATTGAGCCATCTCTTAGCTTTGGTAGCGGACATCATGCAACAACTCGCATGTGCATTATGTTTTTAAGTAAGACTAAACTAGAAGGAAAAATTATGCTTGATGTAGGTTGTGGAAGTGGCATATTATCCATTATAGGCGCAAAGTTGGGGGCAAAAGTATATGCTTGTGATACAGACTCATATGCATGCGCGCAATCAAGTCAAAATTTCTATAAAAATAACTCAACATACGAAGCAATATGGCAAGGAAGCCTAGAATCCATAGGTAGAAAAATAGCTACACCATACCACAAAGCAGACATACAAAACATAAGCAAAAGTTCCAATATAAAGAAAAAAGACATCACATTGCCAAACGAATATGACTGCATATGTGCCAATATTGTAAGCTCTGTTTTGTTGCTACTAAGGCAGAAGTTAATAGAATGTCTAAAGCCTAGAGGGACTATGATATTATCTGGGATTCTTGATGATTCTAAGGATAAAATTATTAACGCATTTAAACCTTTAAGGCTTATAGAAAAACAGCAAATTGACGAATGGGTATCCTTAAAGTTTATAAAAGGGTAATATAATTATTAGGTTTTATTGTAAATTAAGAGAGAAGATATGGCGGGTAATGACATGAACAACAAAAAACCAAACAATAAGAACTCTATTCTTATTTTTATAGTTTTGGGTATCTTAGCATTCGGTATTTTTAAATTTTTCTCCCCTGACGATGCAAGCCTATTTGGACGTTTGGGAGGCAATAGTATAAGTCAAACAATCGAGTATTCGGAATTTAAGGAATTAATAAAAAGTAGACAAATACAAAGTGTATCAATCGGTCAAACAGTAATTAAAGCTATAAGTGTAAATGCACATCCTACAATTTACTACACAACAAAAAAAGTTCAGGATATGACATTAATACCACTACTTGATGAATATAAAATTAAGTATAGTGGCTTTAGTGAGCAAAATTTCTTTACAGACATGCTAGGTTGGCTTATGCCTATATTTATAATCGTTGCTATATGGATGTTTATGACTAGCCGTATGCAAAAAAACATGAGTGGAGGAATGTTTGGACTAGGAAACGCAAGCAAGCTAATTAATGCCGAAAGACCTAATGTTAGATTTGATGATATGGCTGGGAATAAGGAAGCAAAAGAAGAAGTTGTAGAAGTTGTTGATTTCCTTAAACACCCAGATCGATATGCGGCTGTAGGAGCTAAGATTCCAAAAGGCGTTTTACTAGTTGGACCTCCTGGCACAGGTAAAACATTACTTGCAAAAGCAGTAGCTGGTGAGGCTAATGTGCCATTTTTTTCAATGAGTGGTAGCAGTTTTATTGAAATGTTTGTAGGGCTTGGTGCTAGTCGTGTGAGAGATTTATTTGAGAAAGCAAAAAAAGAAGCTCCAAGCATTATCTTTATAGATGAGATTGATGCTATAGGTAAAAGTCGTGCAGCTGGCTCAATGGTTGGAGGAAATGATGAAAGAGAACAAACACTAAACCAACTTTTAGCAGAAATGGACGGCTTTGGCAGCAACGCACCAGTAATAGTATTAGCAGCTACAAACAGACCTGAAGTTCTAGACCCTGCACTACTTAGACCTGGTAGATTTGATAGACAAGTACTTGTAGATGCACCTGATTTCAAAGGTCGAATTGATATTCTTAAAGTGCATATTAAAGGAGTAAAGTTATCTAAAGATGTAGATTTAACTGAAGTCGCAAAATTTACTGCTGGGCTAGCTGGTGCTGATTTAGCAAACATCATAAATGAAGCAGCATTACTAGCAGGTAGAGAAAACCAAAAAGAAGTTTCACATAGACATTTCAAAGAGGCTATGGAAAGGACCATGATAGGATTAGAAAAGAAATCTCGCAGATTATCACCTAAAGAAAAAAAGATTGTCGCATACCACGAAAGCGGACATGCGCTTATGGGCGAAGTTACAAAGGGAGCACATAGAGTAAACAAAGTTTCCATTATCCCAAGAGGAATGGGAGCTTTAGGATATACATTGCACACACCGGAGGAAAACAGGCACTTAGAGCAAAAACACGAGATGTTAGCCACTATTGATGTGCTTTTAGGTGGTAGAGGCGCAGAGGATGTTTTCTTAGATGAAATATCTAATGGAGCGTCTGATGATTTGAGACGGGCTACTGGAATCCTTAAAAATATGATAGTGTATTATGGTATGACTGATGTTTCTGGACTGATGGTATTAGAGGATTTTACAGCAAGAAATAGATTCTTAGGGGGAGGCAGTAATACTAGGGAGTATAGCAATGAAACCGCACAAAAAATAGACGAATATATTCAAAAACAACTAGAAGAACATTATGCGCATGTAAAGCAAACTCTAATCCACTATAAAGGTGCTATAGAATCTATGGCAAACGAATTATTAGAGAAAGAAGTCATAGAAGGCGAAAGAGTAAGAGAAATCATTGCCAACTATGAAAAAGAAAATAACTTAGACACTAGATTAATACCGCTAGAGGAAGGATAATAACTTTATACAAAAATTCATAGATTTGATAGGATTTTGGATTATCTTATTAATGTTTAATAATCTAAATTATAAAGATGTGAAATATCGCTTATGAGTTTGGAAATTTCAATACATACTTAATACAAAAATGCGAATTAATAATTCATATTTGGATTAGTATTAAGACATTCAATAACTAATAAGTCTTAAAAACAGAATATTTTAACCATAAAATTATGTAACAAGCAATATAGATTCAGATAATAAAAGCAAGCTATACTAAAATGTTACAAATGGAGAATTAGTAAAAAGCTAAATTCCTTAAGTAGATAGCAGTCAATTATAATTAATTATCGCATAAAACCTATTAAGGTCTATTCATGCAAACTAAGATATTTTTTACAATCATATTTACCATGTGTTTATGCGCAATAGGAACGTTATATTACGCCTATATACCCGATATGATCATTGCATTATTACTTTGCATAAGTATATTTTGGATTAAAGCCCCATTAAAAAAGCTTCTAAAATACGATATCCTAGCGTCATTATCAATCATTGTTTTTATAATATGCTTTATATTTATACCTCTTGGATTTATACTCTCCTACACAGTAGTTATAATAAGAGATACAGATTGGAATAATTTACCAAATCTATTCTACATAGCTAAAGAACATATAATTAATGTATTTCAATCTATACCCGAGCTACAAGAAAGATTGCCATTAGAAGATATAGCATCATATATAAGTGAGTTCTCACCAGCAAAAATTTCCGCAATGATTCTAAAATATACAACAGCCCTAGGACAAGGTAGTTTTAATATTATATTAGATGGGTTTGTCATCATAATTTTCGTATTCATTTTTCTACACTGGGGACAAATGGCTTATTCATATATAACAAAGCTACTTCCATTTAGCGCAGAACAAATAAACCAAGTTTCACATGAAGTAAGCGGCACATTAAGAATAGTATTTCTATCTACGATTTTTAATGTAGTCTTGCAAGGAAGCGCATTTGGCATTATTACATATATGTTTGGTTTTCATGGCGTAATACTTGGGATTATTTATGGAATTTGCTCTCTTATACCAATTATTGGAGGTGTAATTGTATGGTTACCTATAAGTATAATATTATATCTAAATGGAGATACAAAGGAAGCAATAATACTAGTATTATATAGTGCTATATTTATTGGATTTATTATTGATAATCTTCTTAAACCTTGGATTATAGGAATTGTTAATGCCAAGTTATTAGAAAAACCATTGCAAATCAGCGAATTTCTTATATTCTTCGCAATTCTAGCAGGTATAGGCTCATTTGGATTTTGGGGAATAATCATAGGACCAGCAATCAACGCTCTATTTATAGCCTTACTAAGAGTATATGAACGAGATTTCTTATTTAGGATTGAAAAATGATAAAACCAAAACGGAATCTAAATATATTATTTATCACAAAAACTAAATATCAGAATTTTACATACAAGCAAACAAATACTTTAACTTGTAGTAATAAAAAAGGCATATTATGAATACTTGGAATAATATATACTCACATTTTAGCCCAATAGCATTTGAGATATTTGGATTTAGTATACATTGGTATGGCTTAGCTTACATTACTGCCTTATTACTTGGGTTTGGCATAGCAAAGTATTTTGCTAATACAAATCAGAGATTTAAAAATATTAGCTCTAATCTACTTGATAGTTATTTTATATGGATTGAAGTAGGAATTGTATTAGGAGCGAGATTTGGCTATCTATTCATATATACAGATGATTTCATATATTATATAATCAAACCATGGCAAGCTTTCAATCCATATGTAAATGGAGAATTTGTAGGCATAGCTGGAATGAGCTTCCATGGAGCTGTGTTGGGATTCTTGATTGCCTCATTTTTATTTTATAGATTCAAGAAACTATCAAAGACTACTGCATGCGAATTATTGGATTTAGCCGCAATTAGCATGCCGCTTGGTTATGTCTTTGGACGTATAGGAAACTTTTTAAATAAAGAGCTATACGGCAGGGAGATAGAACAAGAATGGCTTAAGGGTATTGGCATTTATGTAGACGGTGCGCTGCGTTATCCAAGTCAACTTATTGAAGCTTTCTTAGAGGGGATTGTGGTATTCTTGATAGTATATTTCTTCTTGTATAAAGCAAAAACGAAAGGAATGCTAATGGTAATTTATGCGCTTAGTTATGCTGCTGCAAGATTCTTAGCAGAGTATTCAAGAGAGGCAGATTCTCAAATGGGATATTACTTCTTACATCTTAGTATGGGGCAGATATTAAGCATTATTATGATGATATTTGCAATTTTGCTTTGGTGGTATATATATCCAAGCAAAAAAGTCAATACCATGAATAATAAGACAAATAAATAATAAGGAATACTGATGACATATACTTCAATGTTAATATTCATTATATATGCATTCAATAATTTTAAATGTAATGGATTTAATATATTTGGCTTTAAGGTCTTTGACTTAAGTGCACCATTCTCATATTTTGAGGCATTTAGCACAATTATATTAGTGCTTGGCTTATCTCTATGTATATTTTTATACTTATTTAATAAAGGAAAAAGCTATAAGAAAAAATAATATGCATAAATATATACAAAGCTTATTTAAATAAAGTTTCGCAATATACGAAATATTGCCAAAGCAATAGACATTATGATAAAATACTTTATTAACTCGGAGTATGGCGCAGTCTGATAGCGCGCACCCTTGGGGTGGGTGAGGTCGTGGGTTTGAATCCCGCTACTCCGACCATCGTAAACTCTTCTAAATCATATTTAATAAAATAGATTCTAAATTTTCTACTTTAGCACTATATTTATTTCTAAAAATATTCATATTTCAATCTTAAAAATAATGTAATATCTTTCATTGGTAATATAAAACCTATTGCTTAAAATATATTTTTGATATAACATAGCACAAAAATTTGTGTTAGAATTACAAAATATAATTATAGATTAAACTAAATATTAACATTTTTATAAAATAGTTAATTTAAGCTATACAAACTTATACATTGAATCCTAGTAAAAAATAAATCAAATATAAATATATAGTAAACTCAACTACATAGCAAAACATATGCAGATGCTAAGATTAAGTTTTAACAAATATTTTTTATAATCTCTGCGATATAAACAAGCATATAAGGACATGTATGTCAAATATAGCCACTATTAAAGGCACGGAAAAGGTAAAGCTAATATCCATGTTAGCGTTCATGTCAAGCGTTGCTCCACTTGCTACAGATATGTATCTACCAGCATTACCCAATGTTAGCAAGAGTTTTGAAGTCGATGATTTTTACGCACAGCTATCACTTGCAAGCTTCTTTGTAGCATTTGCGCTAGGGCAATTAATCTATGGTCCATTAAGCGATATATTTGGATGCAAGAAACCGCTATACATTGGCATAATGCTATTTATTGTATCTAGCTTTGGTTGCATGATTATAGATTCTATATATGCTTTTATTGTGCTGCGATTTTTCCAAGCACTAGGTGGTTGTGCAGGAGTTGTAATAGCAAGGGCTATTGTAAATGATAAATTCAACTTACAAGAAGCAGCAGGAGTATTTGCTCTTATGATGGTGGTATCATCTTTAGCACCTATGCTTGCGCCATCCATTGGGGCAATATTGCTTGAATTCTTCTCTTGGAAAAGCATATTTTTTATATTATTTCTGTTTGGTATTGGAATCTTTTTATCAATTATTTTTTTACTTGAGGAAAATATTCCTAATACTAAGTAACTATAAGATGATTCTACTTGATAGGGTTTTTATGAGCTATGTAATAGGGGGTGCTCTTGCTATGTCAGCTATGTTTGCCTACATAACAGGATCATCATTTGTATTTATTAATGTCTTTGACTTGAGTAGAAACGCATATGGAATTATTTTTGCAATTAATGCTTTTGGCTTTGTAATATGTTCTAGCATTAATGCTAAAATAGTCTTTAAATCAAGTCCTGCAACCATATCAAAGAATGCCTTTATTGCTATGTGTATATTTGCTGCATTGCTTGTTTTGGTAGGAATAATATGGCATTACTCGCTGTTCTTAAGCTCTAATAATATATATTTAATCGCATTTGAACTTATGCTTTTTACAACAATATCCATGCTTGGATTCCTATTGCCAAATTTAACCACTCTTGCTATGGCAAGATTTAAGCAATGTTCAGGTATGGCATCGGCAATCCTTGGGACAACACAATTTAGCCTAGCTGGAATCATATCTTTCCTAGTTGGGGTATTTGGAGCAAATACACCGCTGTTACTAGCAATCATGATGTTTGGCGCAATACTATTTGGTAGCGCAGTATTTTTTAGTTTGAAAAAGTAACCACTAAGGCTTAAATCATAAAATATATTTCACATCATAAATAAGCATGATAAACGAAATAGTTTCAAAATTATGAAAAAAAATTTAACAAAAACCATAATTTTTAGTAAAAATAATAAAATAATTTATTTAGAGGAGAGAATTAGATGAAAAAAATAATTTTGGGCATTGCTCTTATGTCCTTAATCAACACAGTAATAGGAGCCGAGACGGAGGGACAATATAGTAGCGGAACTGAAGAAATGGCTTTTTGGTTGGATTAACATTGTCTGTAGCAAGTATAAATAGGACTACTGAGGGGTTTATTACCGGTGAAAAAAAATAATTTTGCTGCTATAGGTGCTGGATTTTTAGTTGGATATAAGTTCTTCTTTAACGGTAATATAGGATTAAGAGCTTACGTAGATTCTAATTTTAATTTTTCCGGTATAGAACATTGTAAATTAACAAAATGTGAAACAGAGTGGACAAATAGCTTCAATGATGTCGCAATAAATATAGATTTATTGTGGAATTTTATAAATCTAACAAATTTTTCACATGGAATTGCATTAGGAGTAGGACCTCAATTTGTTTTTTGGAATAAAAAAATAACATTTTTAGAAGACAGCACATTAAAGGTATCTGCTGTATTTAATATTGCCTATCGACTTATTTATACAAAAAGCAGACTTGCAGCAGAGATTGGCGTTAAACTTCCTACTTCTAATCAGATAACATATATCGATCCTAATGCAAAAATGAATATTGTTTCAAGACAATTTTATCTACGTTTTACTGGTTATTTTTAAAGGTTAGATGATATAAGATTCTATATTTATGATAGAGCAATGAAAGTAAAAATTAATCTAAATGGATTAAAGTGCCTATATCATAACCTTATTCAATTACCAATACAAATTTAATATATTGATGCCCCATAAGAGCATCAAGATAAATTCATAAAAGGTTAAAAGAAGTATAAAATATATATTTTAGATTACCCAGAGTCTACACAGAGAGCTTTCTTTATCTTAGTTAATTTTGGACTTTAACATTACAAAGATTTAAGTTATTTTCCTAATAACATTAAGCAAATCTATGTAATAGAAAAAAGGCTTTATAATAAAAATAGCTAAAATGGCATAGATAATATAATCCTAGAAATCTACTTTCAAACTAAACCAATAATTCCTACCGGGTAAAAATCTCTGATAATTGTTCTGATAAGTAGTTGTGTTATTATTAGTAAATTTAGAGAAATCTATAAAATTAAGATTTAATAGATTATTGATTGCAAAGGTTAACATATAAAGCTTAAACAACTTGTAGCTAACAGCCAAATCAACCAATGTATAATCCTTATAAAAATAGCCTACAATATTTCGCACATTGCTTCTTGCATTCCCCGCATTCGCTAGAGTTGGTGTTTGATAATTACCTGTTAATCTTAGATAAGCATGCAGATTCTCCCACTTATAGTTGACCTTGCCAACTAGTTTATGTCTAGGAATGCTATTTACTGGCTCTCCCTTTAAAGAGCCAGATAACTGCTCTGTCCATATAAAGCCATAAGAGGCATCAAGGCTAAAACCATAATAACTCTTAGTCTGCAAGGAGAACTCTACCCCAGCCATAAAAGATTTATCTACATTATTGAAAACGGTGCAAGTAGCACTATCTGGGCAATTTTGATTTACTATTGGCACAAATACGTTTTGCCCACCTGTTACGCTAATACTTTGGATTTGATCTAAAAAATATGTGAAAAATACAGTGCCAACTACATACACAGGATCGGTATCAAAAATAGCAGAGAATTCAGTATTCCAAGATTTTTCAGCTTTTAGTTTTGGATTTCCAAATGCATAAACGGTGCTGCGCCCTACAGATATATCCACACCATCAAAGCTCTCATTTAAGCCAGGTATTTGCATACCACCTGCTATACCGCCCTTTAACGTTAGCCAACTAGTTGGATTATAATTTAGATAGAATCTAGGATTAGGTATAGTGGAATAAAGATTTGCATAATTATATCTTAATCCTAGTGTGGTAGAAAATTGATCTGTCAAGAACCACTGTCCTTCGGCAAAGATTGCAAATTGATGCATATTTCTATCCACCTTATTAGCCGCGACTTGCAACCTTTCCCAGTAATAATAAACACCAGCTGTAACACCTAAATCACCCCCAACTACTAAAGTCATAATCCTGATTAAACATAGAGCTAAGTGCTATGGCTTGATTTCTCCGCATAGAGTTATAATTAAGCAGACCGCTTACATTGCCAAAACCAGTGGTGATATGCGGGATCCTTTGTGTGTCAGAAAATTGAACATAGCTATTTGTCTTACCCCAACTATATGCACCCTCATGATTCACGCTTGTATTTGCCTTATTAAAATCATTAGTAGCAGAAACTGATTGTGCAGAAGTATTTAGAGTTGTATTGGTAATGTGATAGTATTCACCATCAAAGAATATAGTATTCTCTGGATTAATAATCCAATCAATCCTAGCACCAGCATTCCAGCTATACCACCTACCAGGAGCATGACCAAAGAATGGGTTGCCTGCATTATTTGTTACAGTTGGTGTCTTAAACTCATTGGCAAAATGATATTTATATCCCCCACGCACGTTAAATGATAATTTATCCTTAATGATCGGTACTGCTACATAAGTATTAGTTCCATAACTATCTCCCCAGTTTTCCCTTTGCTCTTGGATATTTGCCTCTAACATAACACTACCTGTGAGATTTTGAGGATTCTTCTTTGTAATAATATTAACTACCCCCCCCCCCCATAGCATCAGCACCATATACCACAGATGCCGGACCACGAATAACCTCTATCCTATCTATCATAGATACAGGAGGCATAAAGCTAGAGAATGCTCCGCCAAAGCCATTGGCATCAAAGCTACCATTGACATTTTGACGCTTACCATCAATTAGAATCAAAGTATATGCCGCACCCAAACCACGCATGGTAATTTGATTTTGACCTGTTTTTGTAGCCTCAACAAAAACGCCAGGAACATCTTGTATTGCATCACCTAAATCATTAATAGGCCGCGTAATAATTTCCTCTTGTGGAATTACCGTAATAGATGCGGGGGCATCCTTTTTGTCTTGTGCGAAACCAGTAGCAGTTGTAACAACAGAATCTAAGCGATATTTAACTTGATTATCATCTTTGTTAGAATTTTGGAGTTGAGATTTGTCCATCCCAATATCGTCATCTGCTAAGATTGAGCAATAATAAACAAGGAACAAAAACTAAATACTTTTAACTTATGTATATTTCTACTACATACATACATGATTATAAACTCCTCACTATAATTAGATTTTCATAAAAACTATTTCAAAATTATAATCATAAAAAAATAATAATAATCTTAAGAATAAAAATAAATAGTTTATAATTTAAATATTAATAATTGTTTGTATAATTTAATTATTAGGTTTAGCAACACACTTTAGATTAAAATTAACTTAAATACTTTTAGGATTAATGGCTAAAGAATAAAATCTATTTACTATAAAAATAATAAATGCAGTAAAAAAATATCATCATATCAATAAAATGAATGTAATAATCAAAAGCTAAATTATGTGAAATTGGTATAAAAAATTCTAGAAACTAAATTCATAAAAAGGTAAATTTACTTCAGCAAATAAAGACAGACATATTAAACAAAAAGAGAGTTAAAAAAGTGTCATTAGATTGATTTGATAAATTTAGAGTAAATTACAAGGCTAATAGATTATTGATTTGCGGTTTGTTTATCAATTTCCATTTTATTAATCTCTATTTTGATACATGCATCTTGGACAAAATTAATACCAAGCTCTTCGCATAAAAGACGAACATTATCATTTGTAATACCAAGTTGCAACCAAAAATTCTTTATTCCCTTAGCACTTATATCATCTATAAGCTCAGTAGCAAATTCACCTTTGCGGAACATAAGCACTAAATCAACATTTTCGTTTATTTTTCTAATGCTTGAAACTGATTCTTTCCCCAAAATTACACATTTTTTAGGATAAACTGGAAAAATCTCATATCCCCTTTCTTGTAAATATTTACTAACCTCATAGCTAGGTTTGTTCTGATTTGGGCTTAGTCCAACAACTGCTATATTCTTACATTTTTTTATAATATCGACTATCGTCTTTGATTGTGAATTATTTAGCATTAATTAATTATCCTCTAATAAAGCTATATTATCGTATCGGTGAAATTCATGCAGAATAACTATGCCTTAACACCAACCTCATATTCTATATCATAATATTCAAAATCCTTCAATAATAGTTTTCGTTTTGTCTCATCAGGAATAAAAAGCAATAAATGTAATGAATTTTCATTCTTAAAATATGAAAAATCAACACGTTTCTGCCGCAATATCTCATTTAGACAAAAGAATTTATAATCATCAAGGTTTTTAACTACTATTTTAGTTGGATCTATCTTTATATCCACTTCTTTCTTTACATCTATAGAAATGTCAAGAACATTTGCGGGAAATTGAAAAGTAGAAATTTTTGAAACCTTTTCTGTATTCTGAATCCACTCCTTATTGTTAGAAATCTGAATTCTAGGAGGTGTAATAAATCCCTCATTTGAAGGGATAATCACAGGCGACTCTTCTATCATAACATCGTTATTTTGCAATTTTTTATAAAAAGCATAAACACTATATGAACCAGCTATAACAACAACAAAACCTAAAGCTATAATAATACCCTTAATCATGCGTTAAGCCTATTACATTTACTTAAGATTGATTATCTTTATTTTGTAATTGTTCTTTAAGATCACCTAATACATCACCTAATACAACTTTTTCATAAGAATTATATTCTCTTAATTCTTGTTGTTCTTTTTTCTTTAACAACTTACGCACAGAAACACGAATCCTATTAGCTTTCTTGTCAATATGAACCAAAACACCGTCAATTTTATCACCAATCTTCATATTTTCTTTATCAATATTACTACCTAAGTCTTCATTGCGAATTACGCCATCTACATCTTCGCCATCAATACTAATAAAAACTCCAAATGGCTTAATGCTAATAACATTACCACTAATATCATCTCCTATTTTATATTTTTGAGCAAACTTACTAATAGGAGACTGTTCTAAATCACGCATATTAAGAGAAATTTTTTCATTTACTCTATCTATTTTTTGAATCTTAACTTCTACTTCATCTTCCTCATGAAACACATCTCTGCATTTTTTAGACTTATTCCAAAAGGCATACTCATTATGAACCAACCCATCTACCTCACCCACACTAACAAACATACCAAAATCAGTAAGCGTAGCTACTTTTCCTTTTAATATATCACCAACTTTATGACTCTTAACAAACGCGTCAAAAGGCTTATCTTGTAATTTTTTAAGGCTAACGCGTAATTTCTTATTAACCGGATCAATCTCAATTACCTCAACATCAATCTCGTCTCCAACATTCAAATAATCCCTGGGCTCTTTTATATTTTTCTCCCAAGACATCTCTGAAACATGCAAAAACCCTTCAATATCATTACCCAAATCAACAAATGCACCATAAGACTCTATATTGCTAACCGTAACACGAATAACATACCCAACTTTAATCTCGTTATCAATATCTTTCCAAGGATCCTCTGATAAGGCACGAATTGATAATGAAAGCCTATTTCTCTCTTCATCAAATGATACAGGTTTAACCTGAACTATATCACCAACCTTATAAATCTTAAATGGGCTTACAGGACCCTTATGGCTAATCTCTGTAACATGAACCAATCCCTCAACACAACCAACATCTACAAATACACCAAATTTTTGAATACTTTTAACAACTCCTTCATAAGCTAATCCACTTTCAATAAGCTTCTTTGCATGCTCTTTTTGAATATCAGAATGGATACCCAAATACTTCCTTCTAGAAATAGTAATAGAGCATATTTCTGGATTAACATCTATAATACATGCTTTGATGGTTTTGCCCTCATGTTTAACATCATCTTTTAGCCCAGCATAATAACGCGGCATAAAATACTCGACACCGCTAGCAGAGCTAACAACAAAACCGCCTTTATTTTTCTTAATTATAACTCCTTCTACAATTTTATCCTTATAATCATCTCCTAATGCCTTTATTTCTTCGCTAGTTTTTTGAAACTGCAAAGCCTTCTTATGCGAGACTCGCAAGCTACCTCTCTTTGAAATATGAACTAAGATAGTATCACCAACTTTAAATAATAGATTGCCTTCAGAATCTTTTATCTCTCTAATGTCCATGCGTCCTTCTTTTTTCTCTTGGACATCTACCATCACTGAATCTTCATCAATCCTAACAATCTTACCTTCCCTTAAAATATTCAAATCATCTTCTTTTTCAGAATAATGGTATACTTCTGCAAAATCCTTTCCCACATTCGGATACATTTCATCAATTTTCTCTGGTCTCACTAACATCAGTTACCCTTAATATTATAATAGTTTATATATTTTAGTATAATTTTCTTTTGAAGTTGCATAAAAAGCATGTAATTTATATTGTTAAGTTAATGTGCATTTATGCAATTAAGATGCATATCTTTATTCTGCCATAAAAGTATTGACTATTCAATTAATTTTTCTTAAGGATGTATATGCAACATACTATAGCAATTACGGGAGGCGGGACAGGTGGTCATCTATCCATAGCTAAGGCATTAGGCATAGCTTGCAAAGCACAAGGCATTAATACATTATATATAGGTGGGACAAGAGGTCAAGATAAAGAATGGTTTTATGGAGGCAATATATTTGATAACATGTTCTTCCTAGATTCTGTTCCAGTTGTGAATCAAAGAGGACTAAATAAATTTAAAGCTCTTGGCAAAAATATAATCCAAGCAAAAAAAGCAAAAAAAATCATGCAAGATCTAAACACTAGTGCTTGCATTAGCGTCGGAGGATTTTGCGCTGCTAGTGGGGGGTTTGGCTCTTTGATTGGTGGAATTCCATTATTTATACACGAACAAAATGCTTTCATAGGCTCTCTTAATAAATTGCTAAAACCATTTTGCAATTTATTTTTCTCTAGTTTCACATTCAACAATTCAATAATAACTCCATATCCTGTAAACGAAATCTTTTTTGACAAACAAAGAGTGAGGAAAAACCTGAATTTTATACTATTTTTAGGTGGCTCACAAGGAGCTAAAGCGATTAATGATTTAGCATTAGCATTAGCTATTTCATGCCATGAGAAGGGTATAAAGATTATACATCAAACAGGAAAAGCTGATTATAAAAGAGTCCAAACAGAATATCAAAAACTAGGATTTAGCACAAAAATGCCAGATATAGAACTAAATCAAAATAGCAGTAAAGAATCTAAAATGCAAGATTATATATCAAAAGCCAACAATGAAACTAAGTTAAAAAAAGAAGTAATATTATTTGACTTTAGTAGTGAGCTAGCAAATATAATATCTATTAGCGACTTTTGTATAAGCAGGGCTGGAGCATCAAGCCTTTGGGAGCTAACAAGCAATGGACTTCCCACATTATTTATACCATATCCATACGCAGCAAAAAATCATCAATACTTCAATGCAAAGTTTTTAAGTGATAAAGACTTAGCTATACTATATGTTGAAGAGCAAATTAAAGAATGTTACCGGAATAATGACTTAACACAAAAGCTACTAGAAGAGATTATATCTTATCCACTTGAACAATGCTCAAAAAATCTAATAAATCATGCAAAAAGAGATGGAGCAAAAGAAATAATAAACAGAGTAATACAAGACATAAACAATTGAGCCTGATAATACAAAATCTATAAAGCTAGAAGCACTATTTGCTATTCTTTCATTTGAGAGATTTGTTCCTTTGTTAGCAAAATAATGTTTGAATCTTGGTTGTGTTTTGATTCTTTCGTGTCGGCTAGCAATCGGCTAATAGCATTTTTATCAAGCCCTGTTGGATCTATTAGTATCTCTTGAAATTTTGTTTTATTAATTTCTCTAAAGAATTCAGAATCTTTTTTAGCTATTACTACATTATTATTCTTGCTTTGACTCATAATGTCAATCTTAACACTTATTTCCACCTTTGCCTGATTGGTGAGTATAAGAAATCTCTTAACATATTTTAACTGATGACTGGTATAATAGCGATACATTGCTTGCTCGTTTGCTGCTGTAATTTTGCCTTTATCAAGCTTCTTTATAGTCTGACCCAAGAATGTCATCATACAATACGGCTCATTAATATTATGTTTGAAAAAAACATTACGAATTGATACAGACTTCATACCAAGCTCCCAGATTTGATTATCTAGCTGTGTAGCGGTTACGTTTAGAGCTTCTTCAGTCTTTTCTCGTAGCATATTCATGGTTTTGCGGAAAACAGCTTCAAATATCTTTAAATTCTTTTCTGAAAAAGCCTTGCACAAATTATCTAGATTTTCTGATGCGCTTGTAAGAGTTTTGACTTCCTCATGAGCCTTATCTGAATTAGCCCTCATTCTAGCCATTTTTTCTTTTAACTCGTTTTCGTCACCTTTCTTCGCTTCTATCCTCTTGTATATAACCTTAATATCATGAGCAGTAGTTCGTATTTTATTTTGCAACTGCATAATGCGCTCTTTAATTCCACTTGATGCGCGTATTGCACCCTTATAATGAAGCTGATACTCTAAAAATGCTTCTTCAAAAACTCTTTGTGGATTAACATCATTTTTACTAAAGAAAGTATGAGAATATTCCAATGTCCCTAGCCTACCATGAAACTCGGCAAACATATCTATATTTAACTTCCTATCTGAAAATATTAAATGATCCAATGCTTTGTTTAAAAACCTCTTACATATAGAAAAATCTATAATAGGAGCTAATGAAGCAATATCTAACTCTTGCAAAAACTCAACGCTTTTTAGCTCTAATGCAAAATACTCCTTAATGCAATCTTGAACACTTCTATCAAGCTCTATTTCTTGAATTTTAAGGTAATTTGTCTGCGCGAAAATCTTTTGAATTTCCCTAGCCCTTAGCTCTGCCTCTTTATTTTTAAGCTCTTCATCTGTATTGCTCTTCCAAAAGTCTATCTCACGAATTAGAGCATCGGGTGGAAACTCCTGATACTTAGAGGCTCTAGCATCAGTTACTTGGATTCCATTATCACCCGTTCTAAATTCCACGTACATTCCAACAGCAGGCCTATTTCTACCATCATGCCAACTCTCCTTCTTAAGCTCAAATATTTTCTTTGAGGCATTCATAATGACTCCAGAGCCAGTAGTTGCTGTATAGCGCGTAATCTTCCCGTGCATTATAGACTCCCTATGCCTTATAAGATATGTTGTGCTATAATTTTACACAAAAACTAAGAGGATTTCACAATAAAAAAAATATATATGTTTGCTTTTATTAGCTGTTTGATTTTATTTTTGTGGATAACAATAATACTAGGCTACACAGACCCAAACATAGGTTTGCAGGGCACTCAAGTCCAAAATAAGTTCTTTAAAATTGATGGTTTTGGTAATAAATTTGCAATATTTAACGTCCAAGCATTTGGCTATATAGCTTATATATATTTACCATTGTTGTTATTTCCGCTTTATAAACTATATGACAACACAGAATATTCATTTCGAAAGATACAACTAACATTTGCTACGCTATTGTTTTTTTTATCGCTACTCATTTTGCAATCTTTAATCTTTGGTGTTGGAATCTTGGGCAATGGAATATGCAATATGCTAATGCCATATATTGGCACTATAGGAGTAGTTATTCTTGTATTGCTTTTAATGTGCGCGACTTTTTTTATGACATGGAGACGAAGTATATCATTTATGCAAAAATATCTTAGTGCTAGGATTGGTATGAGTATTGATTCTTGGAAATCATCTATTATAAAAATACAAACGACATTAAAAAAAATTAAGCTAAATTACATACAAAAAAGAAGCAAAAAGACATTTAGCTCAGAATATAGCGAGAGGCAAACGACCACAAATAACAAATATGCTTTTAAAGAACCTCTTATTGAAAAGCCATTAGATGAAATGACACCATTAGATTTAAATCATAGAGAAATAGAATATAATTCTCATGATATATGGTACGATAATGCAAAAATACCTTTAGTTCAAAATAACATAAAGGCTAAGGTGCAAGAAGCAAATAATCAATCATCTATGACCGAAGCAAACAATAAAATAAGTCCAGAATCGAATACAAAACAAGCCCAAGATGCGAATAATATAAAATATGACAATGCTATGAGTAAGATCTTATTCAATCCAAAAAAAGATTCAAATAAAACAATGAGCACCCCGCATTATAATATAAGCAGCATGGAACAAAAAGTCGACACTCTAACAAAGGACTATCTACCAAGAACACAAGACATCTACACAAAAGCAGATGATTTGCTAAAAAGATTTCATAAACTATCAACAAACAAAGATAACATTCCAATAATGCCAATAGATGAACAAATGGATATATCAGCTAAATATGTAAAACCAGCCATAGAAGAATCTACAATAAAGAGCTTTTCAAAACCTGTAGAAATGAAACTTGATTCCAAGAATTTGCAACCACAACCAAAGACGGTTGAAGTTTTATATAGTGAGGGAACAAATATTTCATCTATAAAAAAACAAGTAAAGCTAAAACAAGATAATACAACAATAAATCCAAAAATATTACCCAATATAGAATTAAGCATAAAACAAAACATAGAAGAATCTCCAAAAACTATAAATAAATCCCATGATGAGCAAGCAATATCTAATCAAATAAAATACTCTGCCACAAAGATACAACCAAAAATGGAATCTAAAATAGGACACAACCTAGAATCAGCAAACCAAACAAGAATAGATTCCAATGTTCAAAACATTACAAAACCAAGCATCATATATACACAAGCAAATCAAAGATCAAACTCCATCTTCACCACAAATGAGCAGAACAAAACAAAGTCACTAAGAAAACCTTACATTCACACATATACTAGCCCAATATCCAGTGAAACAAACAAAAATGATGTGAAACAAACTACAGCTAATGACATAGGCGATAGTTTTACAGATCTATCCGATGAAGATTTATTACTTGATGGTCATAATTCAACTAACAATGAATCTTGCCCAATATATATAGAATCAACATCATCTCCAATTGAGATTCTTGCAAACCATAGCTACAACCAAAATGAAAACGAAGAAATAAAGCCAATAGATAAAAATATTAAAGAGTTAAACTCAAAAGACAGCCAAACACAAGAATCTAACACACTAGATTACTTAAAAGATATAAATAACAAAGAAGCTATACAAAGCATAAATCAAGATATGCACAAACAAGAAGAGTCAATAAATCTAAAAGATACTAAAGATGTAGATAACAGCAAATTAGATATACAAATTAGCGACGATACTAAAAAAAAACTCTATAACAAACCATTAGTTACAGAAGAAAATATAAACAAAAATCACGATAATGCTCAAAATACAAGTGCAGATTCTAATAATTATGAAACATATAAAAAGAATGAGACAAACAACGACAATAAACCAAATCTAACATATACCCAAAGTTTGAGTGAAAACAATGACAAATTAAATATAAGCGAGCATGGAAATTCAAATATACAGATCACACCAATTATTACACCACAACAAGGCATACAAGAAATTGCTAAACAGTTCCTACCAAATAATGAAATAACAAAAAACTATATATCAAATCAAACAATGCCAAGCATTGATCTTAAATCAATGAATAGTAATCTAGCCATTGCACCAATCCCAGCATATACAACAGAACAAAGTAAAGAAACAAAAGAACATCAAATAGACAATACCACAAATCAATATGCAGAAGTATATACGAAGCAGCATCATAATTCTAATAAAAATATCAAAGCAAACAAGAGTATGGAGCAAGATATACTAAATTATGATTTAGCACAAAATGATTACATAAATAATAACAAAGAGCCCAATATTTCAAATACGCAAGTATATGACAATATAAAGCATAACAATGCAGAACATAATCAAATTCAACAAGATAAAACACAAAAATATGATGGTATGCAAGAGTATAAATTCCCACCTCTATCACTTTTGCAGTTACCAAAACATCAAGAGGAAATTCAGGACATAGAGATTGATAGCAAAATAGCTAATTTATTAAACAAACTACATGTATTTAAGATAAGGGGCGATATAGTCAGAGTGTTTACTGGTCCTGTAGTTACTACATTTGAGTTTCGTCCAGAACCAGATGTAAAGGTAAACAAAGTGCAAAGCTTGCAAGATGACTTGGCCATGGCACTCAAAGCAAAAAGCATTAGAATACAAGCTCCAATACCCGGTAAAGATGTAATTGGAATTGAGATTCCAAATGGTAATGCACAAACAATATACCTTAGAGATGTGCTTGAATCAAGTGCATTTTTACACTCTGCAAATCCACTTAGTATAACTCTTGGTAAGGACATTATGGGCAATATTGTTATAGAGAACTTAGCAAAATTGCCTCATTTACTTGTGGCAGGCACAACAGGTAGTGGTAAGTCAGTAGGGGTAAATGCGCTTATACTTTCATTGCTATATCGCAATAGTCCAGATGACTTAAAGCTAATGATGATAGATCCTAAACAAGTTGAGTTTGCACCATATGAAGACTTACCTCATTTGATTACCCCAATTATTAATGCACCAGATAAGGCGGTGCAAGCCCTTTACGCTGCCACTGTAGAAATGGATAAACGCTACAAGATTCTATCTGATGCAAAAATGAAAAACATACACTCATATAATGAGAAGTCAGAATCTAGTATGCCATTCTTTGTAATTGTGATTGACGAATTAGCAGATTTGATTATGACAGGTGGTAAAGACGCAGAAGCCTCAATCACTCGCATAGCGCAAATGGGACGCGCCGCTGGTATGCATCTAATTGTAGCTACACAAAGAAGCAGCGTAGATGTTGTAACAGGGCTTATAAAAACAAATCTACCATCAAGAATAAGTTATCGCGTTGGGAATAAAACAGATTCTAAAGTTATACTTGATGAATTTGGTGCAGAGAGATTACTAGGTAATGGAGATGGATTATTTAAATCTGTGGATTCCCTAAAAAGAATACATGCTCCTTGGGTAAGCGAACAAGAAATTGAGAGTATTGTGTATTTTATTAAACAGCAAAGACCAGTGCAATATGATGCTAATTTCCTAAGCGAGCAAAAACAAAATAACGCAGGATTCATAGATAAAATATCTGCAGATTCGGGGCTTCTTGAAGAAGCAAAAGCCATTATTCTAAGGGACAATAAAGCATCAATTAGCAATCTACAAAGACGCCTAAGCATAGGATACAATAAGGCAGCAACACTTATAGAAGCATTGCAAGCAGAGGGTTTTGTATCTGCTCCAAATACAAAAGGAGAACGAAGCATTCTTAGCTCTTAGTCTTTTAGCCTTATTTATAAAGGATCATCAAATAATATTTAAGCAGAGGTGCGAAGGCAAAAAATAATTAATTTAGAGGTTTTTTATGGATTAATAGCTTGTTACAAAAGAGATTCTTAACTTGCAAATCAAAGTAAACTTGATAATTTATATAACCATATCATGATGAATAAAATAGGCTTTCATATAACTCTAAATTGCATATGCAAAAAAATAACTACAATAAACAAGCAATCAGTAGAAAAATGTCTAAAATCCCATTTGATTAAACAATAGCACTAATAAAACTTAAGTGTAAAACTTGTTGTAGCAGATACTGAACTAGATTTGCAATCTTAAATCTTTTTAGAATCTATAGCTTAAGAGTTACATTTATTTTCAATGTATTGCAAATTTTTACAATCATTAAAAAGTATTTTTTAAGGCATTTTTTGATACTTTAAGCAAAAGCTAAACATAAACAAAGGAGCAATGTATGCTAAATAAATTATACAAATCTGTGTTTATAATATTTTTCATTAGTTTTTTTCTTTCTTGCTCTGAAGATAAAAGCAAGAATAAGCAATCTTTAGATAAAGAAAAAACTCTTGATACTAAGCTTGTTACCATAGCTACAGGTGGAGCAGCAGGTCCCTATAATATTATAGGAACGAGCCTAGCTGAGCTATATAGTAAAGAATTAGGCATTAATTCCAAAACACAAACTACAGGAGCCTCTATAGAAAATCTCAATTTATTAGAGCAAAAAAAAGTAGAAATGGCTTTTGTTATGTCCGATGCCCTAAATGATGCCATAAATGGAATAGGGGCTTTTCCTAAACCTCTTGAAAATATCTCTCAAATAGCAGTTTTATACCCTAATTTCATACAAATCATCACTTCAAAGAAAAGTGGCATCAAAAGTATAGAAGATTTAAAAGGCAAAAGGGTTGCGGTAGGCGATAGGGGCTCTGGGGTAGAAAATAATGCTAGATTCTTGCTTAGTGAATTTGGTATAAACTATGATGATATTAAACCTGATTACCTTGGATATGCAGCCGCCGCTGATGCTTTGCAAAACGGTAGAATTGATGCGGCTTTTTTAACAAGTGGATTACCTAATGCCTCAATATTGCAACTTGAAAAAAGTTTTGATTTAGCTCTTGTAAGCATTCCAACTCAAAGGGCAAATGAAATTGCTTCAATTAAAGATTATTTCGTAGCATTAGAAATTCCAGCCCATACCTATGGTAATGAAGAACCAGTGCCCACTATAGCTATACGCAATGCCCTTGTAGTAAGAAAAGATTTAAGCGAAGAAGACGTAAGGAAACTCACAAAAACATTTTTTGATAACTTAGACAAGCTTGAGCTTTCTCATAGGGCTGTTAAAGACATACCAAGCCCCAATAAAGATAATGGAATGGTAGCTCCTATTCACAATGGAGCCTTAAAAGCTCTTGAATCAAGATAGCTTGTAATGGAATTAAGATTTGAATAATTTAGAAGAAAGGGCTATGAGAGAACCTGGTGGCTATGAGTGTGCTCTTATCAAGGCTGTGTTGATAGCCTACTCTTTGTTTCATCTTTATATTACTTTTTATCCACTTCCTGAGCTTTTACTAAGAAGTGTGCACTTATGCGGCGGAATGGCTTTAATCTTCCTGCTTTTTAGACAATCTAAATTTTTACTTTGGGATTATATTTTATTCTTCTCTTCAATTTTAGGCTTTGTCTATATTTTTTACGAATTCGAAAATATAGTAAGTACTAGAGGAGGCTTACCAAATAACACAGATATTATATTTGCTATTCTTACTACCATACTAGTTTTAGAAGCAGCAAGGAGGGTTACAGGGCTTATCTTGCCATGTTTAACATGTTTATTTTTAATATATCCTTTTATTAGCCATTTTGATTTTATGCCCCCACTTTTGATTACGCGCGAATATGATTTGGGTGATATTTTTGGACAGCTATATCTTAAAACTGAAGGGCTTTTTTCCTCTGCTATAGGTGCTAGTTCAAATTTTATTTTTTTATTTATTCTATTTGGGGCTTTTCTATCCCGCTCTGGTATGAGTTCGCTCTTTAATGATTTATCTCTAGCTCTAGCTGGCATGGGACAAGGAGGTCCAGCTAAGGTAGCAGTAATTTCAAGCGGCCTTATGGGTAGCATTAATGGTGCTGCTGTGGCAAATGTCGTTAGCACAGGAAGCTTTACCATACCATTAATGAAAAAAATAGGCTATGATAAAAATTTTGCCGCCGCTGTGGAGGCTAGTGCTTCCATAGGAGGACAAATACTTCCCCCAATTATGGGGGCTTCTGCATTTATTATGGCTGAAACATTGGGCACTACCTACTCTACCATAGCCATAGCAGCAACACTTCCAGCCTTATTATATTTTTTAAGTGTTTTAGCAGGAGTGCATTTTTATGCAAAAAAGCATAATCTCAAAGGTATGAGCAAAGATTCCATACCATCATTAAAAATAGTCCTTAAGCAAAAAGGGCACATGCTTTTACCAATGATTTTATTAATAGTGCTTTTGGCTAACTCTATGGCTGTGGCTTATGCAGCTATTTATACTATATTTTTTACTGTTATTATCTCACAGGTTAGAAAAGAAACTCGTATGAATTTAAAGGATATAATGGGTGCATTAGAAGACGGTGCTAAGAATTCTTTATCTGTAGTAATTGCTTGTGGAGTGGTAGGCATTATCATAGGAGTTACAAGCCTTACTAGCTTTGGCAATGTCGTTAGCTCCTCTATAGTCTCACTAGGACAAGGCTATTTGTTTTTATCTTTGATTCTAACCATGCTAGCCTCTATAATTTTGGGCATGGGATTGCCTTCAATACCAGCTTACATAATCACAGCTACAATGGCAGCTCCAGCTCTAGCTAGTTTTAATATACCCGCTATATTGGCGCATATTTTCGTATTTTACTTTGGAATTTTTGCTAATATAACTCCTCCTGTGGCTCTAGCTTCTTTCGCAGCTGCCGGTATAGCTAAAAGCGATCCTATGAAAACAAGTTTTTATGCCTTAAGGCTTTCTTTAGTAGGATTTGTCATACCTTTTATTTTTATTTACAACCCAGAATTATTAATGCTTGATTTTAGTGCCAATTCAGATAGCTTTGCCAATTTGCAAACTATACTAATGGTGAGTTTGACCTCAATTATAGGCGTTTTAGCCCTTTGTGGTGCTATAGAGGCTTATTTATTTGGAGACTTGGCAATTTGGCAAAGAATCTTACTAGGCTTTGGTGGATTTTGCTTTTTAATACCAGGGCTATATTCAGATATATTAGGTGCTAATGCAGTAGGGCTTGTTTTTACCTTGCAATTTATATTTAAGAACAAGTTACAACATTGACTATGCTTTATATTTAGATTGCTATTAGCATAAAGCAATATTTGCAAAAATTTTTAGATATATAAAAACTTTAAGTTCTGTTTAAATAATCTGGCTTGTTTTGACTTAAGCAAAACTATACAAAATATAATAAAAAACTACAATGCTATAAATATACAGAACTAAAAATCCATTACTACAGACAAGTAATATCTCCTACTTTCTCTAATATAATTAAATACATTAGCATAAGCAGTCATATTATTGCTACCTGTATAAGGCATAAAGTCTATAAAGTTAAAATTAAACAAGTTATACACTGCCATATTTAGCCGCAAATTATCATTGACTTGATAGTAGCCACCTATATGCGTAAGATAATAAGGATCATAGAGCTCGCCTCTAGCTTTAGTAGCAGAATTTGGGACATTTGGATTACCGCGATAAATACCAGCTTTTATCTCCTCTCTAATATAACCGCCAAACTTACCAAAATCATAATTTATAGAAACATTGAAGCTATGTAATGGGACATTATTAAACGGTGTACCTATATATCACAGCAGTATTGCTCTTTGTAATCTCTGTATAATTATATGTATATGCAGAAGTAAGACTTATAGAACCATAACCTATATCAATAGGTTTAAGCGTGCCAAAAAGCTCTAAGCCATAACTTATAGCCTCACCTACATTGCTATAAAAAGGAACAATTGCCACTAGTAGCTACACAGGTAACACCTAAACCAGGGATAATCTGTCCGTTAGATATACTTCCAGCTAAGCCGCCCGTTTGATTGATTTTATCCTTAAACTGTATAAAAAATCCAGTTAAAGAGGCAGAGAAATAGTTATTATCACTTAAGATTGATAACTCATAGTTTATACTAGATTCTGGCTTTAGATTGGGATTGCCATAAGTGGGATTAGTGCCAGAACCAGAGAAGCTAACAATATCAAGGATTAGCTGATTTAGAGCTGGACTCTTGTATCCAGTAGAGATTCCTCCCTTGATGGTTAGCCATTCATCAAAAACATTATATGCGACATAGATTCTAGGACTAGCATTTGCACCAAAGATGGAATTAAAATTCCCTCTTACACCTGTAGTTATAAAAAGACTATCCCATAAGCTAAACTCAATCTCACCAAAAAGAGAATCAATATGCTGATCTTTATTAGAGCTAGATGTAGAAACTTGTAAAAGTTTATCATTAAAATTATTATACCAATACCTAGCTCCCACGCTTACATTCATTCCAAAAAAGCTAGCAAGCTGAAAGAACATAATGCTCTTATGGTCCAAAATTAAATCTTGATTGATAAGCTCTCTATTATCACCCGCATTCACACCATTTACTGCACCGTTACTAAGTCCACTTGCTGCAGTAGTTGTAACATTACGTCCTGCATTGCTAGTAATATTATATGTTAGCGAAGTATCAGTCCTTAGAGATGAAAATATAGAATCTATATTAGAGATATAATTGCCAGTATGTGATAGAACTACATTACCTCGATAAATATTGTATTTCTTAGAATAACCACTTAATTTTTGAAAATCGAGATCACTAGCTGAAACATTGCAAGTTCTCCTATTGCTTAACACCAAACGCATAGAGTTATCATATCTTTGTTCTCCATAGTCTACATCAAAATAAATGCTATTAATTGGTAGATTCTTAGCTCCTATTGTATCTATACTATTCCATATAAACCTACCGCCTAAGGTAGAGATTCTACCAGGTGCAGAACCTACTACTTGTCCTGATGTAAGACTTGTATTAGAAAGATTAGAGCCATTATTTGGAATAGTTCCCGTATGATTTGGTGCTACTGCTAAATCAGAATTAGATACTCCATCTCTAGTATATATTCTACCTCTAAGCATTAAGCCCATATTCTTGGCACTATTTAGAGGACCAGCAGTAAAGACGCTAAGGCTTTGTGAATTTCCAAAAGGCTTAGATTCTTGAAAGGTATAATCATAGCTGATATTTGTCCCCAATTCTTGAAAATTTTTCTTTGTGATGATATTTATCACACCGCCTATAGCATCACTTCCATAAAGCGTAGAGGCTGGACCCCTTATTACTTCTATCCGTTCTATTGCTGAAAGGGGTGGCATGAATGAGGTTACAGAATCGCCAAAACTATTTGGAAAAACACTATTATCTGCATTAATCCTCTTGCCATCAATAAGGATAAGTGTATAAGATGTCCCCATACCTCTAATTGAGATTCCATATCCACCAGTCTTTGTAACGCCTGTATCAATGCTAACACCCGGGACATTTTGGAGTGCTTTAGCCTAAATCACGCGTAGGACGGGTTAAAATTTCTTGTGGTGAAACAACGCTAATAGAAGCTGGAGCGATGCTTAAAACTTGATCAAAACCACTAGCTGTAGTTACAATTTTTTCTAGTTTAATGCTATTAGTATCGCTTATATCTTGGGGATTAGTGTTAATATGTGCTACTTGTTTCATCTCCATATATAGCCAACAATGTAAAAATACTTAAGCATAAAAATTTAGAAGTAAGACATCTAATATTATTCATAATTATTCCTTATAAATAAATTTACGAAATACAAAGGTTTTATATTTATATTTTTAGGCTTATTTGCTTTGATTTGCTCATTATTTTAGCTATAGGAAGAAGCCATAACTAGAAATTATCTAAGATTTAGAAACTCTAGCTTACAATTGATTTTTAAGTAATAGTTATTATTAATAATTATCTAATATATTTTGTATATCATTATTTTTTATATTTGTTAAAGATTGGCAACGTTGCAGACTTACATTTGATTAAATTAATCTTTATTAAGTTGCTCATAATTTTTATACTTGACTTTTAATCAATATTTAATGCTTCAATAGCTTTTTCTACATTTTTTATTACCCAATTCGGAGTGCTAGCCCCAGCTGTGATTCCACATATTTTCTTTCCAATAAACCAATCATTTTGAATGTCTTTTTCATCTTCAACTAGGTAACTATCTTCACAATGAGCCTTTGCAATTAAGAAAAGTTGCTTAGTATTTGATGATGTTTTCCCACCTACAATAATCATAATATCTGCTTTCTGACTTAGGTTTCTAGTTGCCTCTTGATTCTCAAAAGTAGCATTACAAATCGTATTAAAAACACGTACCTCCAAAGAATTAGCAATTAAATACTGCACAATTTCTAGGAATTTTTCAATCTGTTTAGTCGTTTGCGAGATAATAGCTATCTTTTTTGGAATCCTCTTAATAGCCTTGACTTCATCTAAATTCCCAACAACTATTGGTATATCCGTGCTATAGCTCATAACACTACGAACTTCAGGGTGGCTAGAGTCACCAAAAATCACAATCTTATATCCTTCTTTGCTCATTTCCTCAACGATTTTCTGAGGCTTTGTAACAAATGGACATGTAGCATCTGTTATCTCTACACCCTTTTTTTGCAACTCTATAAGATTTTGTTTTGTAATTCCATGCGTGCGGATAACCACACTTTTGCTCTGCCCTAGATTATTAATGTCCTCTTGCACATGAACATCAAAGTCTTTTTGCAACCTTTGTATCTCTAATGGATTATGAATAAGAGGTCCTATAGTTAATGTATGTGGATTGTATTTGGCTATTTTCTCTGTAATTCTTATTGCACGTTTAACACCAAAGCAAAAGCCATATTTATCTGCTAAAAGAACTTGCATATTATTCCTTAATATTAGCTTGAGCAGTAATTAGTAAATTGTAGTGCCACGAGTGTAACTACTTGGTTGTTGAGTTATATTGGCATTTGGAGCAATATTATCTACATTTACTCCTTGAGCTTGCGTTGGTGCTTCAGGTTGAATCTGATTGCTTGCATTTTGATCTATACCCGGATATAGACGTATCAACTTGCTTAGCTCTGCTGCCTTATCTGGCTGCATTTGAGCTAAAATACTTCCCATTTGATTTGGCTTTAAGCTTAGCAATATCAAAATGGCATCTTCATTTGGCATAGCAGCAATGATTGGAGCAGCCTTATTATCCTTCATTTTTGCATAGCTTTCAGCTAGCTTATTCTCTTTGATTCCATTAATTTGCTTTAGAATCTCTTCATTCTTGGCAAGCAAGGCTTTTGCCTCTGCAAGCTTTGCATCACTTTCAGATTGTTTTTGGGATTGCTCTTTCTTCATATCGCCATACATTTGTTGCAAAGCCTGCTCCTTTAGCTTGATTTGCTCCTCCTTTTCTTTAAGTAATTTGGTATTTTCCTCTGTTAAAATCTGCAATGTGCTTTGCTGTTGCTGAAGCTTTGATAGATGAAAGGCAATTTCATCTTTTCTTGCTTCAAAAATAGCAGTGCATTGTTTTGCTAGAGCTTGGGCTGCTTCTGGATCATAGTTTATCTTGCCACTATTTAATGGTTCTTTTGTAGAATGGCTTTGATTTGAATCCGCGGCTAAACTATAAAGTGTGCTGCATGCTATGATAGCTACATATAAGAGTTGCTTCATGAAACTCCTTTATTTACTTGTGTGGTCAATACGCAATTTTACAATAAATATTTTATATTACGGCGATACTATTAAAATGCGCTAATGCTTAATTTTATTGATAATATTAGTTGTGCTGCGATTCTGCAAAAAATCTATAAGCTTAACTTCCTTGGCATAATTTGAGCCAACTATTTCCTTATTCTCATAGTCCGCACCTTTGACTAGAACATCTGGCATAATTTGGGCTATTAGATTTAGTGGAGTATCCTCATTGAATATAATTACATAACTAACACAAGCAAGGCTAGCCAAAAGCAATGCTCTATCTTCTTGTGGATTAATAGGCCTATCTTTTCCCTTTAGCTTTCTAACAGAATCATCGCTATTTAATCCAACAATAAGAACATCGCCTAGTTTACGTGCTTTCTGCAAATATGACACATGCCCAGCGTGCAATATATCAAAGCAACCATTAGTAAATACTATCTTTTTATTCTTCAGATCATTTTTTAAATTATCTATATCAGTGATGATTTTAGATTCAGCTGGTTTAATTATTCTGCGCGGTGCTAAAAAATCCTTAATTTCGGCTAGACTAGCTACCGCGCTACCTAGTTTTGCAATTACAACGGCGGCGGCTGCATTTGCAAATGTTGTTGCATAATCCAAACTTAGATTATGAGCTAAGGCAATAGCTAGGGCTGCTATTACAGTATCACCCGCTCCACTTACATCATATACCTCTCTAGCTATTGTTGGCTTTTTGTGTAAAAATCCGTTCTCCAAAAATCCTATACCATCTTCGCTTAATGTTATTAGAGGATAGGTTACTTGGCTTATATCTTGTAATTTTAATAGAGCATCTTTTAAAGAAGCGTCATTATGAATTGTAATCTTTGTAGCAATCTGGGCTTCCTTTTTATTTGGTGTGATAAGTGTAGCATGCCTATACTTGCTATAATCATCTCCTTTTGGATCGCACAATACAGGAATCTTTACGCTATTTGCTAGAGCTATTAGTTTTTGTGCGAATTCATGGCTTAAAACTCCTTTTTGATAATCACTAAGAATCATACAATCATATTGTGAAATATGTCGCCGCAAGTCTTCATACATCTCATCATATAATGATGTTTCTAAATTGCTAGAATTCTCCCTATCTATACGAAGCATTTGATGTTTGCTAGCCATTACACGAGTTTTTGTTGTAGTAGGTCTATTAGATTTATAGCAATTAGCTTGTATGCCTTTGTTTATTAGAAAATCTTGCAATAAATCACCCTCTGCATCATGCCCTATTGCGCCATATATTGTTACTTTTGCATTCATAGCAATAAGATTATTTGCCACATTGCAAGCACCACCAAGTGTAAAACTCTCTTTATCAACACTTACAACAGCCACAGGAGCTTCAGGAGAAAGCCGATTAGAACTACCCCAAATATATTTATCTAGCATTAAGTCCCCTATTACCAACACTCTTATTTGTTTTTGTGGCAACATACATTCTCCTTATTCTTGATTTGAAGTAAGCTTTATAATCTTAGTCTAGCCAATATCCTTATAGCCCATTTTGACTAGCATATTAGAATCATTGCTCCAACCTCGCACAGTCTTTACTTGCAAAGATAAAAAGACCTTTTTTTCTGCAATACATTCACACTTTAGCCTAGCTAATGTACCCAATGATTTTATGGTTTTTCCTTTTTTTCCAATTAACATAGACTTTTGAGAATCTCTATTAGTAATAATTTCTGCTATTATATGAATAATATCTATCTTCTCTATTACTTTTAGAATTCTTACATCACTTTGATAAGGTATTTCATCGCTCATCCGCTCAAATATTGACTCTCGTATTGCCTCCTTAAATATATCACGCATAAGAGTCGTGCTAGCTATGGAATTATCATACAAATGTGGAGAATTTGGCAAATAGCGCGCTATAGTAGACAATAAATTAAATCTTTGTCTATCTTGTAGGCTTTGCGCGCTAAGTGGTATTAGAGCTAAGTAGTGTTTTTGAAAATCTTGATAGCTTTTTAAGCATGCTAGTAATGAGTTCTGACTTAGCCTATCAATCTTATTTAGCACAATTACATGTGGCTTTTTGCATCTCTCTAAAAACTGTTTATAAAATCCAATATCATTGGCATTTGCAGCAACAACAAATAAACAAATATCACAATCACCAATAGCTCCAAATGCCTCATTCATCATATACATATTAAGCTTAGATTCTGTATTTAAGTCATTAATTACATCTATTCTTGATATTCCTGGGGTATCTGTGAATACGATTTGAGAGTCTAGTCCTTCCTCACAAAAAGGCACAATGAAATTCATACGTTTTCTAGTAGCATTTGCTTTACGTGAAACAAGTGCTAGAGTAGAGTGTGAGAGAGTATTAAGCAATGTTGATTTTCCTGCATTTGGCTTGCCAATGACTGATACAAATCCGCTTGTCTGTCTTAGTTCTAATCCATTCATAATTTTTCTTAAAACCCTATTATATTTGTTGTAATAGGAAATCTTTCTCTTGTGAAGTAGCATTTAGCTTTTGCTCTAGATCTTGCAATGCCTTTTGATTGTTATCTATAATATCTTTTGGGGCATGGCTTAGAAAGTTTGGATTATTTAACATACCTTGCAGTTTTGTCATTTCTTTTTTTAGCTTAGCTTCTTGATTAGTTAGCCTAGATAAAATTCCATCAATATCTAGATTTTTAGAACCAATAAATATCTGCGCATAGTTTCCAATATCTCCTACGCATTTATCAGGCTTAGAATTAACCAAAAATAACCTTTTAATCCTACCAATCTTAGTAATAAAACGCAAGCCTAACTCTTGTAATGAGATTTCATCAGCAAGCAAACCCTTGCCAAGTGATTTATTAAGTGCTGCAAAGTCTGGATTATGTGGTTGAATAAAAGCATATCCTATTTCTTGATTAGCAATTCCAAATGTTGCACGCATACGTCTAATAGTAATAATGCAATCTCCAATCATCTCAAAAGCTTCCTCATAACCTATCTTCCTTGAAATATCGCTTGGAAAAGATTCTATCATTATAGAATCATGCTTTCCTAATCCGCTCTCAATATCTCGTCCTAATAGACTCTGAAACACATATTCACTTAAGAATGGCATTAATGGGTGAAGTAATTTCATAGATTCTATAAACACGCTAGCAAGCTCAAATACGCTTTGCTTATCTGCCTTTGCATATTCTATTCCAATATCACAAAATTCATTCCACAAAAAGCGATATATAGTGCTAGCATATAAATCAAAGCGATAGGAATCTAGCGCATTTCTAGATTCTAATATGGCTAGATTTAGTCTTGATTTCATATATATTCCAAGTGGCGTTTTATAGCTATTTATAGAATCAAGACACTCAAATGAATAATTAGGATCTAGTTGACTGGCATATAGTTGTAAAAATTTCATAGCATTTGCAATTTTATTAGTGAAATTTCTAGTGATTTCTAACTGCTTTGTAGATAATCTTATATCTCTCCCTTGTATGCACAAATATGCAAGGCTAAATCTCACAATATCAGGGCTATATTTGTTACATAACTCAAGCGGATCTATTACATTGCCCTTTGATTTGCTCATTTTCTGCCCTTTCTCATCAAGCACTAAGGCATGCAAATAAATATCTTTAAAAGCTATCTCATTGCAGTTAATATCAGAGCTAAGGAGCATTCTAGCTACCCAAAAAAATAAAATATCAAATCCAGTGATTAATAATGAATTTGGGTGGAATCTCTCTAAATCTCCCTCATTCCATAGCTCACCTTTACCAAAATCACCATTTCCAAAGCCAAGCGCGCTATGCGTCCATAATCCAGAGCTAAACCAAGTATCAAGCACATCGCTATCTTGCTTAGTTTGATTGCCACATTTTGGACATAAAGGATTATCCTCTTTACTTACAAACTCATGTCCACAATCACAATAAAACACAGGGATTCTATGTCCCCACCATAATTGACGACTAATGCACCAATCGCGTAAATCCCTCATCCACGCATCATAGTTATTCCTCCATTGAGATGGATAGAATCTAGCCTCATTGTTTGCTACGCGCTCAATCGCTCCCCTTGCAATGTCTGCTTTTACAAACCACTGCTTTGAGATATAAGGCTCTATGACATTGCCACAACGATAGCACTTGCCAACCTTATTTTTATAAGGCTCTATTTTCTCAACAAATCCTGCCTTTTGCAAAGCCTCTACTATTTTTTCTCTAGCCTCTAGCCTTTCTAATCCGCTAAAACTATCGCAATGCTCATTTAGGATTCCAGCTTCATTAAAGATTACAATGCGATCTAAATTATGCCTAATGCCTACTTCATAGTCATTAATATCATGCGCAGGCGTTACCTTAACTGCGCCACTTCCAAACTCAGTATCTACAATAGAATCTGCAATTATTGGAATAACCCTGCCAATTAATGGCAAAGTGATAGTTTTACCTATCAAATGCTTATATCTTAAATCATTTGGATTTACCATAAGTGCGCTATCGCCAAAGAATGTCTCAGGGCGCGTTGTAGCCACTATAATGTAGGGCTTATCATGTGGGACTAATTCTGCATTTTGTGTGCTTTCGTTAGAATCTATGTCATTTTTTTGAGGCGATTGCATAGTAGATTCTATATTTGATGTCGCATTAGGGTTATCATTTTGCAAATTAGGATTTACTTTAGAATCTAGCGTTAAATTGCTAGCAAAAGATTCTATATTTGGTGCTTGTTTGCATGATTTTAAATTATCACTTAGATAGTATCGCAAGTAATAAAGCTTGCCCTCATTTTCATGATAATCCACTTCAATATCACTTAGTGCGCCATCATGAGTGCACCAATTTATCATGCGCTCTCCGCGATAAATGTAGCCTTTTTCATACCATGATTTAAAGCTTTCTTTAACGGCATTTGCAAGCCCCTTATCCATAGTAAAGCGAGTCCTTTTAAATGCCGGCGAAAAGCCCATAATGCGCATTTGCTCTAGAATCTTACCCCCACTTTGCTCCTTCCACTCCCATACTTTTTTTACAAAAGCCTCTCTACCTATGTCCTCTTTCTTTATGCCTTGTGCTAAAAGCTGTTTTTCTACCACATTTTGTGTAGCAATACCTGCGTGATCAAGCCCTGGCTGCCAAAGCGTGCAAAAGCCTTGCATTCTTTTGTAACGCGTTATTATGTCTTGCAATGTAAAAGTTAGTGCATGCCCTATATGCAAAACGCCTGTTACATTTGGCGGTGGCATCATTAGGCAAAAATCGGAATCTTGATATTTATAATTAAGTAACGACCTTGTTTTGGAATCCGACATATCAGATTTAGTTTCTTTGGAAGCAGTATCTAAAATCTTTGTCTTTAAATGCTTGTTTTGGTTCATTTTGACTTGACTTGCTCTTTGCTTTTGTAATTTTGCATTGCCGTCTATTTCAAAGTAACCCCGTTTTTCACATTCATTGTAGATAAGAGATTCCCAATCTTGAGTAAATAATAACTTGTTGCCCATATTTTGCATAAATCCTTGATAAAAAGCTTAAAAAGCTAGTATTATAACATGTTTGTGAATCTCGTAATAATATTAATTACCACATAAAAACTCAATACTATCTTGGAGATAATTATGGAAAATCATCATTTAGTAGAAGATTTTATTAATAAAATTCGAAATAAAAAATGCCTTACTTATGAGATCTGCCCAGATAAATCTCCATCAATTATGCCAATCATTTCCAAGATAAAACTAGCTAAACTACACGAGGATATAATAGATGGCTTTGTTTGCACAGATTCGCCACTTGCTAAGCTAAAAATGCATAGCGGAATGGCTAGCATAAAGATTCAACAAGAATTACAAAAACCTGTGATTTGTACAATTAGTATGAGAGATCGTAACTCTTTAGCCTTAAGTGCTGAGCTATTAGGACTTAACGAGTTTGATATTAGAATCTTCCTAGCACTAAGCGGAGACCCACTAAAGTTAGGAGACCAGCCACAGGCAAAAGCGGTATTTGAAGGAAATAGCCATAGAATTTTAGAACTAATTGAGAAGCTAAACTCTGGGCTAGATTTGGTTAATAATGCCTTAAAATCATATCCAAAACAAATATATGGCTTTAGCGTGCTAAATTCATACTCAAAGAAAGTGAACATTCTAAAAAACAAGATGGAATCAAAAATCTGCTCTAACGCCCTAGCCCTTTTTACTCAACCAATCTACGACATAGAAGTATCAAAAATATTACATGAGTGGCTAGAGGAGCTAAACGCTAGGCACAATAAACAATGTGTAATTATGCAAGGGTTCTTTCCTATTACAAGCTTTAGGCGTGCATTATTTCTATATGAAAAGTTGCCCGGCGTATTTATACCAGAATTATGGCTTGAAACAATGCAAAAAGCATCTTTGAGGGGTGTAGATTATGAGAAACAAAAAGGACTAGAGATGAGTAGTGAGCTATTTAGCAGGCTATATGAATATAGTCCTAAAATCCACTTTATGAATCATAATGCACCAAATAGTGCCAAACGCATATTAGAGCATGTGAGATAAGCTTTGTTTATCAACTTAACATTAAACTTTAAATATCTCAAACTTTAATTTATAATACAGATTGATTAAATGATAATTGCATAAATAATTCAGAGGTATTATTTAGAAGCTTAAAGGAAGCATACATGGAAGAAAATATGATAATTTATCAAGGTAGGCATATCACTATGCCAACTCCAAATCCGCCAACCATAATAGACATAAGCCCTATTGAAGAATCAAAATATCTATCCCTACAAAGGGTTACATTTAACGAGCAAGGGATTAACAAAACTTGGGATATAACCAAATCACATGATAGTGTAGCAATTGTGCTATATCATAGGGAGAGAGATGGCTTTATTTTTGTGCGTCAATTTAGAGTGGGAGTATTCCTACAAAATAATAAACATGGCTATATGTATGAGCTATGTGCCGGACTATATGACAAAAATATCGATACAACACAAATCGCAATCGAAGAGATTCAAGAAGAATGTGGATATTTCATATCAAAAGATAGGATAGAGCTTATCACACAACTCTATGGCAACGTAGGTATGAGCGGGGCTAAACAATACTTATTCTATGCCGAGATAAAATCAAAAGATAAAAAATCAGCAGGAGGTGGAGTAGCTAGCGAACTTGAGAATATAGAATTAATTTTTGTGCCGCGAGCATTAATTGATGAATTCATAGATGATCTAAATTGCCCAAAGACGCCATCTCTTTGTTATGGGATACTTTGGAGTAAGGGCAAAAAGTTTTAGTTTTGCTATAATTTTTACTATCTTAAAGTAAGGAATGCGTATGAATTCCAAAAAAATAGATATGAACCTAGCAAAGATAGATTCATTAAAAACTAGTAATTATGAAAAAGAAGTAATTCGCAGTGCATTTTATAATCACCTAAACAGCATTCCAATATCTGCCCAAGCACACCGCATTATGCGAAAAAATGGCATAAGTTTCTTGCAAAAAAGCATTATATTAAAACCCGCCCAAGAATATAACAACACACAACAACGCAAGAATGAATATAAGAGAACATATAAGCCAAATCTAGCAAAAGACTTGGGTAATTTGACACAAGATTCTACACAGGAAAAAATAAAAAGAGTGAAATCTAACCAAGAGCCAAATATATATGCTAGAAACAAAATAGAATCTAATACAAAATCTACCACATATCAAAATACAAATGATACTTTTTACACAAAAAGCAATATGTATGAAAAAAGTTACACAAATATAAATATGAAATCAAAGCAAATTGTAGATATCATGCAAAAGGCAAATGTCCTAAATGCAGAATCTAATAAACTTACTAAGCAGTGTAAAGAAATGATGGCAGCATGCTTTAAGCCAGATGAGCTATCATACAATATGACTAAATCATTAATCAAGAATATAGAGGATTCCATAAACCGCAATACAGAATCTTTACATGAATTTTTAACACCATTCTTGGAAATATTTGATAATCTAAATATTGGGGCTAAAGAAGAAATTCTATCTCGCTCTAGCGAGCTATTGCAAACAATTCATAATACTAAAGATATAGGAGAAAATTTATGTATAAAGCTATCTGCTATACGATCAAAATCAAACTTACAGCAAGAAAACTATATTAATGACTATCTACAAGATACAGTAGAAAAAATGGAAGCCTATTTAAAATGACTAGAATCTAACAATAAAATTCATTGAATTTTAAGAATCATAAAAGTGCTATATTATACGTAAGCTATGATAATCATGTAAAAATTCACAAGATAATAACCTTAGTAAAAAGCAATGGTATGAAAAAAGGCAAAAACACTTAAATTTCAACAGCCTCGCAATAACACAAAACTACCAAATTACCAAACGAAGCTGTTTTATTTCAACACATTTAAACATTATTTTCACATTGGTTAAAAGTCATAGTAAATAATATTACGCCAATAGAACAAAATTTAATTTGATATATAATATTTATTAAAGTGCAAGAAAATAACATTAAGATAGGCAGTGTATAGACTAGGTTGTATCACAAAATAAAAGGAAGATAATGCTAAGGATTAGGATAGTTGGTTTTGGTCCAAGAGGGTTATAATGTTTTACAAAGAAATTT
>NZ_JRPD02000067.1 GCF_000765805.2 Helicobacter muridarum | reverse complement strand
AAAGATTCTTTGGAAAAGTTAAGTTCAGGTTTGAGAATCAACAAAGCAGCAGATGATGCTTCAGGTATGACTATTGCAGATAGTTTGAGAAGTCAAGCTAGCGCATTAGGTCAAGCAATATCAAACACAAATGATGCTATGGGCATTATTCAAATTGCTGATAAAGCGATGGATGAGCAGCTTAAAATTCTTGATACAGTGAAAATTAAGGCTACACAAGCAGCTCAAGATGGACAAACAACAGAATCAAGAAGGGCTATCCAATCAGATATTACAAGACTTATTCAAGGTCTTGATATGATTGGTAATACCACTTCATTCAATGGACAGAAGTTGCTATCTGGTGCTTTCACAAATAAAGAATTTCAAGTTGGTGCTTACTCTAATGAATCTATTAAAGCTTCAATTGGTGCGACTACAAGCGATAAGATTGGTCAAGTAAGGATTGCTACAGGCGGATTAATCACAGCTTCAAATACTGTTGCGATTACATTTAAAAATGTTGATGGCGTAAATGATGTAAAATTACAGTCTGTAAAAATTTCCACAAGCGTTGGAACAGGTATTGGTGTTTTAGCTGAAGTTATTAATAAAAGCTCTGACAAAACAGGGATTCGTGCGGTAGCCAATGTTATCTCAACATCTGATGA
>NZ_JRPD02000008.1 GCF_000765805.2 Helicobacter muridarum | reverse complement strand
GGATTCACAAGGATATTTACTCTTAGGCAATCATAGAGCAAAAGCCTTGCAAAATCTAAGTCCAAATGCAAGAAGTAAATATAAACAAGCAATCAAAGATAAATTCAATGTAGATTTAGCTAATGATGAATTATTATTAAGGCGCATTGATGATTCTGTTAATTTGGAGGAAAGGGTCTATTTTAATGCTTTTAATTATTTAAATTACTTTATCTTAGAATTATAAATTAGCCAAGCCTTATTTTTTCTTGGTTTGTGCATTAGCTTTTGTTTTATATTCTATTACTTCAGCCCCATTCGAAATCCTATCTTGTCCTCTTGCCACAACCAGATCAGAATCCAAAAAAGCTCCAGATACAACAGCCTGCTTATCTTGTAGGCTTAGTGTATTAACGGGTATTGCAATAGCTATATTATCTCGCACTACAAATACAGTATTTTTTTGCTGATAATATACAATACTATCTCGTGGCACTATAAAACCGCTAACCTTACCATGTGTATTTAGATGCACATCAACAGCCATTCCATCAAAGAATCCAACTTGATTGCTTAGATGTATATGCACAGGAAAGGTTTTTGTTCTAACATCTGCTTTTGGAATTAGAGCGGTTATATTGCCTTTATAATTCTTGTTGTTTATTGTTAAAGAAACTTTCTGATTTAGCTCTAGATAGGTCATAATGTTGCTAGGCACATATACAATTACTTCAACTTTTGTTGTATTTACCATTAGTGCCACAGGATCGCCTACTCCCAACCATTCTCCTATGCCAATTAGCTTATCTAATATCACTCCTGAATATGGCGATGTTATAACCATCTTATTGGTTTCTTCAAGCGATAGATCATAGTCAGCCTGCAATGATAATATATATGCCTCTTTAGCTTTTAGTTCGAATTCTAGATTTTCATATTGTTGGAGTGCTATTGATTGCGTATCAAGTAGATTTTTATATCTTATTAACTGATTGCGAATCTTTTGAGACTGATATTTTGCTTCTTGTAATTTTGCTAGCTTTACTTCTAATTCTTTATTCATAATATCTGTATTTAGTGATACTAATTTCTGTCCTTTGGCTATCTTGTCGCCCACATTGAAATATATTGTATCTACTATGCCTTTTTGTTGACTTGCAATCTTAGAGCTTTCTTTGTAGTTTAGAGATCCTACAAATATGCTTTGCTTTTGTAGTGAACCTATTTTAATTGGTACTGTAACAACTGTAGTAGGTTTGGCATATAGAATCGAGCTAAGCATGCTAGATGCAAGAGCAATGACATTAATACACAGTATAAGCACTTTCATAATAGATACTCACAATAAATAATTTTGGGCAGATTGCTATTATAATTTATCACACTTATTTTATTGTCGTATATGACACAATATTCAATCAACACATTAATTGTAATCTATTTTAATAGTGTTTAATGGATATTTAATAGAATTGTTGCATTTTTAGGAAACTCTTTGCTAAACTTTATTGGCTTAAATATATTTTTATTTTGGTTTTTGTTGTTTATGTTTATTTGATAGCATTTCTAGCTTGGTATAGCAGGTAATTGCTTTTTAAAAGAGGAAAGTCCGAGCTACCGAGACAGGATTCCATTTAACCAATGGCTAGGGTAACCTAAGGGATAGTGCAACAGAAATATACCGCCAATATATTTAATATTGGTAAGGGTGAAAAGGCAGGGTAAGAGCCTACCGATTTTTTAGCAATAAAAAATGCCATGTAAACCCAATCCGTAGCAAGAATAGCAGGTAAATGTCTCAATATTAGCTATTCGCTAGAATGATATTGTGAAATATCATCAAGATAAATAATTACCTAAAACAGAACTCGGCTTATAGCTATGCCAAATCTCCTTTTATTTATATACTAAAATCAATATTTATTTATATAGTCTATACTCAATTATTATTTATTTTATGGAGGATTGCATGATACTGTTAAGTGGTCCATGTGTTATAGAAAATGAAAAAAATCTTTATACAATAGCTAAGGGTTTAGAGTTTGCCAATAATGATAAAACTATAGATTTCTACTTCAAAGCAAGTTTTGATAAAGCAAATCGCACAAGTCTTGATGGGTTTAGAGGACCAGGATTAAAAGATGGATTAGCTTTATTGCAGAAAATTAAGAATGATTTTGGCTACAAGATAATAACTGATGTACACGAGACTTCACAGGTTAAAAGTATAGCCGATGTTGTTGATATTATACAGATTCCAGCTTTTTTATGTAGACAAACCGATCTCATTGTTGAGAGTGCAAAAACAAAAATCATCGTAAATATAAAAAAAGGTCAATTTATGAATCCAGTAGACATGCAATATAGCGTGTTAAAGGCATTAAAGACTAGAGATTCTACACTTAGCGATTTGAATATACAAAATAATTTCTATGAACTAAGTAATAGGCATGGAATTTGGCTAACAGAGAGGGGTTCTAGTTTTGGTTATGGAAATCTAGTAGTAGATATGAGATCATTAGTTATAATGAGGAGGTTTGCCCCTGTAATATTTGATGCTACGCATAGCGTTCAGATGCCAGGTGGTTTAGGTGGGAAAAGTGGTGGAGATTCTTCATTCGTTCCATATCTCGCTAGAGCTGCAGCTAGTGTTGGAGTTGATGGATTCTTTATGGAAACACATTTTAATCCCAAAGAGTCATTAAGCGATGGGGCAAATATGATAGCCCTAGATAAATTGACTGGACTTATAGAAGAGCTAAAGCAATTAGATAGTCTAGCTCACAAATAAAACTTCATAACGATTTGCTTACATTCAAGGATAATGATGACACATCAAGAATATCTCAAATCAATTAATACTCTTAATTTATATGCAAAGCATTACTATGAGCTAGATGACCCAATTGCTAGTGATTTAGAGTATGATAAGCTCTATGAGGCTGTGCGTAAATATGAAGAGGAGCACTCAAGTGATATTGCTCCCGACTCTCCGACACAAAGAGTAGGACATAATGTATTGGCATCATTTGAGAAAAGGCAACACATAACGCGTATGTGGAGCTTAGAAGATGTTTTTAATCAAAATGACCTAAGAGATTGGTTACAAAAACTCCATAATTCAATCATTCGTAATCAAAGCTTAGATTCTAAAAAGTCTAATTCTTTATTTGCTAATTCCAATGAGTTTGATTCTAAAGCAAGTGCAAAGAGCAAGAAGCAAATAAAGACTTATAACACAAATAATTTAGAATTTTGCATTTCACCTAAGTATGACGGAATGAGCCTTAGCCTGCTTTATGATAATGGTAGGCTAGAGCATGCTATCACACGTGGCAATGGGCTAATTGGAGAGCTTGTAACGCATAATGCAAAAGTAATTGAAAGTATTCCGCAAAATATCTCATATTTAGGTCAAATTGAGATTCGAGGTGAGGTCGTGATGTCAAAGCGCAACTTTGATAATCTAAATCAAACTCGACAAAAAGAGCAAAAAACTTTATTTGCAAATGCTAGAAATGCTGCAGCTGGAAGTATGCGTCAGCTAGATTCTACACTTACAAAGCAACGCAAACTAGACTTTATTCCATGGGGCATTGGATACTATGATGTGGATGAAATGCAGAAATTCATACTCGGCGATATTCAAGACTCAAAAGTTAATAATATCTCAAAAATAGAATCTAGTCAAATAGAATTTGGATTCTATGATATATTGCAGTCATTGCAAGCAATGGGTTTTAGAAATCATTACTACCTGAAGCGTGTGCAAGTTAAAGATATAGAATCTAGCTATCAAGAATTACTTTCTAAAAGAGAGGAGTTTGAGTTTTTGCTTGATGGCTTTGTAATTGTGCTAGATGATTTGTATTTGCAAGAAGCATTAGGGTTTACCCAAAAAGCACCTCGCTTTGCATGTGCTTATAAATTTCCAGCACATGAGACAACAATACAAATAGAATCTATTAGTTGGCAAGTTGGTAGGACTGGTATTATAACACCTGTAGCAAACTTTGAACCAGTTAGGCTTGATGGTGCATCAATTAGTCGTGCTACTTTGCATAACTTCAAAGAGATTGAACGAAATGATATACGAATAGGGGATTATTGTTTGCTAATTCGAAGCGGTGATGTGATTCCAAAGATTACTAAGGTTATGAAGGAACGTAGGAATGGTAGTGAAATATATATACAAAAACCAGCACGATGTCCAGATTGCAATCACAATCTACATTTTGAAGATATTTTTATTTATTGTCAGAATCCAAACTGCATAGCAAAATTTAAAGCCTCATTAACTCATTTTGCATCTAAAAAAGCCTTTAATATAGATGGTTTGGGTGAAAGTATTATAGATTTATTGGTGGATTCTAAATTAGTTTCACAGATAAGGGATATATATTCTTTACAAAAGGATAGCTTATTACAATTACATAGTTTTAAGGAAAAGAAAGCTCAAAATTTGCTTAATGCTATATATGATTCTATTGGTAATCGCGAACTATGGAGATTTATCCATGCGCTTGGAATCTTACATATAGGTGAGGTTGCTAGCAAAAAAATTGCAACATTTGGACTGGCATGCTTTGATATGTCAAAGGAAGAAATCATTAATATCGATGGTTTCGGAGTGGAGTTAGCAGAAAGTTTTAGTTCATTTTGTAGAGATAATATGACATTTTTACAGGAGCTATTAGAAATTACTAAGCCTATTCCTCATTTGCAAGACGCACCTTCAACTTATAAATCTCAAAAGTCTTTGAATAACAATTTACAATCGCTAGCATATTTATCTGGTAAAACCTGTGTTATTACAGGCACTTTTACAATTGGTAGGGACATATTAAAAAGCAGGCTAGAAGAGCTTGGTGCTCGTGTAAGCTCTAGTATTAGCTCTAAAACAGATTTTTTACTTGCCGGGGAAAGTGCTGGCTCAAAATTAAAAAAGGCTATGGATTTGAACATAAAGATTTTAAAGAAAGATGATATTTTAGAACTATTGCAATAATATTGCTTAGATGTGTTATCGATTTTCATATTGTTTTGTTTTATTATTGCCATAAAATGCTATTGCTTTGCATACGGAGCTAGTTATTAAATAATCTTTAGTTATATTAAAATTTAATTTAGCTTAAGATTTTTTAGATTCTATATCTAGACATTAAACCTAGATACATAGCAAATAAGCTAGATTCAAATATCATTTAGATGGTTTGGGTTTATGTTGAGCAAATTACCTGATGCTTACATTTACCTTGCGCATAAGCGTATTTGCTACAGGAGACCATTTTAGAGCATGCTTAATTAGCTTTTCTTTTTCATCATCTTTAAAATCTCCTTCAAGTGCTACTATGATTCTAACATCTGTGAAGCCTAGCGGTTTATTTTCATCTAAATCACCCGTTCCCCAAACAGCCGTAATATTTAAATCTCCTTCTAGCTGTAACTCGAGCTTAGATATAGCCTTATCTTGTGCTACAGCATTAGCATGTATTCCAACCGCTATGCAACTACCTAGAGCGGCTAAGAGAGCTTCGCTTGGATTTGGGGCAGTATCATCACCTAGCAGTGTAGGTGGTTCATCCACTATATAAGGAGGTAGTGTGCGTATATAGTTTAGATGTCTAAATCTCCCCTCTGCTACAGTTTTACATTTTAATGTTTTAATTACATTTGGATTCTTTTTGCCATCTTCTGATAAGGCTTTTAATTTTTCTTTGTCGATAGGAGTTAGCCTAACGCATGCTGGTCCATTTTGTTCTATTTCTGCCATGTTTTTCCTTTTAAGTTAAATTAAAGTGATATTTTGTCATACTAAGGTAAATTATTTAATATATACTAATTTGAAAGAACTATTGAATCAAACATCATAGTTTACATAACACAATCGCAGGTTCAGATTAAGTCTAAATCTGAATTATTTGTCCTCATGCTACTTTTTACTATTGTAAAATTTCTTGTATCATTGTTATATTTCTCTTATTACTAAAAAGGAAAGTTATGGTCTTACTTATTGATAATTATGATTCTTTTACTTATAATATCTATCAATTGCTAGGCTATCTTGGTTGCGAGGTTCAAGTTGTTCGTAATGATTGCATAAGCATTCAAGATATACGTAATCTAAATCCCACTCATATTATATTAGGTCCAGGTCCAAATCGCCCAGAAGATTCTATAATTTGTATTGATATTGTAAAACAGTTAGGAAAAGAATATCCAATTCTTGGAATCTGCCTTGGACACGAAGCTATATTATATGCTTTTGGTATTCCAATCGTGAATGCGGATTATATATTACATGGCAAGATATCCCAAATTACACATAGCGAGGAGGGAATTTTTTCTCATATTGCACAAGGTATTTCTGTCGTTCGTTATCATTCCTTGGTTGCAAAGAAAGAGGATATTAATAATGATTTTGCAATTACAGCATACAGCAATGATGGTGAGGTTATGGCTGTAGCACATAAACAATATCCTATTTACGGGCTTCAATTTCACCCTGAATCAATAGGCACAGAATGCGGTGAAAAGATGATACAAAATTTCCTTTCGTATAAGAGACACTATATACCAATCAGGCTTTTTTTGCATAAACTTGCAAATCTTGAGAATCTTAGCTTTTCACAAAGCTATGACTTAATGGAATGTATATCTGAGGGTGAGCTAAGCATAGCCCAAATTGCTTCTGTTATTACTAGTTTTTATATAAAAAAGCCAGTTAGTGATGAATTAGGCGCATTTGCTAGTTTACTTATCCAAAAAGCTAGTAAATTTGATATTGATGATTCTGAACGTATTGATATTGTGGGGACTGGTGGTAGTGCTAGAAAAACATTTAATGTATCCAGCACTGTGGCAATTTTGCTCGCTAGCATGGGACTAAAAGTTGTTAAACATGGTAATAGAGGCGTTACTAGCAAGAGCGGTAGCGCAGATTTGCTATCTTATCTGGGGGTCAATATTGATATGAGTCTTGAGGTTTGCAAGAAATGTTATGAGCAATTAGGTATTACATTTTTATTTGCACCAAAGATTCATAGTGCCTTAAAATCTGTGCAGAGTATACGAAAAGAATTAGGATTTAAGAGTATATTTAATCTCTTAGGTCCTCTTAGTAATCCTCTTCGACCTACATATAGCCTTATTGGCGTATTTGATAAAGAATATAGTAATGTTATGATAAATACACTAGCATTACTTGGCTCAAAACGAGCTATGGTTGTAAATGGTTTAGATGGCATTGATGAATTTAGCATATGCGATAAGACGCAAGTGCATGAATTAAAAGATGGTAAGATCCTTAACTATGACTTTGATCCTAGTAGGCATGGAATAAGAATAGCACCATTTAACGAAGTAAAAGGTGGCGATGTGGCAAGAAATGCAGAAATTACTATGGAGATTTTAAGTGGTATTGAGAGCAGTAGAGCGGACTTAGCTGCGCTTAATGCTGGTGCTAGCCTTTATCTATATGGAAAATCTGATAGCATAGAATCCGGCTTTATCAAAGCAAAGGAGTTTTTAGCAAGCAAAAAAGCGTTGCAAACTTTGGAAAATTTTGTATCATTAAGCCAAGATGAGTAAAAAATATTAATAGATTCTTAATTAGTGTTTTACAACCTATCAAGTTAGGTTTTACAAAAAGCCAAAATAAGTTACATTAAGATAGCTAAAACACAGAGGCAAAGCAAAATTCAAGCCTAAAAACTAAAGAAATAATAATGAATTGGGCTAAGAATTTTGCATTCTTTGCACAACATCTTTAGTCCAAAACAACTCATTAGCTAAAAAGCGAAAGTTAATAAGCCCTGCCAAATACCCATCTCCTTCTGGGAGCTTTGCCCCAGCCGTAGCATCACGAACAACGCCTACCTCAAACCCCTCACCAAGCAATGTACGCAAGTGAGAATCAACATGTGTATTTGCGTCCATACCACATAAAATGATCTGCCTTACTCCCTTTGTGCGAATCTGTGCAATAAGATCGCTACCTATTAATCCAAAATCTTTTCTAGGTGTGGTTAACACAGTGCTATTGTCTAATATCATAGGTTTTAGCTCGGGCATAAAATCTGCACCTGTATCAGAAATATCATTCCCAGATAAGCCAACCCCCTGTGTATAAGCAATTTTTACACCCCTTATAAAATTTTTCATAGGAGTATTACCCAATGTCTCTAAATCCTGCTTATTCCATACCACATAGGTTACAAATGTAGGAAGTCTCAAACTCTTTGCCACTCTTAGCAAGAGAACAATATTTTCTAATGTCTTATTCTCCTTTATACTTGCACCATAGATACTCCAACCTAAACCTTTAGGACTTAAGAAGTCTATTTGCGGATTTACCAATACTAGCCCTATAGAATCACGCTTTAACTTCATAGGTGTCTTTGGCAACAACATCTTAGTGCTATCTGCATAGCCCAAATCATCATACCCCTGCCCCATATAATCTGCAAAACCATTAGATGAGGTATTAGTGCTAGCATTCATAGCAACAGCTCCACCACCAAGCAAAGCTACTCCTTTTAGCAAGGCGGCTCTTCGTGAGATATTTAAATATTCTTTGTTTTCATTTCCCATGTGAAAATACCTTCCGTCCCTTGTATTTTCTGGTTAAATCGGCATTTATTATTATGTTTCAATAGATAAAACCTTTAAAACATGGACTATTTTTTGCTAGCAATACCAAATAATTTATCAAGGAGTTCTTTGTGAGACAAGTATTGATAATCTTTGCGCTTTGGTTTATTGGATTAGCAAGTGCTAACGACAATCCATTCATGATAAATACCAATCAAAGAGACTTTCAAGCACAACAAAAAAACAAGAATAAGGCTTATCTATCCGTTGAAAGTGTGCAGCTACCAAGCAATGCACGTGAAATAAAGAATGTAACAATAACATATCAAAACATCGACGGGACTGTTGGACAAAAAGATATAAAAATAGATAAATCTATTGATTGGCACTATCCAATCAAGATTTCACAGCAAGAAGCAATACGTAATATTGCCAAAAGATATTTTAGTTTAAATGATTTTGAATTCTATATAGAAGGAGCAAACTTTGTTGTTAAATCTACAAAGCACAGAATTATAAGACATTTCTTACTAGCAGAACCACTTACTATAATTGTAGACTTTAGTCGAGATGGTGGAAGTGAATACAATGGAAATATTGGCACTGGAGAGAAGTATTTTTCAAATGTTAATGTGAATGCAAGGAGCAATATGTATCGCTTGAGCATTACTCTTGATGGAATGTATCAATACAATTTAAAAAGCTTAAAAGATGGAATACACACAATAACTTTAAAGTAATTTGGCTAGGCTGAAGGCTTAATTAATTTAATATACATAACAAATACTAGGAAGCATAAGGAGTAAAATATGCAATCCTCCAAAATATCAATACGTTACAACTCACAAAAAATTCAAGAATGGATAGATTCTCTAAAAATCGCATTGCTCGAAAATAATGAAGATAAAGCCTATGAACTTACTCAAAATCTCCCATTTTTTATAGAAAGAAACGATAATAACCAAACCAACACAAATAGACAAATAAATTCCAATAACTCAAATAGCGAAAAATCAAATCGAGATAATCAAATATGGACAAGCGGAAATGGAGATATAGATAAAGAGTTATATGAATATCTACAAATAGCAATGGAGTTAATATCTCAAAGCATAAAACTTCTAGAATCTAAAAAGAACGAAACATTAAATCAACTAGAAAAGATAAAAAAGGCTAGAAAATTTTTGTTATAATGGTTTGTAGTTTTAATGATTATGAATTGCATATAACTAATATATTTAGGTTAGGTTTTCATCTAAGAATCCAACCAAAAGGTATACTTCATCTATCATAATTAGGATTCCGACAAATATAAGAAATATTCCGCAAATAATCTCTATAACACGCATTTGCTTTCTTAGGTTTCTCAATAATGATAAACCGCTCTCTAAAAAAATAGCTAATAGCAAAAATGGCAAAGCAAGCCCAGATACAAACGCCAAAATAGCTAATATAGCTAGGCTTTGATTTGTGGAAGCTAAAAAAACAATAGAGCTTACAATAGGACCTGTGCAAGGAGTCCAACCAGCAGCAAAGCTTACCCCAAATATAAATGGAGCAATGATCTTCAAGGTTTTATTATTTTCAAGTCTGGATAAATTTAGCTGTTTTGTATGGTAAAGAAGTTTGATTGGCAAGATTCCCAAAAAATGCAGGCCAAATAAAATTACAAGAGATCCAGATATATAGCGAACAATTGGATAGTGTAAGACATTATCTATCACATTTATCATTGCTAAACCAAATATAAAGAATACTAAACTAAATCCAAATACAAATAGGCAAGCATTGCGAAGTGTGCGAACACGAGAATAACTACTAACATCATGCAAACTAGAACCAGATATGTAACTCATATATGATGGAATTAGAGGAAGTATACATGGTGTAACAAATGCTAAAACACCACCTAAAAAACTTGCCAATATTGGTAAGCGAAAAAATATGTCTTGCAACGTTTCCATTATTTTCCTTAACATTAGTGTTTCTGATTAGGTAAGATAATCAAATTTTGGATTGTAATTAAAAATTACCATATATTAGGCAACGCAAAAATTAAAGCTTTTTATAGGCTAATAGCCAATTATGATGAAATTACAGGCTAATATAAACAACCAAGTTACTATTTGTAAGGATAAATATTCACTTTAATGTTTTTAGACTTTCAAGAGTTAACATTGATATATTTGCGTTAATATTGATATTATAAGCTTATTTTATTGTTAAAAAAGAGGAATAATTATGATTTGTTTAGAAAATGTCAATAAGTTTTATGGTAAACATCATGTGCTAAAAAACATTAATCTAAGCATTTCTGAAGGCGAAAAGCTAGTAGTAATTGGTCCTAGTGGTAGCGGTAAAAGCACTATGATTCGTTGTATGAATGGATTAGAGAGAATTAGCAATGGCAAGGTTATAATTAATAATATTGAACTTAATGACAAAAGTAAACTTACCATTTGCCGCAAATACTGCGCTATGGTATTTCAACACTTTAATCTATACCCGCATATGACTGTTTTACAGAATATAATCTTAGCACCTATGAAACTTCAGAAAAAATCCAAGCAAGAGGCTCAAGATCTAGCATATAAATATCTGAAAGTAGTAGGATTAGAGGAAAAAGCAAATGTTTATCCAGCAACACTTAGCGGAGGACAACAGCAAAGAGTAGCTATTGCAAGAAGTCTTTGTACGCAAAAGAAAATTATGTTATTTGATGAACCAACCAGTGCCCTAGATCCAGAAACGGTGCAAGAAGTGCTTGACATTATGCAAAAAATTTCAGAGGAGAAAGGAACTACAATGGTCGTTGTAACGCATGAAATGGGATTTGCAAAGCAAGTTGCAGATAGAATAATATTCATGGAAGATGGCTCTATTATAGAAGAAAATGCACCTAAAGAGTTTTTTAGCAGTCCAAAAAATGAACGTACAAAAAGCTTTTTAGGTAAGATTCTATCACATTAAATTTTAGACTTATGATTATAAAGATTCTATTTAGAACCTTAAGTCTAATATTTAATGCTAAATTAAATTACTTGCTTTAGATTTAGAACTTTGGGCTTCTATTTGTATATAATAGAATCTAAACAAACCTAAGTAGTTAAGTTTTTTGCAATGTAATTTATATACTAAAAAAAGGAGAACGTTATGACAAAAAAATATTCTTTCACAAAACTATTCATTGGTGCGTTGATTGCAATAATAGGTATGCTAGCAATTGCATGTAGTGAAAGCGGCAACAATAAAAAAGCAAATAATCAAATAGAAGCTATAAAGAAAAGAGGTGTTTTAATTGTTGGTGTCAAAAAAGATGCGCCAAACTTTGCATTAATGAATCATAAAACACAACAGATTGAGGGCTTTGAAATTGATATGGCAAAAATGCTTGCTAAGCAGATGCTTGGTGATGAAAATAAGATAAAGTTAGAACCTGTTACAGCAAAAACTAGAGGTCCTCTACTTGATAATGGAACTCTTGATATAGTAATTGCAACATTCACAATTACGGACGAAAGGAAAAAAACATATAACTTCACAGAATCATATTACAGCGATCCAATAGGCTTCCTTGTACTAAAAGAAAACAATTTCAAAAGTTTTAAAGATCTAGATGATAAGGTTATAGGTGTGGCCCAAGCTGCAACAACTAATAAGGTAGTAACTGAGGCTGCAGCAGATTTAGGAATCACAGTAAAAATTAAAGAGTTTCCAGATTATCCATCTCTAAAGAGTGCTCTAGATTCTAAAAGAATTGATGCTTTCTCTGTAGATAAATCAATCCTTAGAGGTTATTTAGACGCCAACAATGAAATACTAGATGATAATCTAAAAGCCCAAGAATATGGTATGGCAACAAGAAAAGAAGATATAGATTGGAGTAATTATGTGAACAATTTTGTAAAGGATAATAAGCAGACTATTGATGATTTAGCAGTTAAATGGAATCTAAAATAAATTTTGTCTAATGGCTATGCTATATGATATAGCATAGCAGATTTACCTAATTGTTGTGAAATATAGCAAATGATAACAATGTTTAGTATGATGTTGATAAGCATATAGATAACATTTGACTATAGATCTACCAAAATAGATAATTTTAAATTGATAAATAGAAGGTATATATGGATACTTCACCATTTGCAGCATGGAGATGGACTGATACATTTAATCATATTAATGTATTTATAGATGGATTTTACTTGACTTTGAGTGTATCACTCTTGGCATTAAGTATAGCAATTGTATTGGGCATTATTCATGCTCTAATGGTAACAAGTAAAATAACAATACTGCAAATATGGGCTAGAATTTATGTTGAGTTCTTTCAAAATACTCCATTACTTATTACTCTATTTTTTCTATACTATGTCTTGCCACAAATCCCATTAATAGGTATTACGCTAGATGTTTTTTCCATAGGAGTTCTTGGCATTGGAACATATCATGGTGCATATATGAGTGAAGTTTTCCGTAGTGGGATACAGGCTATACCAAATGGACAGTTTGAAGCAGCAAGTTCATATGGTTTCACATATTTCCAAAAAATGATATATATAATTCTACCTCAAACTATCATAATAGTCTTACCACCATGTGTAAATCAGGCTGTAAATCTAATTAAGAATACATCAGTGCTAGCAATTATTGCCGGAGCAGAGATTATGTATAATGCAGATTCTTATGCTCAATCAAGCCTAAATTATGCACCAGCATATGTAATTGCAGGCATATTATACTTTTCTACTTGCTACTTTTTAGCAATGTTTATGAGAAGATGGGAGCAAAAATTAAAACGTAAATATAGTGCGAGGTAATATGAACTTTGAATATTTCTATTTGTTATTAAGCGGGCTATGGCTCACTATTGTTATGGCATTTTTTGCGGCAAGCGGGGCTATTATATTTGGCTCTATATTAGCAATTATGCGCAACTATTACACGAGTAATGCTAGTAAGATTCTAGGATATATAGCAGGAGTGTATATTGAAGTATTCCGCAATACTCCATTGCTTTTATGGATGTATAGCTCATGCTTTGTTTTACCAATTATACTTGGGATTCCAGCTAATTATATAGTATTAGGGACTGTTGGATTATTCTTGTATACTTCATCAGTCATGGCAGAAATTATTCGAGGCGGATTAAACTCAATACCAAATGGACAGTTTGAGGCAGCTTACTCACAAGGCTTTAGCTTTCTTTTTACATTGAGATACATTATAATGCCTCAATGTTATAAAAAAGTAACTCCAACCATTTTATCCCAATGTATTACAACAATAAAAGATACATCATTTCTTGCCGCACTCAATGTAGCAGAGCTTACTAATGTATCTAAAGATATTTTAAGCAGACTTACAAAGTTTGATGAAATAGTGGGAGTATTTATAACTGTGGCCGGGTTGTATTTCATTGTATGTTTTTCACTATCTTGTGCTGTTCGCCTATACTCATATTACAACAAGAGCTATTAGAGTAAAAATAAAATTCGGAAAATTCATTAATACTTATTTAGATTTCAAAACTTCGATTCAAAAATATCAAGTATTTTGCAAAATATATTGTAAATAAAAATTATTGGAATATATAAAATTACTGCGCTAAAACCTAGAGACCATAGAACAAAATTCATGTGAGTATGAATATATGAGTGAGCCTTGCCAAACACAAACCAGCTTATCGATGAAAGAGCAAATATAATAAACATTAGCAATAAAAGATATTTAATCTTGACCTTCTTTATTAGAATCAACATTAAAATACTTAATATACTAAAAACAGAAAAAGCATCTTTACCAAAAATAGACAAGAAGTATTTATGTTCTATATATTTATATGTCACAATAAATATATTTGCATTTAAAGAATCTGCATAAACATTATCAAAGTCTTTAGCCTTGCCGCCTATCATTCTACGCAAGAAATCCTCATGATATATATTGCTTAATCCAAGCAATATATCCCCATCCCCCCTCAAAAAAGCCTGCCAAATAAAAGCTAGCAAAAATCCAGCGATACTTAAAATAAAAAGAATTATAGTGTATTTAAAAGCTATTTTGCAAGGTAAAACTTTAAAACTATTCCCTTTGCAAATATATACAACAGATTCATTACTAAAAAGAGAAAATAAAAAAGATATGAGAAATGGAGATAAGGCAAATATAGTAATGCTAGTCATATATTCATAACTACATAAAGATTTAAAGCATATGCTTAGCATAAAGCAAATAAAAAGCAAGATTAATAAAGGTAAATTAGCTCTTATCTTTGCGTTATCCTGAATATTACTATATATATATATATATATATATATATAGTAAGAGCATATCCCGGGTAAGAACCAAATCCACAAGCTCCAATATAAATTATTCCCAAAGACTGTAATCCATGGGGAGAAAAACATAGAGATAAAAAATACTACCCCAAATAGACTACCAAAGATTCTTGCAAGCATTATGCTAGTTAACATAATGGCAATAGAGCTTAAGATAGAGTTTAAGATATGTAAGGCTTCAAAGCTTCCAAGCATACCATAAAGCCATGTCCATAAAAATCCCTGAATGCCAATACTAGATCTATATGGATAAAAGGCTTGAGGTTGCATATCATTTTTTAGCATTCTTAGCGCGCCTAGTCCATAAGTATCATTCACTCTATCATCATTAAGAATCATAAGCCCATAGCCTTGCGTATCAATGTCATATTTATTTGCCAAAATAGTGGCTGGGATATGGCTTTCCACATCATTACCAAATGCCTTAAACCAATCTTTATTGGTTACTATACCAAGCTTATTATTATAAAAACTAATACTCATAGCAATAATAAATGCAATAATAATGAATAAATTATAAATTCTATTACTTATACATATAACAACGAAACTCTCTAAAGTCTTTAGGAATTTAATGATTTGCATATATTCCCCTAGTTATTTAATTCTGTCTTATTGCCCTCTTGGTAATCATAATCTGTATTTATGTGCCACAAATCACATTCTTTGCCTAGTATCTTGTCTGCACACATAAGCCCCATAAGTAGGCTATGGTCTTGGTTATTATATTTAAAGCTACCATTCCTTCCTATGAAATACAGATTCGCAAAGCCATCTAGTGCTTCATAGATTTTATGTAGATTTTCCTTATAGCCTCTTTCATAAACAGGATAGCTCTTATGAATCTTTAGAATCCTAGAGCGCGCTATTTGTCCCCTATTCTCAACAAGCTTAGAATCTAGTAAATCATTTTTGGCAATCTCTATAATGGAGTCTTCATTTAGATTCCATAATTCATCATCATCATTTGCCCAATACTCAAGACATAAAATAGTCTCGCTCCTGCCACATTGCAAATCCTTTGTCCAATTGGCAAAATTCGTAATCCTGCCTGTTTTTACATCCTTACTATGCACATAAATCCAATTATCACGAAAAATATTGCTAGCATTTACCTCAATATAGACTAAAATTGTATTGCGAAAAGAAAGCTTGCTTGCCAAATGCTTAATACTAGAATCTAACTCTTCAAGCGAACATACCATATCATCAAATGGTGCGCTAGAGATTATAATATCTCCTCTAAACTCACCATTATTTGTAATTATGCTATAAGCCTTTTTGTCTCTTGTGCGAATACCTAGTACTTTAGCATCTAACACTATATGTCCGCCTTTGCTTACAATCTCTCTAGCCATATTATCATACACTACACCGCAACCCATATTAGGATAGCTAAACTCATCTACTAATGTCTTATGTTTCTTGCCTCCACCACCAAAAAATGCGGATTTAACAGCTTCATATAAATTTAAACCCTTAATGCGTTGTGAAGCAAAGTCAGAATCCAAATCTTTACATGATATGCCCCAAAGCTTCTCTGTATATGATTTAAAAAAAATACTATAAAGCCTATAACCAAAGGCATTTGCTACCCAAGATTCAAAGCTATTACCATCAAAAGGCTTGATTTTTGCTCGCACATAACTAAGCACACATAGAAAAGATTCCAAAATGCCAAGTTTAAATAAAGCATCAAAGCCTCTTAATGGGTAATAAAAAAATTTATGGTTATAAAAGATTCGTGTTAGGCGAGATACCTTTTGAAATGATCCGCTTGTATGCTCATGCCAAAAATCATTTAATCTATTATCTTTGCTAAAAAATCTATGCGGTCCTATATCAACGATTTGATCAAACATATTTAAGCTTTTACTCATACCGCCAACTTTAGTAGATTCCTCAAAAATAATTACTTCATATCCATTCTCACTAAGCAACCTACCTGCAGCAAGTCCAGCTGGACCTGCGCCTATAATTAATACTTTTTTCACTTTAAATCCTTATTGTGAATTAAAATTCATATCTAATATTTAGAAAAGGTAAAATATTTATGTCCAAAAAAATTACAAATAAAGCTGAAAATAACACCAATAATATGGGCTATAAACTCAATAAGTTCGGCATTTGATAAAAGCTGCGCATGCTTAGCAAAATAAGGATTAGAATCTAAAATAAATATGAAATAAGGCAAATATGCTTGCAAAATATGCAGAGCAGATACGCTTACAATTAGTGCTACTAGAAGACTAATAGATGCAACAAGGCTAAATCTCAAAAACATAAGCCCTAAAGACAAAACTTTAGCACTGCTTTTATATCTAAGAGATGATTTTAAATGATTGCTATTTTTGGATTCTTGTGTTGTAAAATTGCCAGTGTTACTAGAAAATACAAAAATGCTACTTAGAGAAAAATTCACAATATAACCTAAAATGTAGGCTATCACAACACTAGTATGAAAATTAATATGAAAACTAATAAAATATCGTGAAATCAAATTTACAAGCAGACTAATAGCAGATACAAAAAAATACGCAATAAATTGCTTTTGACCAGAACGTTTGATGCTTTGAGTAAATTCAATACCACCCTCTTTAGCATTATCAAGATAAGAAGATTGCGAATTATCTTCTATTTGGGATTTAGTTTTAATATCTTGCATTGCTATGCCATTTAAATGCAGATTGAATAATATGTTCTAGCTCAAAAAATTGTGGATTCCAATGCAAAATTTCTCTAGCCCTTGTGCTATCCCCAATGAGAATTGCCGGATCTCCCTCACGTCTTTGTTCAATTTTATGTGGTATTTGATTATTGGTAATACGTTCTACACAATCTAGTATTTCAAATACAGAAAATCCATCTCCATTTCCAAGATTAAATATATTCGAATCTCCGCCATTTTGGAGATATTTCAGAGCCAAAACATGCGCACTTGCCAAATCATCTACATGTATATAATCACGAATACAAGTTCCATCGCGTGTAGGATAATCATTGCCAAAAACACTAAAAAAATCTCTTTTTTGAAGTGCAGTCTGAATTACTAATGGTATAACATGAGTTTCTGGGTTATGGCTTTCACCAATATTAAATAGCATGCTAGCACCAGCAGCATTAAAATAACGCAAAATGACATATCTAAAATTATATGCAAGTGAAAAATCTCTTAGAATTTGCTCTACCACAAGCTTTGAATATCCATAGGGATTAATAGGATTTTGTGGGTGAGATTCCATTATAGGCAAATGAAGCGGATTGCCATAGGTTGCGCAAGTAGAGCTAAAGATAATATTCTTGCAACCACACTCTCGCATAATTTCTAAGAGGTTAATGGTATTTGCTATGTTGTTACGATAATATTTACAAGGGTCTTGCACACTTTCCCCAACATACGCAAAAGCAGCAAAATGCAGCACAGCGTAAATATCAAAGCTATTAAATATAGTGCGAATAGTATCCTTAGCTGATAGATCAGCTTGAATAAAAGTAGTATATGAGCTAGGATTTATATAAACATTACGTCTAGATTCAAATCCTAGATCTATATCATTTTTGCAAAAATCTAGCGGGTGAGCAAGATTTGATTTATGTAGAAATTCATAAAGATTTATGCCTGATTTATTATAGGGTAGTGTAACCCCCCCCCCCCATAGCTAGATGATTCTAGGGATAAAGATTGTAAGGGTGTGAAATCAAGTGCTTCTTTATGTCCGTATACAAGACTATCATATACAATAGTTCTAACACCCAAACTATTAAGCAAGGCATTAGTATTAGAGCCAATATAGCCTGCTCCTCCAATTATTAGCACATAAGAATCAGGGTAATTTAAAGATAAATTAATCGAAGCGTTATTAGTAATAGTAGGCAAATTGATCCTTAAGTTAATAAATCCATTGTTACCATTATATCAAAACATATATTTGTCTTACTTGATAATACTCTTATAAATTGAACAACGAAATACAAATAATATAAAAGTTGTTAAAGAACCAATCCTTATTGGATTCTTATAAGCGGCCCATAAATTAAACAAAATCAACTAATTGCTATTTGATTTCTTCAGTATTCTTTCTGCACAGCTGCTTACAACAACTAGAGAACAGGCCATAATTGCAATATCTTTGATTACAAGTCGACCTGCTCCAGATAAATAAGGAAAACCGTAATTCATTCCACCAAGATTAGATACCCATACCTCTGGTGTTGTTATCAGGAAAGACAAAGTAATACAAGTCATAAAAAATGCAAGTATCCCTCCTACTACACCCAAAATAGGATAAAATAGTCCAAATAATATCATTGTCCCATAAAGAATAATTAATATGCCAAGCCCATAAGATACAAGATATGTCCTATTATCATCATGCCATTTATGCTTTTGCTCATCATAAGTGCCCTCTGGAATCTTATTTGACTTGTAATTATCCACATCTTTATAGAAGAAACTAGATAAAGGAGAGTTTGCAACAAAAGGAACTATCCCTTCTGCTTCATAATTGAAAAATTTTAATCCACCGATCCAAATAAAAATAACAAAAATGGCAACATGGGCAATAACTATAGCAACATTCCTAAATTTAGATAAACACTTTAAGATAGTTACATTTAACATAAAGTTCCTTTGGAGAAAGATTTTGAAAGCGAAATATTAAACCAATTAAAATAACAATTGGTAAGTGTTTTATTATGCTGGAATTATCAATAAAGTATTACAAATAATTAACTGTGTTACTAAAAATTAAACATAGCAATGAATAAGGATTTATAAATGTTAAAATACTCGTTAGCCAACGAGCTCAATCTAAGATATAAGGGCACAAGATGAAAATAAGATTCAATGGAGAAAGACTGCAAACAGATTATAAAGATACATATAGCTTTTTTTCTAGTCTTAATGGAGATGATAGCGATGTGTGGATTGTTAATGGTTTTGCGACAAAGGATAATTTGATATTGAGTGAGAATGACGAGTTATTTTGTATTCCTAAAGGTAAAATGCCACCCAAATCAGCATTGGAATCAATGATGAGTGCTAGACATACGCCAATGGTGTATGAAAAATTGAAACGCGCAAGTGTAGCGATTTGCGGGCTTGGTGGACTTGGATCACATATTGCAATTATGCTTGCAAGAAGCGGTATTGGGAATCTTGTGTTAATAGATTTTGATGTAATTGAGCCTAGCAATCTCAACAGACAAGCTTATGAAATAGAAAATTTGGGAGAATTTAAAACCCAATCCATGCGAAAACAAATCACAAAGATAAATCCATTTATAACAACTAAGATTCACACATTAAGAGTTTGCGAAGAAAATATAGAGGAGCTTTTTAGCGAGGTAGATATAGTATGTGAGGCATTTGATTCTGCTATAGCAAAGGCTATGCTTGCACAAAATTTACACAGATTCTATCCTAATAAAATTTTAATTTGTGCTTCTGGATTAGCTGGATATGGTAACTCAAATTCCATACAAACAAGAAAGATTGCGAAAAATTTATATATATGCGGAGATTTACAAAGTGAGGCAAAACCAGGGAATGGGCTTATGGCACCTCGCGTAAATATTTGCGCAGCGCATCAAGCAAACCTAGTACTTGAACTATTAGTTGATTCTAACTAATAACTTTATCATTTTATATCTCATTTGTCTTATCCATTCCCAACGAATATAAAGTTACAATTTGAGTGTGCCTAACATAAACAATACTACAAGATAAATCATCGCCAAATAAGCTTTGTTTTCAAGAATCTATCATACAAAGTATATTAATAAAGCATCATCAATTCTTGTTTAAGGATTAAATAAAGACGTAATCTATAAAATTCATAATAAGGCTTTACAATGAGTGTTTTTCTATTGATAGAGGTTGAGATTATTGGCGCGAAACTATTCCCGCTTACATATAAGATAGATATTAGCAATCTAGATTCAAAACCAAAGCTCTATGATTTATTTCAAGTAGAACTAGGAAAGCAAAATAAGCTAGCAATCATGACAGGCATAGCTAAGCATCAAGATGAAAATAAATATACATTTAAAATAAAAGAGGCTAGCAAATCAGATAAAAGTCTAAGCGAGATACAAAAAACACTACTATCATTTATAAGCAATTATTACATGCAGCAAATTGGCATAAGCGCACAAATTTTCACACCATTCATAAGCTCACCACAAGAATTAAACAAACTTATAGATATAAGTCCGAATCTAAATATACTTTCTCAAAAACAACAAGAAGTGCTACAATTTTGCCAAGAGCGATATATAAGTCTAATTTTTGGCGCGACAGGTAGCGGCAAAACAGAAATATATCTACATATTATCAATGATGTCATATCTAATAATAAGCAGGTTTTATTCTTGATGCCAGAAATATCACTAACGCCACAAATACAAAAAAGATTAGAAATAGCATTCCCAAATCTCATAGGAATGTGGCATAGTAAGCAAACAGCAAAGCAAAAAACAGGCATATTACAAAAGCTAATATCAGGCAAAATAAGAATCATAGCCGGAGCTAGAAGTGCTCTTTTTCTACCATATCAAAATCTAGGCGCAATTATTGTAGATGAAGAACATGACGATTCATATAAATCAACTAGCCAGCCAAAATATAATGCAAAGGATTTAGCTATATTGTTAAGCACAAAAAACATATTAGTCGTGCTAGGAAGTGCTACGCCATCAGTAAAGAGCTATTATCTAGCCAAACAAAATAACTATTTAATAAGGCTGGAATCTGCCTTTCATAAGGCTAGCAATATGCTTATATTCGATTCCATAACAGTTGATAGTCCAATAAGCCAAATAATACTGCAAAATATAATTGAAGTGCTAAATAAAAAGCTGCAAGTAATAATCTTTGTGCCTATTAGAGCAAATTTCAAGAGTTTATTATGTCGAAATTGCAAACAAAAAATTATGTGTCCATCATGTAGTATTACCCTAAGCTTACACCAAAAAAAACATGCTCTTATTTGTCATTATTGTAACTTCACAAGAAATATTCCTGCAATTTGTGAATATTGTGGATGCTCTGAACTAGAAGGCTTAAAACTTGGCACAGAGGAGATTAAAAACCATTTAGAAGGTGCCCTTAAAGACAAAGGAATAGACGCGAATATTGAAATTTTTGATAGAGATAATATCACCACACAAAGAAAACTAGAGAAAATACTAAATGATTTTAATGATAAGAAAATTGATATATTAATTGGCACGCAAATGCTAGCAAAAGGGCATGATTATCATAATATCGCTTTAAGTATTATTTTGGGATTAGACTATATGCTTGCTATGCAAGACTATAGAGCAATAGAAAGGACATTTTCCTTGTTGTATCAAGTAGGCGGAAGAAGTGGCAGGAAGCAAGATGGAAAGATTATTGTGCAAACAAGCAATAAGGAATTGATATTGGATTTTTGGGGAGATTATAAACTTGTGATTGATTATGAATTGCAATCTAGAGAATTTATGTATCCTCCATTCACAAGGCTAGGACTTGTGAATTTCGCAAATAAGAATGAATATAAGGCAAAGAATCTAGCAATCAGATTTTCACAGCTATTAGAAAAGGCGCAATTAATTATTAATAAAGAATTTGAAGTTATTGGAGTTTGTGAGGGAAATACGGCAAAGATAAAAAATAAATTCTATTACCAAGTGTTACTACGAGCAAAAACACCATTTGTTCTTCAACAAGTTATAAGACAAGCAAAGCAAATGGCAGATAATGAAATTTTAGATTCTATTGACATTGACATAGATCCATTGCAAATATAATTAGAAAACGTGGCGTTAAGCCAAAGATAGAATAACAAATAAATATTAGTAGAATCTAGTTAAGATAATTCACAAGCGAAAGACCATTAATTCTATTCGTAGAAGATAGAACAGCTTGATAATTATTGCTAAGATTGGTAAATTTATTATAAGTTTCTGCCAAATCAGCACCTATTACCTCTCCCTTGATTCCGCTTACTTGTGTTTTAATAATCTCATTCCTTGTGATTGCATTTTGGAATGTCCTTGTGTGAGCTCCATTTTTAGCAATAATTTTCTCTATATGATCGCTTAAATGATCAATTAGTTCTATGTTATTCTGCAAACCGATACTTTGCATAGTATCATCATAACGTTGTCCATGTAATGCTCCTGCACGATATACACCATTTCGCACAGAATGGATTGCATCATCTAATCCTTTAAAGAAATTTATCTTTGGATCATCTACAACTAATGCTCCATTAGCATTAAATCTTATATTTGAAACCGAATTGCGTATTGATTCTGGACTAAAGCTATCTTGGTCTTTATCATAAAACATCATAGACATTCTAGTAACAGAGCGAATATTATCTTGAATCACCATCTTGCCTTCTTTGTCTATATAAATACTCACTTTAGTATTTGCCCTATTTACAAGTGCTTCATAAGCGTCCTTTGCTGCTTGTGTTGGCTTGCCTTTAATCTCTGCTAAGCGAAGAGATTCTTCATCTTCATTGCTATAATTTAGTGCAATTGCCATAGCATCCATAATCTGCCTATATGTAACTATATCACCATGGCTAACTGTTACTTGTGGTGGCTCATCATCAGGGTTAAATAGAGGAATCTTTATAGTGCTAGATTCTAATTTTTGTGATGGCAACTCAAGGAAGCTACCTTGTTTGGTAAAAGTAAGACTAGCATGAAATTCAATTCCATTATGATCTTGAAACTTAAATCCATAAGTTTTACCATTAAGAGATCCATCTGTAACCTCAATTAACTTTGTAGCATCATTTGCAAGATATGAAGTCCCAGATATTACTTGGGCTATATTACCCCTAAGCTTAGAACCTAACTGATGAAAACCTGTTTTTGTATAATTTACTCCAAGAGCAGCAGTAAAACCATTAACTGGATTCTTATCCTCTCCTAACGTTTCAAGTCTAATTGAGAACCCTCTATCACCATCAAATGGATTATTTGCTGAATCCTTGCTCTTAGATTTGACATTATTATCATATATAGTAATATGACCATAATCTAACTCAACCTCAATATTTCCACCAAAATAATCTTTAATCGATTGGAACAAATCTCTAATCTCCATGCCCTGTATATCAAATACAGCTGGCTCACCCAATTCCCTATCGTCAACGCTGCCATCTGTTTTATTTGGAGCAGTGCCACTAATTCTAATATAACGGGTAGAAGTAGACAATATATCTGAAAGCTTAGAATCTATCTCTGCCATCGTATTATTTTTATGCAAAAATGTTGTTGGGATATGTGTTACCCGATTATCATATAAATCATTCACACCCTTAAGATTGCTAGCACTAAACTCTGAAATAAGATTCTGTGAGCTATATACTTTTACACGAGCACCAAGGGATTCTAAATCAGTGGTATTCTCCACATCCAAATTGCTTGAAATCATATGAAAATCAATGCTAGAGCTTCCCGGTTTTAGATCCTTTATCTCAATTTGTCCCCATTTATTAAGTCTCACATCAACTACTTGAGTTTTATTTGTATTGCCATAAGCCTTACCAATTCTATCTAGTAGATCTCTAATTCTTGTAGAATTATTTGGGTGTGAATATCCAACATCAAGCGAAAATTTATCCTTAAAGCTCTGACCTCGACTATTCACACCTTGCAAATAGAAATATTCCTTACCATTATTAGATGGATTATTATCATTATCACCTATCATATCTCGTAATGTGTCATTCTCATTCAAATAAACCTCAATTGGTTCACTATGCCTTTCAGAATTATCCATAATTGATGGATGAAGCCTTGTTTGATTTAGCATGCGCTCATTAGTAGTAATAATGCGGTGCTTGTCATTATCAAAACCATAAAAAAGTTCCTCACCTGTAACATTGAAAGGAACAAGATTTTTAGAGCTAACAAGAGCACTTAAAGACTCATCATTGCCATAATAATTTCCATCCATATCAAACGGCTGTGTGCTTACCTTACTACCTGAAAAAATAAACTTACCACCAACAGAAGTATTTGCAATATTTATAATATGAGCCTTTATTGCCTCTAAATCACGAGCTAAAGCTTCTCTTGATGTAGGTGTATGCAAATCATTTGCACCATGCAACATCTTTGTCTTAAAATGCACCATTGCAGTAGACATCTCCTGTAATGCTCTATCTGTATTGAGAGTATTTATCTCGGCAGTCCTTGATACTTCTATACCTTGAGTAAGCGTTGTTTCGTCATATTCTAGCTTTAAGTTCTGATTAGAAATGCTTGCATTTTGCCAACCATATTGAATCTCCTTACCATTTGCGATTTTGGTATTAGTCTCATTTAGCTTCGAAGTAAGAGAGCTTTGGTTATTTAGCATTTGACTATATTTTGTTCCAAATGTTACACGCATGATTGAGCCTTAGATACAATATTGTCTATTACAAGCAAAATATATACCAGATACTAATCAATATGCTTAAGAAATATATTAACAACAATAACCCCTATTAAAGCATTAATAAAGATAACTATAGAAGTAAAACTTAGAGAAAATTTTTATAAATCTAATGACAAAATTATACAAAATAAGCTAAAAAGAATTAGTTTGAACCTGCATTAGTATGATTATTATCCAATGTAGAATCAACTAGATTATATTGAGAATCTGAATAAAGTAAATGTAAAATTTTTTCCTGAGATTCATGTATTTTTATTTGAGCATCAAGGGACATTTGAGCTAATTCAATTCGTATTCGAAAATATCTAATCATTATCATCAAGAAAATGAATACAGTAAAAAAACTAACAGCCAACAAAATAGAGGAAAAAAAGTCTGGAGTAATTATAAAAGCTAAAGATGCAGCAAATATTGAACATCCAAAAAAGAAACCATAAAAAAAGTCTAAAATAGCTATGACTCTATTAATGCCTATTTTATTGCTCATTACTTATAATCTACCATCAAGGAAAGAATATTAATGATCGTCCTCTATTAGCACTGCACTAGCCAGATAAACATATGTAAGAATCATAAACACGAAAGCCTGCAATACAGCCATAAACATAAGAATAGCAAACGGCAACAATGGGACTATCCAAGGAACTAATGTTAGCATAACTAATAAGAACATATCATCACCCTTGATATTGCCAAATAAACGAAAGGATAAAGAAATGATTCTAGAAAGATGAGAGATTATCTCTATCGGAAATAATAACGGGGAAAGTAACTTAACTGGACCTGCGAAATGTCCAAAATATTTAATAACTCCATTAGCCCTAATACCTTCAAAATGGTAGTAAAAAAATACAATCAAAGCAAGCACCAAAGTAAAACTAATGCTTGAGGTAGGAGATTCAAAACCAGGAACAATTCCTATTACATTGCAATAAAACACAAAAACACCTATACTTCCAGCTAAAGGAAAATATTTCCTTGCTAGCTTATCCCCTAATGTGTCCTTACCAACATATAGCATACCGCTAATGATCCACTCATAAAAATTTTGTATTCCTTTAGGAACAGCTTGTAACTTTCTAACTGCAAACATGCTTATCCCAATTGTTATAACAGCACTAAGCAAAGTGTAAAATATAGTAATGAAGCTATGATCTGTGCTAATTAGTCCAGCAAAGGTAAATAACTTATCATCCATGTCTCTATCCTTCATAAAAGTTTTTGATTGTATCATACAAATACTTAAGTTTTCTTAAAAAATATTATTACTCTATGGTAAGGAACAAATACATAACTAGCTAAGCATAAAACCAATAAATATTAGCTTCGTTCTAGTTGATTAGAAGAACTTAAATATTAACAATATAATAATTACTTATTTAATTCTATAGATATAACTAGGAATGACATAAAAGCAAACATAACTATAATCTACCACCCTCATACATCTGCCTCATTCTCTTTTTCTCTTCTGCCTTCTTTGCTTTTTGTGCTTCTCTAGCATAATATTTTTCAATAGAGAATCCAAGCATAATAGCTAGCTTTGGAGCTACAAACATAGAACTATATGTTCCAAAAACAACTCCAACAAGCAAAGGAAGTGAAAATCCAATAATGATTTCACCACCAAATAAATATAAAGTTAGAACAACAAAGAACATTGTAAGAGAGGTGAGAGTCGTCCTAGATAGGGTTCGGGATATAGCCTCATTAATAACTTCTTGAATAGACATCTTCTTGCCTTCTAACATCTTTTCTCTGATTCTATCAAATACGATGATTGTATCATTTATAGAATACCCAAGCAAAGTAAGTAATGCAGCTACTACCTCTAAATTCAAATCAATGTCAAATAAAATCACACTACTAGCAGTAATCATTACGTCATGCACAAGGGTTATAATAGAAGCAAGGGCAAAACGCCACTCATACCTAAAGCTAACATAAAGCATAATAGCAATAACAGCTAGCAAAAGAGAAATAACCGCGCTCCTAGCCAACTCATCTCCAACTTTTGGACCAATGCTATCTAACTTACGAATCTCAAAATCACCAATAGGGCTTAATATCTCATTAATCCTATTAGCTAACATACTAGACTGCAAATTAGGGTTAAATGGAATCTTAATAAGAATCTCCCTATCATTGCCAAAATTGCTAACTTGAGAACCATTAAAACTAGAATCCTGACTAAGAAGATTCCTTATAGTTTGAATATTTGTAATACTAATATCATTAGAGCTGGATTCTATCTGATCTCCAGAGTTAGAAGATTGCAACTGAATTTGCACGACACTACCTCCAGCAAAATCTATGCCCAAACTAAAACCCACTCCAAAAAACAGATATAAGGAAAATACGCTAAGAATAGCAGATAATATCAAGCCATATCTGCTCCAATATACAAAATCAAATATCTTGTTGTGTTTAAAAAGTTCCATTCAATCTACTTTTATCGTGTTAATGCGATGTCTGAATTTCGCACACCAAACCAAAAATATAATTTACTTCTATCGATTTTATTCTCAAGCAATAAATATACTCCATGTGTTCCAATAATTGCTGTAACAATTGATGCAATAATTCCTATACTGGTTGTAATAGCAAAGCCCTTAATAGAACCAGTGCCATACATATACAGTAACAAAGAAGCAATTAAAGAGGTAATATTGGCATCAAATATAGCTCTAGAAGCATTCTCATATCCCACTTTCAAAGACTTAACAACACTTTGACCATCTCTAAAAGCCTCTCTTATACGTTCGTTAATAATGATATTGGCATCAACAGCCATACCTACAGTCAATACTATACCAGCCATACCAGGTAAAGTAAGAGTAGCTCCAAATAATGCCATAACACTAACAATTAGCAAAAGATTAATAACCAATGCTATTGAAGCAAATAAGCCAGCAATAGAGTAATATGCAATCATAAAGCCTACAACTAATATAAATCCTGTAACCAAAGCAATAAAAGCTGCTCGTATAGAATCTGCACCAAGACTTGGTCCAACACTTCTTTGCTCAACAACATGCACAGGAGCTAAGAGGGCACCAGATCTAAGCGTGATAGCTAAATCGTTTGCGCTTTGCATAGTAAAATTGCCGCTTATAATACCATTACCTCCTCCAATCTTAGATTGAATAGTAGGAGCTGAAAAAATCTTTTTATCAAGGACAATAGCAAGTCTATTGTGTATATTCTGAGATGTGAAATCGCCAAATATCTGTGCTCCCTTGGAATTTAGCTTGAAGCTAACTGCAGGATTGCCATTATCATCTGCTGCGGTCCTTGCGTCTGATAGCTCACTACCATCAAGGATTGGCAAAGATTTTAATGGCAATTTTACAGATCCTGCTATATCATCTGAAAAAGGAAGTAAAATAGCATCATACTTAGCTGCATCTTCAACTGTAATATTTTCACCATTTGACATTCTTCTAGCAAGAGATTCATCAACAGCCATAAACTCTAACTTAGCACTTTTGGAAACTAAGTCTATTAATCTTTGTTGCTCCTCTAATGTCTTTACACCCGGCATCTCTACATTAATTTGATTGATGCCTTGTCTAGATACGCTAGGCTCTGCTAATCCAAACCTATCTAATCTATTCCTAATTGTTCCAATAGCTTGCTCTAGCGCGCTTCTCTCTATTAGCTTTATTTCCTCTTTAGTCAATGTAATGATATACTGGTTGGAATCACGTTCTATATCTATACCTTGTATTTCCTTAAGCACATCTTCTAATTTATTTGCCTTATTAGGGTCTAGAAGCAAAAAGCTAACTCTGTCTGCATCGATTTTAAGTCTTGTGATTAGAATTTTTTCTCTTTGTGTTTGAAATCTAATATCAGTTAATATGGTTGTATATCTACTATCAACAGCCGCCTTAACATCAACATCAAGCAATAGGCTTAGTCCACCCTGCAAATCAAGTCCAAGATTAATTTTTGGTTTATCAGCAAAGAATGGATAAGCTTCCTTATTCTGAAAAAAAGAAGGAATGCTAAATATAATCGCAAATAGACTTGCAATGATTAATGTTGCAAGACGATAATTAAATGGCTTGTTGGTATTGATATGTTTTGTCATTACAATCTCTATTATTAATATAAATAACTAATTATTAAATCTAGCATTTCAAACTAATAAAACAACAGCTAGACATTAGGATTGATTAGCTTGATTTAGAATCTCCATTACTAGAAATTTCATCAATTTTGTATGCTACATAATCCTTAGATAAACGAACCTGATTATCTCCTAGCTTAACATTAATGAAATTATCTTCTTGCTTGATAACTTCACACACAAACCCACCATTTGTAACTATCTTATCTCCTCGTTTAAGATTAGTAACCATCTCTACATGCCTCTTCTTTTGTTGTTGCTGTGGGCGAAAAACCAAAAAATAAAATACCAAAATCAATACAAGAAGAGGCACAAATGAAACAAAAGGTTCCAGTTGATCCATACAAACTCCTTACAATCTCAAACTAAACTTACATGAAACAATAACATTATAATTTTACCATTATATGAGGTATTATTTTTTTATTTTTCCATAAAAAAGCAAGAAAATTACACCAATGACACATGAAAACAAAGATGCAAGTAAAATGCTAATTTTAGATAACTCCTTGGAAGATTCTAAGTCAAATGCCAAAGCAGACACGAACAACGACATAGTAAACCCAATACCAGCTAACATGCCAGCACCAAGTATATGTCCCCAACCAATGGAATTAGGACGACTAGCAATACCAAACTTTTCACAAGCAAATGTAGCCAATAATACTCCAACGGGCTTACCTACCACTAAGCCTAAAAATATTCCCCAGAATATATGATCAATATTGAAATCAAAATTACCAGATATATTAACTCCAGCATTGGCAAATGCAAACAAAGGCATAATGAAATATGCGCTCCATGGTTGCAAAAAATGCTCAAGTCTTAGTAGTGGATTCTGTGCATTAATAGCAACACGTTGAATATCATGAATCATTTCTAATTGTTCTGAATTAAGCAAAACATTATCGTCCTTACCTTTGACATAGCTGCTAGAAAAGCGATTTATAGAATCTTCAAATTTAGAAAATTTATACTTTGCTTTTAGAGGAATACAAAACGCAAGTGCAACTGCAGCAATGGTTGCATGAACTCCGCTTGCATGCACGCAAAACCACAAGAATACACCAAAGATCAGATAAACAACAAGGCTCTTTATGCCCAAATTATTAAAAATAATTAGCAATAAAATAATAAAGCCAGACATCATAAGCCAAAATAAGTTTATATCACCGCCATAAAACAAAGCAATAACAACAATAGCACCTAAATCATCTACAACAGCTAGAGTAACCAAAAATACCTTTAATGCTATGGGAACACGACTACCAAGCACCATAATTACCCCTAAAGCAAATGCAATATCTGTAGCCATTGGGATACCAAATCCATGAGCTGAAGGCGTTCCCATATTCAAATAATAATAAATAAGGCCTGGCACTATCATGCCACCAACTGCTGCTATGGCAGGGAATGCAGCCTTAGAAAATGAGTTAAGCTCACCAAAAATCATCTCACGTTTTATCTCTAACCCTACCAATAAAAAAAAGAATGCCATTAATACGTCATTTATCCAATCATGAATAGAAAATCCTATAAAATGATCGTCAAATTGAAATCCAAACTGCGTATGAAAAAAGTGTTGATAAAGATCTCCAAAACTTGAATTAGCAACAATTAGGGCTAATATGGTAGAAAAAGCAAGAAAAATCCCACCAAAAGACTCGCTTCTAACGAAGTCTATAAACATCTGTGTAGTATTCCCCTTCTTGTTTATATCATGCTGCATGCTACTCCTTATAAAATAAGCGCAAAATCAAGAATTAATTATATAAAAAAAACTTAAATCAATAAATTAAGCTTGTATAATCACAATATTAACTACAGCTCCCAAATAATAAAAGCACAATTAAACACAAAAAAAGGGTAAATATGTTGCATAAATCAAGATATATATATATATATATATATATATATTAGTAACGGGTATCAGCATTGTAGCAATCATTGCTCTAATGTATTTGGGCAATAAAACTAGATATGGCTACATTAGCCATATAAGCCTAAGTAAAGAAAATACTATTGCAGCGCATAAGAATCTTTGTCAAAGCCTACAAATAAAGTATCCTATAAATTCATCAAATTTACAAAGCTTCATAGATTCAGACTTGCTTTATTTTACATTTTATATCAAAGATAAAGACTTTACACTTAACAAATCATTCGACAGCTCTACAATACCAATAGAAACTATAAATTATTACAATCAATACTTAAATTCACATTGCAAAAAAGATACCAACAAAAAGGACAATACTATTGATAATGGAATAAAAAATAAAGATAACTATAAAACTACACCTAATAATAAAAATGAACCAAACAATCTATATCAAAAAATACTTGAGTGGTCATATTCCATACAAAATATTTCAAAAGATTCTGAAGTTAAAGCAATATATAACAATGAAGATATAAAAATATATATCTATGGATTTAGATTTAATAGTGATGAAAAAATATTCCGCCCTAATGATATATTCCAAGTTATACCAGATTATAGCAATATGCCCAATTTCATCTATGCTATACACGGCTATAAACATTCGCGTTTTGGTGATTTTGCAAGTTTTAAAAAATTAGAAACTAATTCTATTGAAATTACCAATATAGCATATAAGCTAACCCTAAAACCTAAGTTCATAATCCATACATTGACAGCCCTATTCTTAATTGGAATAATAGTAGCAATGCTAACATTTGGCATAGAATCAATTAAACAAAAATTCTTGGCTATTATACCCTTAAAGCTAAAGATTCCAAACACCAATGGGATATGCCCTAATAGACAAAAAGAGCTATTATCGGTTGTTTTATCCAATTTTGTATTCACCATTTATTGCATATTTATTGCATTGATAATAATATCACAGAGTATGCTTATCTCAATAGATGGAGATGATTGGGTGTATGCCAATTCAGATGGAGTATTTTATCAGCCCTATCAGATATTTGGTGAATTCTGGTCTAGAGGAAGACATTTTGTAGATATTCTAGTATCACTTTGTATGTTACCCTTAGGACGCGTATTTATATCCTTTGGTTTCTCACCATTGGAAACTCAAGAGTTCTTTAGCGCGTTTTTTAGCCTTGTGTTTTATTTCCTGCTATTTACAACCCTGTCAATTCTTGTTTGGATTCTAAATAAAAAGCAACATTTTAAGATGATATTTGTTATTTGCTCACTTGGTTGTATTTACTGCTGTTCCCATGTTGCTAATTACAACACAGTAGCAGCATATATTGGGACAGCTGGATTTTCATTGCTATTTTTCTTGCCTATCGCATACTATTTTTTACATAATATAGAATATTCTTTGATTCTGAAAAACCCTATTGGTTATTGCATTTTATTCTTCTATGCATACTCGGCATGCTTTGTAACAGAAACTTCATCTCTTGCAATATTTGGCTTATCTGTATTTATACTAGTCTACTATTGTATCAAACAAGAAGAAAGCATAGAAATATCAATATTTATTCGAATTATGCTAATACTATTCCTAGTTCCAATATCCTTTATACTTACTATTTTATCTGGTAGAGGTGCAGTTCAAATAGAAGGCTTACATCAAACAAGAATACTAGATTCTATACTGCATGGTTTTTCATCGCAACCTATACTTTGCAAATATATCATCATTATATCCATCTTCTATCTTGGCTTTCTTTTTGTAAAGATGATACTAAGCAATATAGATAAGCAAGAATATTTCACTATTGCCCTATTATGCACTGGGTTACTTGGAGTTATTGGGTTTAGCGCAATAAATGTAAAATATATATTTTTCGAAGTGATTTTATTATTTTGTGCCCTACTATTTATGTTGCTAAGATTTAATAATCATAGCAATGCAATAATTAGATGGTTGTCTAGTTTTGTTGTAATATCGCTTATTGTATGCTTGAGCATACAGACTATTAGGGGTTATCATTTACATTTTTTGCAATATGCCAATAAGAATGCTCACAGAAACCTTATAGCAATATTTCAAAATGCAGAGAAGGAGGGATTAAGCAAGATTACTCTAAGTAAAGATGAGGCTATTGCAAATGGAATTGACTTGTTATTGTTAGAAGATAATCAAGAAAAACTTTACAATCAAGCAATTACACAATGGATATATAAATATGGATATACTAAAAAGCCTATTGGAATAGAGATTCTAAAATAATTTGAATAAAACAAAACTATGTTAGAAATACTTAGAATAAGGCTCTTATTTTATGCAGTTAAAAATTACAAAAATGCGATAAATAGCAATTAGTTTGTCATGATAAGGGTTGTAGAATTATCGATTGTAAAATATTTATTTACCACTTCTTGCAATTTTTTAGAATCTAGTTCATTTAAATTCTTCTCATAACTCAATAATGGCTCAATATCTCCTCGCACAAGATATGAACCAAAAAGCCCCGCAACAGAGCTAGCACTCTCCATGCTATATATAAACGAAGCTCTTGTATTGATTTTTACTTTATTTAGCTTTTCATCTGCAATAAGACTTTTTTTAAGCTTTTCAATCTCCTTTAGAATTTCAGCTTTCAAATCAACAGCCTTAACACCAACATTTCCAGTTACAATAATAATGAACATACCATCATCAACTAAATCCATGTTATAAACACTCACAGATGAAGCTAACTTTAACTTATCAGTTAAAAGTGCTGTTAAAACAGAGCTTTTTCCACCGCCTAGTATATCGGCAATAGCCTCTAGTGCAACTTGATCTTCATGATTGAATTTTGGGATTTTAAATCCCATCATAAGCCATTCAATGCCACCTGTATCCTTCTTAATATATGCTTCCCTTGCTCCATCTTGCTTTGGCTCTACAATATTAACATCTGGAATTATGGCTGTATTTTTAATCTCGCTAAAATATTTTTTTGCTTCATTAAATACTACAGAAGATTCTATATCGCCAGCTACGACAATAATAGCATTTTGGGGTTGGTAGTATAGACTATGAAATGCTTTGATATCTTCTAGCTTCCACGATTGTATATCATTCATAAATCCAATTGGCGTCCAATGATATGGGTGATATACATAAGCAGTATTAAAAAATCTAAAGAACAAATACCCGCTTGGTGAATTATCAGTTCTCCACAATCGCTCTTGCACTACTACATCACGTTCAGATTGAAATTCAGAATCTACAAACATAAGATTTTGCATTAGTTCAGAAAAAAGCTCTAAAGATTTAGAAAGATTATGCTTGCTAGATCGTATGTAATAACGTGTATAATCAAAACTTGTAGACGCATTATCACTGCCGCCCATTTTCTTCACAATCTCATCAAATTCACCAGCCTTAAGATTCTTTGTGCTCTTAAAATTCAAGTGTTCTAGCATATGTGCCATACCACTCTTTCCCATTACTTCATTGCGAGAACCAACCTTGTAAAAAACATTAGTCTCAATTACACCACTCTTATTATCTAACGGAATTACAACCACTTGCAAACCATTCTCAAGTGTAATAGCCTCATGCTTTGGCAACACATCACAAAATGCAAAACTACTCATAAAAACTCCTAAAAACAATATTCTGTATATATTAGATATAAAACCAAACATAAATAAAGAATCCTCTAATTATTGCGAAATATCCTTACCAATCATCTCTGATATGCTCTTAAATCCATCTACTTCTAATTTATGACTTAGCTCCTTATTAATATTTGCAATAAGTGATGGTCCATGAAATATAAAAGAAGTCATGAGTTGAACAAGAGACGCACCTAAACCCAATCTAGTATATAACTCATTTGCATCACTGATACCACCAAGCGATATAAGAGTAGTTTTACCAAAGAAATTTTGTCCTAAAATCTTAAGCACTGTGCGAGACTTCTCACATAATGCTTTGCCGCTTATCCCACCTATTGCTACATCATTCTTCTTAATTGGATTAGCAATTACATTATAGTCGATTGTGGTATTAGTAGCAACTATTCCATTAATTCCACAATCTATTGCTTTTTGGCATACAGCAAGCATAACATCTACTTCCATATCTGGAGAAATCTTAAGAAACAGAGGTTTATTTGTAACCTCTCTTGCCATAGAAATAAGTTCACCCACAAAAGACTCGTTTTGTAAATCACGTAAATTAGGAGTATTAGGTGAAGATAGATTGAATGTAAAATAATCACCATGATCTTTCAGTGTATCAAGGCTTAGCTCATAATTCTTTAGAGAATCTGATAATACAAGATCCTTATTCTTGCCTATATTAATTCCTAAGGGAATGCTAAATGGATAATGTTTCTTAAGATTTGCTAGCATACCGCGCGCTCCGATATTGTTAAATCCCATCGCATTTTGCATGCTTTCTTCTTCTATGTGACGAAAGATTCTAGGCTTAGGGTTGCCATTTTGAGGCATTTGAGTGATACTGCCAAGCTCTAAGAATCCAAATCCAATGCCCGCTAAACTTCGTATAAATTCGGCATTCTTATCAAAACCACTAGCAAGTCCTACAGGATTATAAAAATGCAAACCATGAATATCTTGAGAAAGATTGTCATAAACCTTGCAATAAGAGGCAACCAAATAAGATTCCAATAAGTGCAATTTTGGTGTAATAGACATCAATTTTGTAACAAGATTATGCGCTTTCTCTGGATCAATTTTAAAGAGTAATGGTTTTAGCTGCCGATAAAAACTCATAAAAATCCTTGATATAAAAAATTCTGTTATTATAACATAGCATTTCTGCACACTTTTTCAAGTATATTAAACCAATAGCCAAAAATCATACATAATAAATAATCTCACTAAAACATGTTACAATGTGAGCTGAAATTTTCTTTGCTTAAGTGAGAAATAATAAAATGATTGTCAATATAATTTTTACGATTCTTATGCTAGCCCTATGTACTTGGGATTTACAAAGTTTTAGAAAGGGCAACCACAAAGACTTCAAATCGCTTATTATGAGTATTGGGATACTCGGGACATTTGTAGGAATTTTCATTGGATTGCTAGGATTTGATACAAGAAACTTGTTAGAATCTGTTCCTACCCTACTAAATGGCTTAAAGACAGCATTTTATACATCAATAATAGGCATGGGGCTATCAATAGCATTAAGCATATATCAAAAAGGCAAGCAAACTAGCAAAGAAGAAGAAGCATCATTAGAATTTATAGCCAATCAAACACTAAAATTTGATGAGCTAATACATCTGAAAGAGCTAAATAAATTAAACCCAATTCTAGAAACCTTGCAAGATAACATTAATAAACAAGATAGCTTCAAATCAGATATAAAAGCAATGATGAAAGACGTTGATAGCTCGCTGCACAAGGCATTAGAAACTTTAGCCCTAGGTGCTAGTAAAGAGCTTATTAAAGCATTAGAGATTGTTATTAGCGACTTCAATAATAACTTAAAAGAACAGTTTGGAGAGAATTTCAAGGAACTAAATTATGCCACAAAAAATATCTTACAATGGCAGGAGAACTACAAAGAATATATTGATAAAAATACACAATTCTTAATCAACATACAGCAAACTTTGGAAGGTGCTAAGACAGCAATGGAGCAAAGCACAGAATCTATTCTAACAAATAAACTTCACCTAGAAGAAATGAAAGAATACAGTAACCAAAATAGAGACTTGCAACAACAACTAAAACAAGCTCTAGAAAATCTACTAATCCTAGAATCTAGCCTAGAAGAAAAGTTAAAATCAGTAGCAAGTCTAAAAGATTCTAGTCTAGAGGCACTAGAATATTCAAAAAGTTTTATATCTTCTTTATCCAAATCTAAAGATGAACTGCATGAATATTTAACGCAATATCAAAATAAAATCTTAGCATTCTTCGAGGACAACTTAGATAGACTAAATCAAAGCAACTCTAAGCTAGTATTGCAAAATCAAGATATATTGAACTATTTGCAAGATTCTTATATTAAAATTGAAAATATTTTTGAGTCCACAAATGAGAAGATTGAAAAATCTTTCCAGCAAACCACAGCTTGCACAGATGAGATAACAAGGCAGGTTAAGCAAAATTTAGAAGAAAGTGGCAAATCATTAGTATCACTTAACAGAGAGTTTAAACAGGGTGCTGATTCCATGTTAGAAAAGCTATATAATAGCACTCAAAAGAGCTTAGAATCAATGCAAAACATACAGCAAAAATCAAACGAACTATATGATGAAAAATTCCATATACTAGATAAGAATCTCTCCCAAACTATGGAAACATTTGATAAGTCTTTGCAAAACAATACACAGAATTTCAAGGATTTCACAAAAGAATGTTTAGACGATTTACAAGGCAAAATTAGCATGATACATAGCCAAATTCAAGAATCTATAACCAGTAATCACAATATGATAAACAACAATATAGAGAATTTATGTGAAAATTTTCAATCTATAATTAGCAAAGACTATAACAATCTTCAAGAAAAGATTCTAGAAATGTCTTCCCTAGCCTTGCAAAAACAACAAGAAAACATAGAAACATATATTGCTGAAAGCACAAAAGGTTTAGAACACAATATAGAATCTCAAAATAAGCTAGCTAAATCACATATTCAAAATTTATCATTAATGCAAGAAAGTGCTATAAAAACAATGCAAGAAAATACCAACCAAACAAAAGAATTCTTAATAAAATCTCAAGAACTAAATATAAGTAACCTAGAAAAGATCCATAGCGTAGCACTAGAGAAAATAGAATCTACGAATTCGCAAACCACACAAAGAACGATAGATAATCTTGAAAATTTGCAATTAGCATATAAAGAAGATATAAAATCAAACCTAAAACTCACCAATGAAAATCTCCAAAATGAGATAAGTATGATGAAAGACAATACTAAATCAATGCTAGAAACAATAAGGACTAATCTTGAAACTCAACATAATCTACTCTCAGAATCTATTACTAATGTAATGAGAGATTCTCAAAGTTACTTTCAAACTACGCAAGATAATCTAAAAAATTTATTGCAAGGACAATACGAAAAGTTGCAACAAGCGTTTGAGAATCATACAAAAGAGCTAGATTCTTTCCTTATAACTCAAGCTCAAAATCTAACCCAAAGTATGCAAAGCCAAAACAATACACTGCAAGAAAATCTAAACATACAAGCCCAAACACTTCGCGATAACCTAACGCAAAAAGGTGATATATTGCATGAGTTTTTGCAAACACAAAGCACATCTCTAGATACAAATCTACAACAAATGCTAGGTAAATTCAATAAGATGCTAGAACACAACTATATTAACCTATCTGAAATGCTAGAAAAAGATAATACTCTAATAGTTCGCAGCCTAAACTCTCAAGCTGTGAATATTTCAAATGCCCTCATAGAATCACAAAATAAAATCGATTCACATTTACATACAAGTTATACAAAATTTTCAGAAAATACCAATTCAATCATGGAATCAATTGGAAAAAATGCACAATCTCTAAACAATAACTTAAACAAAAATACACTAGATATTCAACATCGATTCCAAGAACTAACCCAAATGATAGATAATATTAATAACCAAAGCAATAAGATACATGAGGAAAGGCTAGAAAAAGCAATACAAGAACAAAAAACAATCATGCAAAATCTAGAGCAAAATGGAGCTAAGTTCTATGATAATCTAAATGGGAATCTTGACTTAATGAAAACTAGCTTTCAGATGACAAGTCAAAATGTACAAAAGAGTTGTGAAGAAATAACTAGCAGCTTAACTAAACAAACTAGAGATTTATATGAGGAAATGGGCAACTTCTATAAGGAAAATCAAAACTTATATGAAGTCACATTAAATGAAAATAGCAATATTATGCAAAAATATCAAGAAGGAATAACAAATCATATTGAATCGATAAATGAAAAACTGCAAAACCAAATTAATTCTATTATGCAAAAACATCAAGGAGCAATAGAATCCCTTGATAAAAGCATTGTAGATTTTACGCAAAGTATTCAGACTTTTGAATCAATGTCAAAAAATAATGTAGACGGATTAAACACATACTTTAGAAATCTGTGCATACAATATATAAAGCTAATGCAAGCTAGCATGCAAAGCAATATTAAGAATCAAAAAGATGCTACACTTGAGATGAATAATGCGATGACAGCTATCAAAGAAAATATTAGTACTTTAGCTAACTCAAATGTAAATCTATTTAATAATCAAAAGGCAGCTTTAGATGATGTGGTATATCATTTCAAGGACAATATAGAAATATTAGTAAAGCAAAGTGCCAATCTCCAAGAAAATCTAGGCAACAATTTGGAAACATTAGATTCAAAATTAGAAAAAATGACAAAAAGTTTTGCAAATAACTATGAATGGTTTTTGAAACGCGTAAGAGATATTATGGGTGCACAATAAGATTAAATATTCACAATAAGAGTATAAATGGAAGATAAAAGCAGTCATTGGATTAGCATTTCAGATATGATGTCTGGGGTTATGATGATATTTGTCATGATCACAATTGCATTCATGGTAACACTAGAGAATGAAAAAAAGCAATTAGAGATTCAAAACGACAAGATAAGAGACCTAGCACAAAACTATTCCAATCTACAAAATGAGCTATATAAGGATTTGATGCAAGAATTTGGAAAGGATTTAGATAAATGGGATGCATTTATTGAAGAAGACACGACAATAAGATTTCAAAAGCAAGACATTCTATTTGATGTGGGGCAAAAAAGAGTAAAACAGAGATTCCAAAAAATACTAAATGACTTTTTTCCACGATACATAAAGATTCTATATGGCGATAAATATCGTGACTTTATAGAGGAAATTCGCATAGAAGGACATACATCAAAGGACTGGGAAGGCGCACAATCCCTAGAAAGACGTTATCTAGGCAATGCCGAATTAAGCCAAGAAAGAGCATTTCAAGTGCTAAAATATTGCTTCTCTTTATCTGGAATTAGCGATAAGCAAGAATGGCTGATTAAGTTGCTACGAGCAAATGGAGTGAGTTTTGCAAAGCCATTAACAAGCGATGAGTTATCTCGCAGGGTTGAATTCCAAGCAAGCTTTAAGGCAAATGAACAAATATTAAAGATTTTACAAATCTCAAAAGTTCCAAATGATGACACTAAAAAAGTAAATACAGAATCTAAATAGGTATATTACAAAATATAAATTAAAGTATATCTTTTATCTTAGCTAAGCTTCAAATAAACAAGTAACAACATAATTGATGCAACACCACAATCAAGTAAACATCATAAATACCAATAATTACAAATCACAAATAGAATTTTATATATAAATTTAAGGAAGTATGTATTCATCTGGCTTTTCTGGTTTATCCCAAAACGGATCCTTCTTATATCCGCAACCACAAAACAAGAATATGCTAAGGGTTAAAACAAAAAATTGTGCTAATATTCTCATCATGAAAACCTTTAAAGAAATTTTTACTTCTGATTTTAGCAAACAACTAATTAATAGACAATTTACTTCACCAGAGTTTGCTAATTCTATTGTGGATTCCTATATTCTAAACCAGCTTAGAATCTTCCTGCCATCAAACCTTAGGCATCACTTAACAATTATTATGCGATCTAAAATCCATGCAAATCAAATTGCTTTTGGTTTTAACTCTCAAGCTGCATGTATAGAATTTAATAAATATCACGCAAAAAAAATATATGAGATGATTTGGAGTAACTGTATGCTTAAGAAAAAAATGAGGCTTGAGGATTGTAAATCAATGCAAGGATTCGTAGCAAAGCGGCATGCAAGATTGCACGACATTATAGAAATTACTAATCCAAAAATCAAAGAACCTGCTTATGGCACATTCATTAACCATGCAACAAATAAAAAATTGCACAGTCAATTTGAGAGGATTAGAAATATGATTATTAATCATCATAAGCAACTAGATAGGCTTAGATCACAAAAAATAGATTCCAAACCAGAAATTTACAATCTACATAGTAAAACAATCTTTAGAAACAATAGAATAAAATAAATTAAATAAAAGTTACAATAAGTAACTATAAAAATAAAAACGCAAAGTTGAGTGTATAAAATTGATATTTTCTTGTCAATATAGACTACAATTTATTCTCTTAAATTATCATGCTTCTAGCATTGTTTAAGAAATAAGGAGATATTTATGCAAAGAGAATTTTTAGGATTCGGAGTAATAGGCAATTTTGCCAACCACTTAGAGCAAGCAGGCGAAGCAAATGACTTTAAAGACATAAAAAGCGAAGAAGGTGCTCCAAAGGGAATATTTCCATTTTATATTCCAGAAGATGATAGTTTTTTAGGTCGCTACTGTGTGGATAATCAAAAAATTATTTTACCCAATGATAATATGCTTAATGTTCAAGCAGAACCAGAAATAGCTCTTGAATGCGATGTTACATATGACTTAGAAGGTAAAATAATTTCTCTTTTACCAAAATTTTTTATGGCATTTAATGATACATCTGTTCGCAATGATACAAGTGCGATAAAAATTAGTCAAAAGAAAAATTTTTCTGATGGCTCAAAGGGATACGGTTACAAGATTCCTGTTGATAAATTTGAAAACGGTGGAATCTGTGATAACTATTCTTTAACTTCTTTCCTTATATTTGAAGGTAAAACACATCAATACGGTGATAATATAAAGATTGTGAATTATAGTTACTTTTATAAAAAGCTCATAGATTGGACTGTAGATAAACTTAACACTCAAACAGATCATACCGTATTAGAAGATCTTAGAGAAATTATTAAACGTTCAAATCAACCGAGCAAGATTCTAATTTCCATCGGAGCAACTAGCTACACAAGCCTAGCTGAAACTAGATTCTTAAAAGAAGGAGATGAGGTTTGTGTAATTGCATATGATCATAACAAATATAACAATAAACAAATGCAATCTTTTATTGAACAAGGCGTAACAGGATTAAAAGATTGCTCAATAATAAGACAAATGGTCGTAAATGGATAGCCTATAAGCATTTAAAGTTTTCGCTTATAATATATACTTTATTAGCAAGGAGAGAGTATGCTATTATCAGAAGCGATGCATAAAGCTTTCGGTACATCATTACAAGTAAAAACACCATTGCAAAGGGATTTTGAGCTAATAGGATTAGCTCCATTAGAGTTTGCCACGCCCAATCATGTAAGCTATATTAATCAAGACCAATATGCCAAAGACCTACAAAAATCAAAAGCTGGAGCAGTGCTAATTAAAGAATCTATTAAGGACAAGATTCCAAGTCACATACAACCAATAGTAGTGGATAATCCACATTTAGGATTTGCCCTATTATCGCAACTCTTTGCAAAGGGAGATTTTATTGCCCATAACTATACACAATCGCAAATTCATGAAAGTGCGAAAATTGGCGCGAATGTATCACTTGGACGCAATGTTCATATAGGAGCACATACAATAATTATGCCAAATGTTGTTATAGCCGATAACGTAATTATTGGTGAGTATTGTAAAATCTACCCAAACGTAGTGATATATCGCGAAAGTCAAATAGGCAATCACGTCTTAATACATGCAGGAAGCATAATAGGAAGCGATGGTTTTGGATATGCACAAACAAGCGATGGTCGACATATAAAAATTGAGCATAATGGAAAAACAATAATAGAAGATAGAGTTGAAATAGGTGCAAACAATGTAATAGATCGAGCCGTATTTGGTGAAACTAGGATTAAACAAGGAAGCAAGATAGGACATAGCTGTGTTGTAGCACATAATTCTATTGTGGGAGAAAATTCCTTATTAGTCGCTCAAGTAGGCTTAGCTGGCTCTACTACAATGGGAAGAAATGTCGTGCTAGGTGGACAAGTTGGCACAGGTGGACATGTGCATATTGGAGATTTCACACAAGTAGCAGGACGTGGAGCAGTATCTAAGAATCTTCCACCAAAAAGTAAATGGGGTGGACACCCAATTATGGAGCTTGATGAATGGATGAAATTTTATGTAAAACTAAGAAGGCTATTAAAAAATCTGGATAAAGACAAAAGTTAATGAAAAAATATATCCCAATTAATTTGACTAATTGCTACTTGCTTGCATATTTGGGATTAAAGCGACAACCAAAATTATATTTCGCATGCAATTCTGCATAGATTCTATTAAAATCAAATGCTACAACACATGGCTCAATAATAACATAATGGAATAAGGTTAAATATGGAAAGGCATTCAATCATTGCTCAAACAAAGAGCAATCAAGATGAAAATGGTGAAACAACTATTAGACCCATAAGCTGGAAAAACTACATAGGACAGGATAAAATAAAACGGAATTTACAAATCTTCATAAAAGCTAGCAAAAAACGTAACGAATGCTTAGATCATGTTCTATTCTTTGGACCGCCAGGACTTGGCAAAACAACGCTAAGCTATATAATAGCTCATGAAATGAATGCTAATATTAAGGTTAGTGCCGCTCCAACAATAGAAAAAGCAGGAGATTTGGCAGCTATATTAACAAATCTAAACAAAGGCGATATACTCTTCATAGATGAAATACATAGACTAAGTCCGGCTATAGAGGAAATTTTGTATCCTGCTATGGAAGACTTTCGGCTTGATATTATAGCTGGGCAAGGAGCTGGAGCACAAACCATAAAAATCACTATTGAACCATTTACACTAATTGGAGCTACAACAAGAGCTGGCATGCTATCAAATCCACTAAGAGATAGGTTTGGCATAAGTGCTAAACTTGAATTTTACTCTAAAGATGAATTATCTAAAATCATAACTCAAGCATGTAAAACAATAAAATATGACATTACACAAACAAGTGCAAATGAGATTGCTAGCAGATCTAGAGGCACACCTCGTATTGCATTAAGACTTTTAAGAAGAGTGAGGGACTTTGCTGAAGTGGGTAATTCAAATATAATTGATGAAAAAATCACAAAACACGCCCTAAATGAGCTTGGAGTGAATGAGCTAGGATTTGATGAAATGGATTTGAAATATTTACAATTACTAGCATATGCCAATGGCAAGCCTATGGGATTAAATACATTATCCGCCGCAATGAGCGAAGATGAAGGAACCATTGAAGAAGTCATTGAGCCTTATTTACTCGTGAATGGATATGTAGAGAGAACGGCTAGAGGGCGCATTGCTACATATAAAACATATAGTTTATTTCCTGTTACTAACACACAAAGCCTATTTTCTTAAGTGTATAGAAGCAATAATAGCTTAAAAAAATTGCAAAACACAAAAATAACAGTAAATTAACATTATCAAAACCAAAATAAATAAACTTTATAAATGGAGATCTAATGCGAACTATCAAAATTAATAATATATTATTAATATTTAGAAAAATATATCAATACAAATATAATTTTTTGGATTTTGGGACAATGAAATGATTACTAAAATTTTTGTGATTTTTTATATTAGTCTTATGCTTATGGCTTGCGCGAATAAAACAATAGAGCAGCAAATCTCCATAAAAGACGCAGACAGAATCAAAAAGTATAATGAATTAGATAATCTAAAAGAAGGAATATGGTATGTAGATAAATGGAAAGATTATGCCAAAAAGATTTGCGATGATTCTGGTGGATTTGACTGCTCGGTTTTAGGAGAAATATATCATGACAGATTCTATGGATATGATTCCAAAGAAAATAGACAAGAAGCCATAACATTACTTGAAAAATCATGTGAAATGCAAGATAGCAGAAGCTGCTTAAAGCTTGCAATATTTTCGAGTTATTCAGATATTCCAATTGCCAACTCTAAAGACCTATTCAAAAAGGCATATGATATAGCATCAGATAAATGCAGCAATCAATATATATTTGATTGTATGACATTGGCTATGATTTATTTTGAGGGATATGCTACATTTGAAAGAAATAGAAAAACATCAAAGAATCTTGCAAGCTATTCATGTGATAATGGATATGCTTGGGCTTGTGCATTTTTGGCAAATAACGCAAATAATAATCAAGAGCTTCGAGATTCGCATAAGAAAGCATGTGAACTTGGTATTAAAGCTTTTTGCTTTTTTAACTAAACAAATTCCAATATGCTAAAGTTAGAACTGTAATTTGAATAATCTTATATTCAACTCGACAAAGAAGCAAAATATAACAAACTAAAAATGTGGAGCTAAGACATTAAAATATAAAGCTTGATAACTACTAATGTTATATACTTACTTATGTTACATTGATATTATAATTAATACATTTCGCTTTGAAATAAAAATATCATGTTAAACCTTAAGCGAAGCAATAGCCTCTTTTCTATCGTGATGCCCAAATATATAGCTACCAGACACAACAATATCTACTCCTGCATTCTTAAGTATTGGAACATTCTTATCATTTATTCCTCCATCAACCTCTATTAAACATTTTGCATTCTTCATCAAAATTAGCTCTTTTAAATCTAATATCTTTTCAACACTAGATTCTATAAAGTCCTGACCACCAAAACCAGGATTAACGCTCATTACAAGCACCATATCAATATCATTGATAATATACTTTAATGCTTGTGGGCTAGTATGTGGATTTAACACAACAGCAGGGCTTATATTATATGAACGTATTTTTTGAATGACACGATGCAAATGTATTTCAGATTCAATATGAACACTTATAAAGTGTGGCATTAGCGGAGCATATAGATCAACAAAAAAATCTGCATCTTCAACCATAAGATGTATATCAAGGGGAATATTAAACAACCTAGGAATCCTCTCTAATACACAAGGACCAAGAGTCATATTCGGCACAAAATGTCCGTCCATAACATCTATATGAAGCAGATCAGAACCAGATTCAACAACACTTCTTATTTCTTCTTCCAGACGTAAAAAGTTAGCTGAAAGCAAACTAGGTGCAACAAGCATGATATTATTTTTAGCGATAGATGAAACATCTCCCAAAGTAGAGTTATTAATAAAAGCCTTATTGTTTTGCAAATCCTTATCATCATCCATATTACGAATGGAAAGCTTAGCTAAACCTTCTATATCGTGAGTTTGCTTCAAAGAATTTAAAAGCTTCTCAAACTTTGGATTCAATCCTAACATATTGTTTCCTTATATATTCTATATAATAATATACAAAATATTTGTTAATTATTAGTCATTTTGTCCAAAGTTTCAAATCTAATTTGGTATAGAGTTCTATAATAGTAAGAAATTACTTAAGATTTTTAATCCATCTTTGTGACTTCTTTCAGGATGAGGCTGAACACCTAAAATATTATCTTTGCAAACTACGCTGGGGAATGAACAAATGTATTCACACCTAGCAATAATATACTTGATTTCACATGATGCACAATAACTATGCACAAAATACAAATAAAACCCATCATCTAGACCATATAATAGTCTATGCTGTTTTGTTATAAAATTTTGATTCCAGCCAATATGCGGAATCTTTTCACCAAGATATTTACCCAAACCAACAGAGCTATCTTGGCATAAATATTCATTGCTCTTCATATCAGAAGAATCAATTTTAACATTAGTAGATACAAAAACATTTGCACTATTATATAAAGAAATATTTGATATATCCCCCAAACTGCTAGCTACATTATTGGAAGCACTATTACCAAAATGCACAATATCGCCTTCAATCAAGCCTAATCCATTATGTATCCCAAACTCATAGCTTCTATCAAACAATAACTGCATACCAAGACAAATGCCTAGCAAATATTTGCCACTTGATGCAAACTCAATAATTGCGTGGTCTAGTCCATTTGCTACAAAATTATCCATCGCACTTTTAAAAGCACCAACTCCTGGTATAATAAGCTTATCGCATTGTCCAATATCTTCTATGGTAGTAACCCTCTTGATTTTATATTTTGGAGTTGCTATATATTCTAAGGCTCTTAAAGCATTCGCTATATTGCAGATATTATAATCTAGGACACCTAGAATCACTATTTATCCTCTTCTATTATATATGGAGTTCCTTCAACCTTACCCTCACCCATAAGACTACGAACCACTTCCTCTACCATCTTAGTATCTCTTGGCTTTGCTTTGTATTGTGGATTGTATATTTTTTGCAATATCTTTATTTTTTCAGAATCTGTTTTTGCTTCCTTTACAAGTGAATAAATTTCAGCAACTTTATAGGCAGAATCTTTACCCATCCAACCAACAGGAATCATTTTAACATCACCTTCATTTAGCCTATCATTAATTCTCTTTAATTCATCTTGACAATGTGGGCACATCGGATCTGATACTATATAAAAAACTTTCTTAGCATTCTTATTTGTACTTGCCAGGTTTATGATAGCGTCATTAGGAAGACTATTAATAGCCTTTTTAACCGCTTCTTGAGTTTTGAATGTCATATTATAATGGTTAACTAAATTAAATTCAGATATGATTAAATTTCTATCATCATCATTAGAAGTAAAAAAAGCACTTGTAATGGCAAGAAAAAAGCTCTCATGCTTGTTTGTAAATCCAAGCACCCTAAATCCTGTTTTTAGTTCTTTTATGGTGACTAGCTTTAGATTAGAATCTTGCTTTAATTGTTGCTCTTTTATTACAGATACCTCCTGACCTGTTTGTTTATTTATCATATCAGTTAACTTGCTTGCTTGCACCACACCAAAAAAAATGTTACATGACAGTAGGCATAAAGCCATATATCTTGTAGCTCTTCTCATTATTATAAACTCCTAAAAATTAAATAAAACAAATGGATTGTATCACGCAAAAAACAATATTGTTCGATTATCAAAAAATACACACAAAAGTTAGATATAATTCAAGTTTCATAAGAATCAAAATTAAAGTAGAGATGAAGTGAAACCAAACAAAAACCTCATATCTGATAAGATAGATTCACAAAATAACATAATCCATAAGGAGAAAATAGGATTATGGTTACAAATCAAAGAAGACTTTGCCACTCCAAAAACTAAAGATCCAGCATATAATAACCCTTTAGAACTCTTTTTTAACTATCCGGGGCTAATTGCTATTGTGCATCATAGAATAGCTCATAGACTTTATAAAAATGGTTTTCACCTATTAGGAAGAATTATTATGGGCTGGACTCAATTTCTGACCAATATTGACTTACATCCAGCTGCATATATAGGTAGACGCGTATTTATAGATCATGGGATTGGGGTAGTTATTGGGGAAACAGCACAAATTGGCAATGATGTAACAATTTATCAAGGTGTTAGCCTTGGTGGAGTTAGCCTAGAAAGAACCAAACGTCATCCAACAGTTTTGCATAATACAATAATAGGGGCTGGCTCAAAGGTGCTAGGTGACATAGTGTTAGGCGAAAATGTGAAAATAGGTTCTAATTCTGTTGTAATAAAAAATGTCCCAAGCAATTCTACAGCAGTTGGTATTCCAGCTAGAGTAATTAGTAGCGATGGTAAGCATGAAAGAAAGGGAAATGAGAAAATAACAACTAAACTCCCAGATATAGATCAAAAAATGTTTGCCTATATACTTTGTAAAATGAAGATTCTTGAGCAAGCAATCGAGCAAGCCAAGCATGGTAAAGATGATATTGAATTAAAAGATATATGCAAAGAAAAAGAGAAGTTCAAGGCACAAGAAGAAGAGTTAAATAAGCACTACAAGGAATTTATCCAGGCTATAAATAAGGAAGAAGAAAAGCTACAATAAAACCAATAAGCTTATTGTTATATCACTACAACAAATAAGAATTTATTATGCAGACACAAATACGTTGTATTTAATACAAGAACGTAACAAACTTGATTATTTTCTAACTTAACTATATTGCAACTAATTTAATATATATATATATATATATATATCATCATTTATATATGGATTTTTCAAATTTAATAAACCATTGGGTTATTACTTGAGGCTATTTGTGTTTATATGCAATTTTAAAATGTGATCTAAGGCTTTGTATAAAAGCACCATGGTAGTCTTTTTCCTATTTGAATAGGAAAGTAATATAAAACTTATTATTTGGCTTAGTTATAGATATAGATTAATCTATTCAATACCAATACAATAAATTAAAATATATTTTTTCAAAATCTTAAAATAAGGCTTCTCTTAATGCCAATAATTAAATTTCGTATAAAAAAGATAAGAATATTTAATATATAAAGTCATTACTTAGTCTTTATACTTCTTATATAGAATTTATTTAAACTGCACACTTTAATTTTCATATAACCAAGATTAACATATGCATAAATATGAATTTTTAATCTACAATGTTATGCCACTATAAAATTCCCTAACACGTTCTATCTCATCATTGCTGCCAAAGAAGCATGGGACGCTTTCATGAACATTATGCAATTCACCATCAAGGAGTCTATTCATTCCATCAATAGCTACACCTCCTGCATATTCAAAAATAAGCGCAAATGGATATACCTCAAAGAGCTTTCTAAGTTTTCCATTAGGAGATTCAAATGTAGCAGGATAGCTAAATATACCTCCATTTTTACATAGAATCTGATGTAAATCAGGCACCATACCACCACTATAACGTAGTCTATAACCATCATTAAAGAAGCTTTCAATAAGTTTTTTATGATTGCTACGCCAATATTTTTGCGTCCCACCACTAGCATTTATCTTGCCTCTTTGTTTAAGTCTAAAATCTTGTATAAAACGCCATATACATCTATTAGAATCATACATATAATGAGAACTTTTAAAATCTGCTGCAACAACCATCTCAAGTCTTGGTCCATATAAGAAATATAGCGAGGCGATTAGATTTTGTGGGGCAAATGTGTTAATATAGATTCCGAATATGCTACCCACACTAAGATTGCTATCCATAAGAGAGGAACCATCTAAAGGATCAAAAGCTACTAAAAGGTCTTGCATGCTACAATCCATAACTCTAGATTCTGTTATACTCTTAAGCTCAAAATCATTCTTGGTTAAATTAATAGAATTATTGTCATGGACAAAGCTAAATAACTCTGAATCTAAATATTCCCTGTTCTCGCTACAAAACACAACGTCGTCTCTCTCTTCACTAGCAAAACCCTTAATCGACAAGTTAGATAGAATTTCGCCAAAAATATTATCTGCTGCAATATCAACTTTTAGTTGATTATCTCCACTAGAATTAGAATTTGAGCTATATTCTACTTCTCTATCTTGCAAAAGTCTTGCAACTCTCAAAGCCCCTTTTTGCAAACTAGCAATAACTGTTAAAATTGCCAAATCGCTAGACACTTGACTCGAATTACACAACAAGTATTTGAAATTATCAATCTCGTCTAATTTAGAATCTAAACTTGAGTTCAAGTTCAAGCTACTATATAAATTATTTTGCATTATTTATCCTTAAGCCACATCATAAACTAACAACATAACTAATTCAAATTTATCCTTAGCTAATAACATGGCTAACAAATTTTGAATAATTATCCATAATTTCACTACCCTTTCTAAAACCTAGTGCGCAAGACTCATAAGAAAAAAATACATTTGCTTGATAAAATGAGCCATTCGCAGAGTTAAGTGGGTAAAACTCCTGATAAATAGGCTTATGATTCCCATATTGACCATCTTTAGAATTAATAGCCACTCCTCTAGAATCCAAAATGCTAATATTAGCACCCTCCCTACCAAAAGCATGTTTTTTAACTTGCTTAGTATTTAATTTATCATAGCTAGTTTCCAATAAAAGCGGATGATTGGGATATAAATCCCACAAAATCTTTAGCATTCTTTTACTTTGAAACAAAAGTGTATAAGCTGGATTCAAAAATATAGCCTTGTGATTTGCCATAATGTCATTTATAATCAAAGCTAATTCTGGTTCATCAATAGCAATATCTTCCCATGGAATGAATTTAAACCAAAATTCAAAATTGGCATTATTAAAAAACACACCATCACTAGAGCTTAAACTAACCTCATCAACATAACAAAAATCTGTTATCATTCCAGCACTATTTGCCATATCTTGTAAAAATCTAACAGTCTTTTCCTCTTCATCATTACCACGAATGCTAGAGAAAAGAATTTTCCAACCTTCATAAATCTCGTGAAAATTGCTTACATCATCACTAAGGGTAACAAGCCTTTGGAAATTTTGAGAAATCGCGTCATATACATTATTAAACTGTGACTCTTCATCATAACCATTAGACTTCAATAGGGCATATTGAATAGCAGATGTCTCATAAAGCATAGTTGGAGTATCAGCATTGAACTCAAGCAATTTAATAGGAGCACCATCAAGCCCACCTGCCAAATCAAATCGTCCATAAATATGCCAATGCACATCTTCGTTAAAGCTTTGCACAATGGTGTCTATTAGGTTATTTGGAATATCTAGCTCATAGAAAAGATTATTATCAATAACATATTGTGCAGCTTCGACATACATGTCATACAATTCATTACATGCATCATAATAAGCATCTGCTTCATCTTGAGTAACATGTATAAGCTCATCGCTAATATAATCTGTATTATCTGGATCAGTATGCCATGATAATTCAATTTGCTCAAAGTCCTGCTTTGTGAGTGGCTTGAGTTTCGTAATCTTCATATTTATCCTTTTGAGTTAAGTGTTGAAATGGTAGTATAAAATGTTGCAATCTACATAAAATTAATAGATAGCAACAACAAATCTAGATTTATGTGGACAATTGAATATACATGTATAATTAATAAGTTTTACAAATTTCTATCTTAGTAAGAACTTATTAATAAAACCTTAGAAAAAGCTCTAAAATTTAAAACTTATAATGATTAAATGATAATTAAATGTTTTACATTACATATAATCCATTATTAATGCACAATATAATGAATAAAATTATAGCACCTCAATATCTGCTGCAATAGCACCGCTTCTTTTCATTGTCTCAAGTATGGATATAACACTTTCAGGACTAGCTCCAAGTCTTTGCAATGCTCGAACAACACTAGCAACAGTTGGATTCTTGCCATTGCTACTTAATGTATTAGTCTTTGGATCAAGAGTCATAGAATCTATTTGCGTGCTACCGTTACTGGTATCAAATTCTTTTGTGATTTTTAGTGTTAGATCTCCATGAGTAAGAACAATTGGTTGCACACTAATTTCTAATCCAGAAACAATAGTGCCAGATTTTTCATCTATTACAATACGTTCCCTAGATGTATAAGGAATATCAACTTCTTGAACCAATGCCAAAAACTCAACCATGCTAAGATTAGATGGCTTAATAATTCTTATAGTTCTAGAATCAAACGCTTGTGCGGTTTTATCTCCAAATACCTCATTGATTTTATTTTGCACTTTTATTGCATTTTGAAAATCAGACTTCTTAAGGCTTAGTGTCGTGCTATTTTGATTATATAAATTAAAGCTTACTTCTTTCTCAATGGTAGCTCCTCCATTAATTGTGCCACTAACAAGACTCTCCCCCTTCCCTATACTAATAGCTCCTTGGGCTACTGCATAAATTTGTCCATCAACAGCATTCAATGGCGTCATAATCAATGTCCCACCTTGCAAAGACTTAGCATCGCCTATACTAGATATTTTTATATCAATCTTATCACCCTGCCTAGCAAATGGCGGCAAAGACGCAGTTACCATAACTGCTGCTACGTTCTTTGATTTTATATCATTCGCGCTCAATTTAACATTCATTGTCTCTAGCATATTTGCCATGGACTGGGCAGTAAATTGGGAACCGCCTTTATCGCCCGTACCATTTAGCCCAATCACTATTCCATAGCCCATTAACTGATTATCTCTAACCCCTGCTATATTGCTTAAGTCGCCTATTTTTTCTGCTAAAGCTAAACCAAAACAAGCTAAAAGGGAAAACATAACAACAATTCGTCCTATAATATTCATAACAAAACCTTTTGTATTTAATCCTTAATACATAAACAAAAAAAGCAAAATAAGTGCCAAATAATAGTAACATTATGTAGCGTTGTCCTATTGCTAACATAGATTCATAATAGTTTTAAAAACCTACGCATAATTAAAATGCCAATACATAAGCCAAATAATCGCCAATATTAAGGAAAACAATGCAACAAGGCAATTCTAATATATAGGCGTAGTATTATTAATTATATTGGCAGGTTTTGCATATTGGATATACAGCGAAAGTAAAGCAAAAAATAAAATCTTATCATTTAATATAGAAAGCTCAACATATCATCAAGATGAAAATAATAAACAGGCTTTGATGGATTTAGATAACAAACATAAGTTTGATATAGATTCCAAAAATTTGCAAGAAAGCAATGAAATATTTGAAAATCCCAAACAGAACACAAAAAGTATAGTTAAGTTCAAAGTAGATGATAGACCAAATAATGAAGAAGCTAGTATTGATGACCTAGATTCTAATAAACTATATAACTTAGATTTTAAAGAAGATTTAAAGGAAGATTTAGAAGAATTTAATTGGAACTTAAATGTAGATTTAAATCCAGATTCCAAACATCAAAAAACAAAAGATAATATCATAAATAAGCATTTAAACAAAAATACTAGCAAAAAACCAAAGCTAGCAATTATTATTGATGATTTAGCCATGCCTAAGGATATAGAAGCATTTAAGGTATTAGATTTAAAGCTTAATCTTTCATTATTTCCACAACACGTATTTAGTCGACACAATTCCAAAATGGCAAAAGAGCTTGAATTCTATATGATTCATTTGCCTCTGGAAGCAAATGAATTTAAGCAAAAGGGAGTAAGAGTAATAAATACAGGAGATTCAATAGAAGTTATTGAAAGCTATATTAAGGAAATCAAGCAGGATTTCCCGAATCTACGATATATCAACAATCACACAGGAAATCGCTACACATCTAGCAAATAAGACATGGAAAAACTGCTAAATGTGCTAGATAAGCATGGAATAATATTTGTTGATTCCAAAACATCATCTAGTGATGTAATAAAAAATCTATATCAAATTAGAAATCAAGTCTATATACAACGTGATATATTCTTAGATAATCAATCTAATAGTGAAAGCATTTTAGAACAATTAGAAAAAGCATTAAATCTAGCAAATAAAAGTGGCTTTGCTATTGTTATAGAACATCAAGCAAAATACACTGAATGTATTAAAACAATATTCAAATAAACTAAGAAGTGAATATGAGTTAGTATATATTAATGAGATAGAAGAATTTTTGCAAAAACAGACTCAAAAAATATCCATACAAGAAAAATAACTCTAAATCAGAATCACAAAGCAATATATTATGATATTGCCATTGAAATATCTAATATTCACAAGTATTACAAATAGATTAACCAATAATCTTTTCTAATACACCATATTTAGCTGCAATGCTAAGCAGTGTAGCAGCCAAATATACAAAAACAATGGTCCCCTTCACAGCCCAACTAGTAAGGAAGTCTGGAACTTTCCATGCAGCAGGAAGATCGCCGTGCTTTCTTGAGTTTGCAAGAATAAGAATTGGAAAAAAGCTAAGGATAATACCACCAACAACACCAGGCCAATATAGGGCGTCATCAATAGTGTCTACTAGATTAAACAATACAAGTAGAAGTGGAGGTATAACCACTGCAAGTAAAATAAAGAATCTCACATTGAGATTATTATCAGCATCTTTGTTTATTTGATCTGCTATATTTGTTATAAACATACCACCTAACCCCCAATACGAAGTAAGAATAGCAAAAAGAGCGAAGAGATTAGCAATCATAAATGCCCATTCTCCAATCGCCTTACCCCAAGATATAGTTACAACACCAGAAATATTTTCCAATCCATCTAACACGATTGCAGATAGAGGCACTAAAGACAACATTAAAAATGTAATAAAATTTCCAAGTATCACAGCTTTAGGAAGCATTTGGGGTTTATGCGAAAATCCTCTTGCCATCTCTGGAACTATATATTGCGATGAATATACAAAAACTACAGTATTGAATATAGGAATAATAGCTATCCAATTCCAATGCATCTCTAAGGCATGACTAAAATCAACTTTAGATTTAAAAAATGTAGAAATGATAAGAACGACAAGAATAGCAAACATAATTCCAATAACTTGCTTCTCGCCTCTACCAATTGCCTTTAATCCAAGCCATAGCACAGCTGATGCAGGTATAAAGAAAATAATACTACCCCACATCTCTGGAATATGAAATATCTCATTGATAATTCGTCCACTAGCTTTTTCATAGGCAGTAAGCGCACCAATAGCAGTTACAGCAACTGATATAAACATTAATATCTTAGCTATAGGACCAATATACTTGACTGACAACCCTGTTAGCTGTAAATGCTGTTTGGTCCTAAGTGTCGCTTCTGCAATATATAGCATTGTAATTGTGGACAAAATCCCACCAACTATAAGCCAAAAGAAAAGAGGTAAAAAACCAGCATGTTTTGCAGTATGCGCAATGCTAAGAATCCCGATACCAATATTTGTTCCAACCAGCATTGCTACACCCTCAACAAACGTAAGTTTTTTTGTTGTTGGATGTCCCTTAAGTTCGGCGACAAATTCTTGTTTAATTTCTTTAATTTTCAAAAGTTACCTCCTAAATTTCAAAGTTACTAAAATAATGTAAAGTAAAAATGCAGACACAAAGGTTAATGTTGCATACCAATTTACACCCCAAGAAGAATTAAATGCCCAAACACCTATACCACTTGATATAAACCATGCAGAAAGCCCACTAAAATCCATAGCTGGAATCTTGTTTGAATCAACTTCTGGAACTACACCAAAATATTGCTCTCTTTTGGGATTTAAAATATGAGCTAAGGCAATCGCAACCCAAGACACAACAAAAATACCCTGATAAGCCAAAGCTAACAAAAGATAAGAAAAAACATCGGTTAGCATAATTAAAAAAACTATGACACCAACAACTATAGCCCAAACATATTTGGAAAAATTAAGCTTTAATGTTTCCTCAAAGAAAGCTTGCATATTTGTCGTTGCTAAGAAAAAATTCGCTGTATTAATACGAGTTTGAGTAATCCATACAAACACTAAGCCAAAAAAGCCCATTAAATCAATAAACACAAATGCAACAGCAGCTTCAGATAGGCTCTCTGTTGGCACAATAGATACTAAATATATACCAACTAATGCAGGTAAGAAGAAAGCTGTTATATAAAATGGTATACCAAAAGTAATGCTTGAATGAAAACTCATATCCTCTTTCTTTCCAAAACGAGCAAAATCAAATGTAAACATCATCAATACATACACACCCATATAATAAACAGCGACTTTCCACCATCCATACTCTGGAATCTCTTGTGGTCCCATCTCTAACCATGAACCATTATATCCATACTTAATAGTTGCATATATAACAGAACCAATCAATCCTATGAGGTAAAGCGGCAATAAAACACCATTAAACTTATCAAGCCAATGCTGCACAGAACCAAAAATTAGAGGCACACTATATAGAACTACAATCAACGCACCAAGCCAATAAGGAATACTTGAAAATTCATGATTTAAGGCAATAGCAATAACAGAACCCTCAAATATGGCGTAATAGGTAGCCGTTGCGAAGAAAATAAGAGTGGCAAGTGCAGCTCCGGTATGTCCAAATAATACACGTGAAAAAAGAGCAACAGATAGCCCTGTTTTTATCGCATATCGAGATATGATTCCGTTGATAATGGAGTATCCAACAACTGTAATAAGTAATCCAATAATTGCATTTTTAGTTCCATAAGCTTGCGCCATAGCTACGCCAACTACAATATAAAACAACGCGCTACAAACTCCCCACCATGCCATCATAAGTGAAAAGCGTGTTGATTTTTGGGAATCATGAATAATATGTGTCGATTCATCTTCTGTATGAATATGAGCCAAATCAGACCGATTAGAGTTCATAACTGCCATAGCATATCCTTATATAATTCAATTTATATGATATTCATATTTACATATTTAATTTCTAAATAATCTTCCATACCGTATTTAGAGCCTTCTCTACCAAGTCCACTTTGTTTAACACCACCAAATGGTGCAACTTCAGTAGAAATAATTCCAGTATTAACGCCTATAATTCCATATTCCAAAGCTTCACTGACACGCCATTGCCTAGCTGAACTATCTGTATAAAAATATGCCGCTAAACCAAACTCTGTATCATTTGCCATAGTAATAGCCTCTTCTTCTGTATCAAACTTAAAGAGTGGTGCTAGAGGACCAAATGTCTCTTCCTTTGCCACAGCCATATCTTTAGTAACATCTACTAGTATGGTTGGCTCAAAGAAGCTTAAGCCCTTTGAGTGAGGTTTACCACCGCTTAGAATCCTAGCACCCTTAGAAGTAGCATCTGCAATATGCTCTTTGACTTTTGCTACTGCCTTTATATCAATTAGGGGACCTTGAGTTATGCCTTCTTGCATACCATCACCAACATGCAATCGCTCAACTTCAATCTTTAAAGCCTCTGAAACCCTGTCATAAATTCCACTTTGGATATAGATTCGATTAGCGCACACACATGTCTGCCCACTGTTGCGAAATTTGGAAGCTAAGATACCTTTAACTGCATCATTTATATTTGCATCATCAAATACAATAAATGGCGCATTGCCGCCTAACTCTAAAGAAAGCTTTTTGATTGTATTTGCACTTTGAGCCATAAGCTTCCTGCCTACTTCAGTCGAACCAGTAAATGTGATTTTTTTAACTATATCGCTTTCACATAGGGTTTTGCTAATCATAGTCGCATTTCCTGTAACAACACATAGCACATCTTTTGGAACTCCAGCCTTATAAGCTAAATTTAGCAAAGCATATGCGCTAAGAGGCGTTTGTGTAGCAGGTTTTACAATCATAGAGCAGCCGCATGCAAGTGCTGGAGCGGCCTTGCGAGTAATCATTGCTGATGGAAAATTCCAAGGAGTAATAGCACCACATACACCAATTGGTTGTTTAAGCACAAGAAGCTTTTGATTATGCTGAATCGATTGTAAAATATCGCCATCAATTCTTCTACATTCTTCAGCAAACCAACGAATAAAACTAGCTGCATAATTAATCTCACCTAGAGACTCAGATAGCGGCTTACCCATTTCTATAGTAAGGATTTCTGCCAAAGTTTGCTTATGCTCTAGCATAAGCTCATACCACTTTAGTAAAATATTTGCACGCTCTAGGGATAGAAGAGATGACCATTGATTAAAGCCTACTTGAGACTTTTGAATAATATCCTCTAATTGTGTTTGAGTAATATCATGCACAAATGCTATATCCTCCCCTGTAGCAGGATTATTTACAGCAATAAAATCATCTTTTTTTTGTCTTGAGACAAACTCATGCTCTAGGAGCAAAAAGTGTTTAGATAACAAACTCATCGCACACCTCCTTCTATTGCTGATTTCAAAATTTCTAGAGCTTTATCAAATTGTGAAGTAGGAATTGTTAACGGATATAGGAATCGAATTACATTGCCATGGCTACCACAAGTAAGCAATAATAATCCATTGCTCATTGCAATACTTTGAACCTTTTTAGCTATATCTGGACTTGGCTGGTTATCTTTGAAGAATTCTACAGCTACCATAGAGCCTAAACCTCTTACTTCTGCTATCTCTTTACAATTTAAACCATTTAGGAAGTCTTGGAGTTTGCTACCAAGCATATTTGCTCTATCTAAAAGCTTCTCTTCTTTAATAACCTCCAATACCTCAAGGGAAGCTGCAACAGCAAGAGGATTACCTGCATATGTGCCACCCATACCGCCCGGGTTAATTGAATCCATAATATCTTGCTTGCCAACAATCCCAGATATTGGGAATCCGCCACCAAGACTCTTAGCCATACATATAATGTCTGCTGAAACATCAAAATATTCCATAGCAAAAATCTTACCTGTTCTGCCAAATCCTGTTTGAACCTCATCGGCTACTAGGACGATTCCATAGGTATCAGCAAATTTTCGCAAGCCTTCTACAAATTCCTTTGGTGCTGGATTAAATCCCCCTTCACCTTGCACTGGTTCAAAGATAATAGCCGCGACATCATAAGGAGAAATAGAACTCCTGCAAATATGCTCAAGACTTTTTAGGGAATCTTCTACACTCACACCATGCAGCTTATTTGGATAAAGTGCATGATAAATTCCTACCATGCCAACACCTATTTCTGCCTTATATGGAACTACCTTACCTGTCATACCAACAGCTGTGGCTGTCCTACCATGAAAGCCTCCTCCAAAAGCAATAACTCCATATCGTTTAGTATGAGCTTTTGCTAGCTTTATAGCATTTTCAGTAGCCTCTCCGCCAGTGGTAAAAAAACATGATTTTTTCTTACCTGCAAGTGGGGCTAATTCATTTATCTTTTCAGCTAGTTCAATATAGCTTTCATATGGTGTTACTTGATAGGCTGTATGTGTGAATGCGCAAAGCTGCTTTTCTACTGCTTTTATTATTCTTGGATTGCAATGCCCTACATTAAGAACAGCAATACCTGAAGCAAAATCGATAAACTCTCTACCTTGATTATCCCATAATGTAGCGTTTTGAGCTTTTGTAACGAACCAATCACATAAAACTCCAATTCCCCTAGGAGTAGCTTCTTCTTTACGTTTATTCAAATCTCTCAATTAAAATCCTTTAATTAAAATACACCAAATAGGCGTTTAAGAATTAAATATAACACAAATAAAAAAGAAACCAAAAGAAAAAAGGCGATATTTTATATCTTAAAATAGAAAATGATACTTTTATCTACAAATTGAGTGTGAAGATATAGGCAATATTTAACTAATTTGCAAAATGTTACAAGATAGTTGCATTAATATTTATCTATATTACTTTTTGTAAAAAATTTTTGATACAAAACTATACAGTATAAATTTATTATAGTTTCATATATTTACAATGATAAATATCACTTCTCCCTCCATGCCTATTGAAAATAGAAATTCATTATCTAGCATGAACCTTTACTTTCATACTAGGGGTCGTAGCCTGATATGCATCGCTATACATAGCTTCAGCTGTAGCTGGAGGCAAAGTATATTCTCCTGGCGTAACGGCTATTATCTTTACAAAGAATTCTTTAGATTTTTTAGACATAGAATCATAATCAAAAAACCACATAATTCTATCGTCACGAATATCTGTGTAAGTAATGTTAAATGGCATAGATTTAGAAATAAATAGCGGCATGTCTTGATTACCAAATCTAGTATTTTCAATCTCCCAACCACTAGGCAATATCTGAGTTAATGCCATATTCTTTATACTAACATCACTATCTAGTGACGATAGGGTAAACTTAATATAAAAACTATAACCAGATTGAATATTTGTTGGATCTATGCTAGTACCACTTTCATCTAAAAATTCTTGCTTTAAGGCAATATTATTGGAAATTTGGGCTAGATTATTGTCAATTGGAATACCGTCCCAAATATAGTTTATATACAAGTCATGATTTGAATTAGATAAAATATTTGCCTTACCACTATCAAAATCAAACACAATATGCGATGTATTATCATTGAATGTCTTATTAGAGTTGTTAATGTTAATTGTCCCAGAAATTATAGAATCTTTTGTATCCTCTTTCATCTGTCCTAAAGTCATAAGCCAATAGCCTAGCTCTTGGGTAGAAAACCAAGAATTAGATTCCAATTTAGCAAGTACAGAATCAATGCTCTTTGGTGCTGTTTGATAAATCTGATAATAAGCATTTGCAATTATTGCTTGATTGCGGAATGATGAACCATAGCTATATTTATAGTATTCAGAATCATCATCAATTAAAGATAAATTTTGAGTAATCCTTTGAGCTATTGCTGGCATACCGGCCATTTGATAACCTGCCGCAAGAATCCACTTCTCTGTAATTGAGAGATTTGAGAGATGATTCTCATAAATTGTATTCATAATGCCTATTTGAGGCTTCTTTGCAAGAGCCAATAAATATAATGAATAAATCTTATTAAAGTTGTCCTTGTTATTAGATTTAACCTGAGTTACTTGGTATTCAAGCCATCTTTTAAGCATACTTTCAGGAACATAATAACCCTGTTGCTTAGCTAATAATAAGAAGTGTCCTGCGTAATTGCTGCCATATCTATCTGCCTTTGCTTCTTGTTGCCAATATGAGAATCCACCATTAGCTACTTGGAAATTTTGTATATTAGCTATCGCTGCATTTATATTTACAATTAGCTTTTTCTTATTAATGAAATTTGATGTGCTTATCTTATCTATGAATAATTGAGGTAAAACACTTGATGTGGTTTGCTCAATACAACCATATGGATAACGAATAAGCCAACGCAGCCTATGATCAATGTTAAATAATGGTGCGCTAGAAATTGTTATAAAGCCAGTATTTGAACCTTGCACAAAATTTGAATATGTATCGAGATTTAAGCTTGATCTAGGCTTTAAGGTATGTTTTTCAACTAATGTAATGTAGGGATTAACAGGCTTAACATCAATTTCAGTAGAATCCACAAATTGAAATTTCTTGTAGGATAGAGAAATTTCGATGTTATCTGTGCCTATAGCATCGCCAACAATGCCCTTAAACGTAATAACTTTGGAAGTTGCATTGTTAAAGTCAATGCTAGACTCACTCTTATCAAAGCTTATAATTTTATTCTTTGTTTTTAACGACAAGGTAGCATTTTTTACCTTTGAATCAAGCCTAAAAACTTCGATTGGCAAGCTAAATTTATCACCAATCTTAAGGCTTCTTGGGATAGTAGGAATCATGACTAAAGGGGCTTTCACCTCAATAGAGTTTTCAGCAGAACTTACTACATGCTCATTGACAGCTACTACCATAATGCGCACTTTCCCCATGTAGCTAGGAATAGTTAATTCTATCGTAGCATTGCCCCTAGAATCAGTGCTAGCAGGAGGTAAAAAGAATGAAACAGGCTTAAATCTGTCTGCATGATCATCATTAATGTCATTCTTCCTATTACTCCTAGCTTTAGAATACATCGCATTTTCTAAATAATTTCCACCCCCAGCACTTAGCACCTTATTAACCTTGCCAAAAGTCTTAGCAATAATTAGATCATAAGTATCAAATACCTGCAATACAAGAGGTAATTTAGCAAAAAAATATCTATATGGATTAGGTGTTGCAAAGTTATTTAAGCTCAATAGCCCCTCATCAACCACAGCTAAAGTGTATGTGACCCTTTGCTTCTTATCATTGCTAAGATTAATAACCACCTTAGAGTTTGGATTTACTTCCTTTGGCGCATCAATAAAAAGTTTCAAGATATTATTATCATCTTTAACATTAATGGAAGCAATGCCATAGAGCCTTAAGGGTCTATCATTATTAGTATTATAATCTTGCAATAACGATACAGTTACATAGGCATTTGGCACTAAGTCTTTATTAAGTGGAATATCTATGATAGTTTGTGAGGATTTAGTATCTATCCAGAATCTTTTTATTATATTTCCGCCTTTATTTAGTGTTATCAAAGCCTTAGCTCCAGCTACACTCTCAAAACTAACTTTAGCTACATCACCTATTTTATATTCGCTTTTATCGGTTTGAATTTTGAGTGAAGTTATACTTTTATTTTTAAATGGTCTCCCCCAATCACTCACATATAGAATAATCTGACTTGTCGCACCATTAGTTATATCAACAACTTCAATTAGAAATTCTCCACTATCTTCAAATGTATGTTTAAGCATTACAGGCTTATCTTGGCTTATTAACTCACCCTCTGCAACGATTTGCATATTTTTATCTATCTTGACATTTTGTAATAAATAATCATCATTATCATAGTCAAACCACCATGAATAATTATTGCTATATATTTTATATTGCAGCTTTCTGCCTGAAATAAGACCAGAATCATCGCTAGCAATAGCAATTACTGGAATATGAACCTCCTTATTAAGCTCAATAACGTTTTTTTGTAAATTTCCTATGCCAACAAAGCTATCATATTTATTTAGTGAAACTATATGACTAGAAGTAGAATATCTACCACCACTCTCAAATACTTTTGCCACAATCATAGCTTGCATATTCTTATTAACGATCAAAGCCTTTGATAAATCAAACATTACTTGAGCAGACCCTTTAGAATCTAACTTGCCTTTCTTATTATCGCCTTCTATATAATAAAGATTTGAATAACTAGAGAATATATAGTTCTTATATTTCTTGCTACTAAAATTCTTAGGTTTCAAAGATAAGCTTGCCTCATATCTCAAATTGCTAGCTGGCGCGCCAAACAAGTAATCACCTTGTAAATTAAAGTTAAGATTTTTTGATGAATTAAAGTCAATTTCATCTTTTGCATTTATGATTAATTTGATTCTATCTTGCACCAAAGTCTCAATTGATATATCCTTAAAAAATATACTATCGCCTACTTGAAGCCTAGTCTGCCAAACGCCTGTTGGAGCATTTTTTGGAATCTTGAGCTGGTAGTAATATAATCCATCATTATTTGGTTTACTAGAATCATCTATTTTAGAATCCAAAACATTAGAATTATTATTTGAGATTAATATCACTTTAGTTTTAGATTGGCTAATACTGCTTGGATATAATAGATGATCATTTAATATAGTTTTGCCTCTTGCATCTGTTATACTAAGCTTAATTGGGTGATTGATTGGTGCGCCATTGCTTCGCACAATTGCATTAATATGCAAGGAATCTCCGGGTCTATACAAACCTCTATCTGTATAGATAAAGGTTTGTATACCAGAGCTAGACATTTCACCACCAACATCAAATCCATCACTAGATAATATTTGATTATTTAAATTCAATAAAGATACATCTTCGTCCAGCTGGGCTAACAGATATAGTGTTTCGTTCTTTTTATCTTTAATATTTAGTAAGGCATTGCCATCTTTATCTGTAATAGCTTTAGCTAAAGACTGATTTTTTCTGCTAATAGCCTCTATCATAACATTTTCTAAAGGTTTGTTGTTATCTATACTAAGCGCGCTAACTAGGATATTATCGCCATGATTTGAGATTCCTCTTTGGGCTATTAGTGCTATTTTAGAGAAAACTAAATGCTTTGCTACTCTGCCTTGATGCCTAAAAAACCTCTGTATATCCAAACTACTATAGCTATCATCGTCATTAGAATCATCTGTATTAAAAACATAATCCACACCATCTTTATTAAAACTAAGCTCTACGATAAATATTCCGCTTGTATCTTTGATACTACTTAGATCTATTTCATTTTGCACCCAACTATTCTTTACGCTATCAATGCTAAACTCTTGTTTTAAAACCTCATCTCCAAGTCTATCTATGTTGTTATATATATACATATTGCTTGGGCTATCATTTTTGCCATATACAAATCTGCCATTAGATTGAAAAAATTGCGTAATATTGTTTGGATAGATTCTATGAATTGTTAAATTCACTTTTTTTACATTCACGCTTTTAAATGCTATTTTCTTATTGGCACTTTGTGGCAAAAATACACCAGCACTAGAGAATACAATACTAGGCATTATATCCTTGATAGTTACATCTTTTGTGAAAGTGTCTTTCAATACTTCGTTATTGATAGCCTTTAAACCCTGTAACACAGATATGCTATACTTAGTATTAGATTTAAAAGCCCCTTTAATATATATAATATTATTCGCTTGTGCTAAATTGAAATCTACTCTTGGAAAAACTTGTATAAAATCTTTTAGATTCACATTCTTAGCTAAATCAGATGATAGCCTAATCACAATAGAGCTATCTTTGCCAATCTTTGGCTTAATGTCAATAACTCTTATGTCGCTATCCTTATAAAGAGTAATAGGCATTGCTATATCCTCCTTAAGTCCAAGCAAAGAAGAATTAAAATAAAGAGTAAACTCGCTATCCCTATCTTTAAATGCAGAGACAGATTCAGATTCCAAATTAAAAGAATTATTATGACTAGCTCTTACATTAAAAGATAGATTCCTGCCATTAGAATCCTTTATTAAAATAGCACTAGATAAAAGCTTTGAATCTAAAGGATAGAGAGCGGCTATATTTGCCTCTATTTTATGGGAATTATTGCCTACACTATTAAAATTTAGATTTAAGATACTTATACTATTTGGCTTAGTACTAAACTTTAGCTTTAAATTCTCATTAACGATATTCGTGCCAAATTTATCATTTATCATTTTGGTTGGAAGATATATATTGTATGAGGTATTGGAATTAAGTGGTTTAGGAAAGAGTAAAATTAACTTATTTTCTTGAATAAACGAAACTTTAATATCACTTGATTCTCCATTGATTGTAGCTGATATAGGAAGCACAGTCTTAAGATTTGGGTTAGAAACAATATTTTGCTTAAACTGTATAAAAACTTCAGAATCTGGATCGATCTCACCCATTGTTTTAGAATCAATTTGCATATTTAGCTTATCGCAACCAGCAAGCAAAACAAATAACATCAGTAATATAGAAAAACCATGATGACAAATCTTCATTTAAATCTCCCATTATTAAATAATAAATTGTAACAAAACTGCACTCAAATCAACATTTTTCAAGTAAGCTTCACGACTAAAATTATAAAAATCCTGATTCCTAAATGCAAAAGCATAGTCAAAGAAAGAAATTACATAGCAAAATAATACAAACCTAGCTTTAGAACAACATTAGATTCTATCCAAACGATGAAATAAATCAAATAAGCCATAATCTATGGCTTTAATTACAAAAATTAGGATAGAATGCTAAAAATTAGGATTAAAGATGATTGAATACTTTATCAAAGGACTGCTACTTTCATTTTCTCTAATAGTAGCCATTGGTGCACAAAACCTCTTTATCCTAAAACAAGGCATATTAAATAACCATATTTTTTGGGTATGCTTTGTGTGTTTTGCGTGTGATGTGTTGTTAATGTGCTTTGGAATCTTTGGCGTAGGGGTCTTCCTAGCAGACAACAAAACAATTACAATATTGCTAGGGCTATGCGGAACATGTTTTGTTGCATGGTATGGAGTTAGCGCGCTAATATCCGTATATAGATGGAAATCTCAAACAATCACAAATGACAATAATCCTAGAATGTCATTACAAAAAACTATAATACAAACGCTAATAGTAACTCTAATAAATCCACATGTATATATTGACTCCTTAATTATTATTGGAGCATTTGGGCTATCCTTAAACTTAAATGAAAAGCTTTGCTTTGCTTTTGGTGCTGTGAGTGCTAGCGGGATTTGGTTTTTTTCATTGGGATTCCTAGCCAATAAAGCAAGAAAATATTTCAGAAATCTAAAGATATGGTTAGCAATAAACATCATGGTAGCTATCATTATGTTTAATATTGCATATGGGTTGCTAATTTTTAGCATAGATACAATATGCTCTATTAATTAGAAAATATTTGTAATATTTCATATTTTTATAAATTATTATAGCAAAACTTATTATATATTTAACCTTTTATACTTAATATTAGCAAACACCAATAAATATTGCTCAACTTTATACAATTAAAAGCTTAATCTATCTTCTAGTTTAACAATAAGCTAAATTTGAGATTTTAATTAAAGCTTCCATATCGCCATAATAGTTAAAAACTATTTTACACACGTAAATCCTAAATCTGATATGATTTTAGTAAATAAATTATAAAAGCCAAACATTAAATAATTTATTTTGTGAATAAAAGCTGCGTTGTGAATATAACATAAATATTATACATGTAAAAAAGTAACAAAACTTTTATTTTTTATATTCTATAGACTAATAACTTAGCAACATTTTTTTGATCTATATTATATTACTAGCAATTTAATTTAAAGTGCGTTTTGTTTTAAAGGAGAAGATGATGAAGAATGTAGATAACGATAAAGAATTTTCACAAAGAATATTCAAACCCAATAGAGACTTTGCAAAACTTGCCCGTGTTAAAAACATGTGTGAATATGAAGATTTATGTTATAAAGCGAATGATAATTATGAAAAATTTTGGAGTGATTTAGCAAAGGAAAAGATTCATTGGTTTAAGCCATTTGATCGCGTTCTTAATGAAGACAATGCGCCTTTTTATAAATGGTTTGAGGGTGGAAAGCTAAATGTATCTTATCAATGCATAGATAGACATTTAAAAGATAAGAAAAATAAGGTTGCCATAATTTTTGAAGGAGAAATGGGTGATTACAAAGTTATTACTTATCGCAAATTACACGCCGAAGTAAACAGAACTGCAAACCTATTAAAGAATCACTTTGATATTAGAAAGGGTGATAGGGTAGTGCTATACATGCCAATGATTCCAGAAGTAGCATTCATCATGCTTGCATGCGCTAGAATAGGTGCTATTCATAGCATTGTTTTTGGTGGATTTAGCCCTGAAGCCCTTAGAGATAGAATCCAAGATGCAGAGGCTAAGTTAGTTGTTACTGCTGATGGCGCATTTAGAAAAGGAAAGCCATATATGCTAAAGCCAGCCGTTGATAAAGCTTTAGAAAATAATGCTTGTCCAAGTGTGAAAAGAGTGCTAGTAGTTACAAGAAATGATGAAGATATAGAATATGTAAGAGGCAGGGATTATTCTTATAATGAAATGGTAACTCATGAAAGTTCCATTTTCGAACCAGAACCAATGGATTCTGAAGACACCTTATTCTTGCTTTATACAAGTGGTAGCACAGGTAAACCAAAAGGTGTAGAGCATAGCACAGCAGGCTATATTCTACATGCACAGCTTACTATGGAATGGGTGTTTGATATTAAGGATTCAGATAACTATTGGTGCACAGCAGATGTTGGTTGGATTACTGGACATACGTATTTAATCTATGGTCCTCTAGCCTGTGGTGCTACAACTGTAATTTACGAAGGTACACTCGCATATCCAAACTATGGTCGCTGGTGGAAAATAATAGAAGAATATAAAATAGACAAATTCTATACTTCGCCTACTGCTATTCGTATGCTACACTCTCATGCCGATCAAGAACCAAAGAATTATGATTTAAGCTCACTAAAAGTTTTAGGCACAGTAGGAGAGCCTATTAATCCTACTGCATGGAAGTGGTTTTATGAGGAAATTGGTGGTAGTAGATGCCCAATAGTAGATACTTGGTGGCAGACTGAAACAGGTGGAAATATGATTACGCCCTTACCTGGTGCAACTCCTATAAAGCCCGGTTGCGCAACATTGCCTGTGCCAGGAATCATTGCTGAAGTTTTACACGAAGATGGCACACCTGTTGAAGTTGGTGAGCAAGGATTGCTTTGTATAACAAAGCCTTGGCCATCTATGATACGTGGAGTATGGGGAGATCCCAATCGATACAAAGAAAGCTATTTCTCTCAAGTTAAGAAAAATGGTAAACCTGTATACTTCTCTGGAGATGGGGCAATCGTTGATGAAAGAGGATATATAACAATCACAGGAAGAACAGATGATGTTGTTAATGTTAGTGGGCATAGAATTGGAACAGCCGAGATAGAATCTGCAATAGCTAAACACCCAAGTGTAGCCGAAAGTGCATGCGTAAGCAAGCCAGACGTAATTACAGGAGAGAGTTTATTTGCATATATCGTATTACACGATGGAGTCTTAGATAACACAGCAGAGGAACTTGAAATCATAAAAGAAATCAATGCAATCCTTAGTAAAGATATAGGCAATATCGCTAAGCTCGGAGCGGCTTTATTTGTGCCAGGACTACCTAAGACTAGAAGTGGCAAGATTATGCGCAGAATATTAAAAACCATCGCAAGAGATGAACAAGTAAAGCAGGATACAAGTTCACTAGAGGATCCTGGCATAGTAGATCAAATTATAAAAATATCACAAAATGCAAGCTAGTAAAATTATTAATTAACTTAAATCCACAAACACATCAACATATATTATAACCATATGAATATATAAGACTTGTGGTTAGATTTATCAATCATGTATTATTTGTGTTAATTTACTAGTATAAAAAATACATAAAATCACCAAAATTTAATATAGATTCAATTAGCTTTTATCAATAAAAGCTAATTATACAGAATGTTAGAAAATATATTAATTAGCCTAGATTACAGTATTGACGAATAAATAACAATCTGCATCAAGATTGACATTCAATACAATGAATATTACAACTACTAAGAGCTATAAAACCCTTAGCCTTTTGCTCTCTAACAGCATAACTTTCGTGCACTGTTCAGCTAAGCTATTGTCATGTGTAGCTAGCACTAAACAAGCATTTTGCGACTTTATATAGTCAAAGAGATAATGCATTACATTTGCTGAAGTGCCCCTATCTAGGTTTCCTGTTGGCTCATCTGCCAATAAGATTTGTGGCTTTTTCGTTAGGATTCTAGCAATGCTTAGTCTTTGTTGCTGCCCTCCGCTTAGTTCTCCGATTTGTTGCTTAAGAGTATGATTTATGCCAAAGCATTCCAACATTTCCATATCGCAGTGCAATCCAGATATGATCTCTGCTATACGCAAATTCTCATATACATTAAAACCCCTAAAGAGATAATGAGATTGAAAGATTATACCAATCATCTTCTGTCGCAAAAATAACAACTCTTTATCTTTTAATGTATAAATATTTTTGTATCCAACCATATCAATATGGCCATGATTAGGCGGCAATAAAGTAGACAAATGATTAAGGATTGTGCTTTTCCCGCTACCACTAGATCCTAGTATAGCTAGGCTTTCATGCGCTGCAAGACAAAAAATAACCTCACTATATAGTAATGTATCAAATTTGTGAGAGAGATTATTAGCAAAAAGAAGATGGTTAGAAGCTATAGATTCCATATATTTCCTTTGAATGTAACGCTCTTGTTCAAGACTAAAAATCAAAATAAATGTTAATTGTGTATAAGAAAGCTCATAATTGCCATACGTATCTTTACCCCATTGCCTACTTGTTGCAAAACTTTACATCTACTATCACTAAGTACATAATCATCTATATCAATATTCCGATGCACAGGTCCTGGATGCAAGACTATAATGTCTCTATCTCCTAAAAGCTCCTTTGTAATGCAAAATCGGTTTGCATAATCCTTTAAGCTACCATAGATTTGGTTGTTATGTCTTTCAGTCTGGGTTCTCAAGGACATGAGAATATCAATATTATCGATTATATCATGTAGATTGTAGGAAGTTTTAAATCTAGTTTTATAAAGAAAATGAGGTGGAGCTACAAGCGTTATATCAACTCCAAAACGCGATAATAGCTCAATATTACTATTTGCTACGCGAGAGTTCTTTATATCGCCTACAATTGCAATTCGCTTGTTTTTCAGAATCTTCAATGTATCATCTATATAGCTCAAATCATTATTGCTATTTTGCTTATGCCAAAAACATCTTCTAATGGTGTAAAGATCTAATAGAGCTTGTGTAGGATGTGCATGTGCACCATCTCCCCCATTGATAATAGGACATGAAGTAAATCTTGCCAAAAAGTTGGAAGCTCCAGCACTATTATGTCTAGTAATTATGCCATGCGGTTGCATAGCATTTAGTGTAGCTGCTGTATCTGCTATGCTCTCCCCCTTTGAAGTAGAGCTTTTTGATACATCTAACCTTATTACCTCTCCTCCTAAGTTTTTAATAGCAATTTCAAAACTGCTTAGTGTGCGTGTAGAGTTCTCAAAAAATATTGTAATAAAACGTTTATTTTCTAGTATTTTTTTTGGTTGAGTGTCTATACTAAAAGAATCTGTATGCCTAAAAATCCCTTCGATTTCATTTAATTGCAAATCTGTTGTTCTTATCAAATGTCTAATGCGCATATTTATCCTTGTTACAATATATGGAGCAGTATTAACAAGCACTATATTGTATCAAATTTGCTAAAATTCAATTTGTTATTCCTATTAAAAGTTAGGCTATGCAAGGCATCTATAATAGCATTCTATCTAAGCTTTTTAACATTTTTTACACTCTGATAATCGCTACAATATTGCTATCTGGTTGTTCATCATACTTTTATAAAATGAAACATATAAAAGTATCAGCACAAACATTATCACAAAGCAGTCGTATAGCATTATTTATGTCAAATGATAATAGTCTAGAAATTGCTACAAGACTTACTTACCTAAATGAACTAGATTCCATATCCTACAATAATAGAGAATATTTTTTCCTAGAAATATTTAATGAATCAGACGAGGTTATAGTGCCCGATTCACTCAAAATAAGCTTGTTCAACAAAAAACCAATGTGGATACGTAAAATATCCAAAGAGGAGCTAGATGACATTTTAGTGTTAGAGAATGATTATAGTGAGGGTTACTTAATAGCTTTTAAAAAAGCACCTCTTCTCTTACAAAGACGTATTTTAGTCGAATTATCAATAACCAATTTCGGAACAGCTAGCTATGATTTCTCCTACAAGGTAATGAATTCAGAGCTTTGATTTTAATTTAATAAGAGATCTATATGAAAAAAAATATGACATTTGAAAACCTTTTTATCCTAGTAATAATACCACAACTATGGCTAAGAAAGATTATAGCTAGTGCTATAGGCTTACTAATCACCTATCCTATCATACTATATAATAGGGAAAGTGCATTTCTGCTATCACTTCTATTTGCTACATTTGTCTATAAAACACTAAAAAAGATGAGTGAAAAGAAGTTAAAAATTACGAAAGATATAAATATTCAAGAGCAAGAAACGCAAAGAGTAGGGAAAGAAATAGGAGGTGATAATTTTCAAACTCCTAGCGGAATCCTAGATCAATTTATAGCGGGGCTATTTTGCATTTGCTTAGTAATATTTGCAGATTGGCAAGATTTCATATCTAAATCATGTCTTAGCGTTGTATTTATAAGCATATATGACTACTACAAGCCAAGCCTAATTCGTAGACTCTATGCATTTGATAAAGATAGGACTCTAGGATTTGTTTTAGGTGGTATTTTAAACGGAGTTTTAAGCGGAGTAAGTGTAGTGATATCTATGTTACTGTTAGAAAAGGTTTGGGGTTACTTTATACTATAAAGAATAAAAAATAAAATCTATAATCTAAATATGTAAAATTCTAAGACTTCAAACGACTAACTAAAATCTTGTTCCCATAGTAAATTCAAAATAGCTTGGATAATTTGTTAAGAATCCTCCGTTAGCACGTATATTATTAGCTGTGCCGTAGGAAAATATCCTACTGCTACCTATTCCTTCTGGATCTGTTGGTCCATACCATAGCATAGGGAATACCAAAACAATTGGCCCCATTGGAGACACCCATTCAATAGAAATTCCAGCAGCACCTCTTTGTATAAAACTAGTTTGTCCAGAAAAAGTTCCATATTGTTTAAAATTTGCCGAACCATTTGCCCCACGATATGTAAGGATTCCATAATCTACATACAATGATACTCTCATCTTAGCACTAGGTATTAAACCATAACTTAATTCAAATGAATTGGTAAATATTCCATCACCACCAACTCTTAAGTTATCTGCATCAAGCGGTGTTATAGAGTAGCTAGAATATCCTCGAATAGTTCCTATACCACCCATATAAAAAGTATCATTTAGGGGTAGAAAATGATTGCTGTTATATCTCAATAAATATCCAATTTGAGCCTTATAACGTGCGATAAAATCAAGTTTAGTAAGCTTACTCAAATCAAAATAAAATCCTGTCCTAGCATACAATTTAGTATAATAAACATCTCCGCCAATTCCAGCAATATTTAGAGAGACGCTAGTAGAGTTACCATTCTTAGGAAAATAGTAATCATCTGTATTGTCAAAAGATAAACCGGGCGTAATTGAGCTTTTAATTGGAGCATTGCTCCAGCCTGAATAGCTCCTATCCCATAACCCTTGTGTACGTAGCTTTATTAGTCCATTCATGGTATCATTAGCACAAGCAGCGGGATTTGAGGTAGCATCACAGACTCCAGTAGCATTTGCTCCAGCAGCATTTGATTGAAAGTTTGGATTAGCCACTGTAAAGTCAATATTGCCTGTGTCATAATATTTTTGATACTGTGGTTGCGCTTCGCCTGTGTAGAGATTGAAGAATCCAAATGTATCTGTTTTATTAATATCATAACCAATATTAAGGCTCAAGGTAGGAGTTAGCAATCTACCAACAGTAAACCCTCCGCCAACTGTTTGTTGCGTATACACATAATTAAGATATCGACTATAATACACATTTAGGGACAAGCTCCATTTAGAATCTAATATTCTAGGATTTGTAAGACTAATATTAAAAGCTTGTTGAGTAGCAGTAAAAAAACTATTGTTTTGACGATAGAAAGAAAAATCACCTCCAAAACTCACATTAGCATACAAGCTAGCACCAAATCCGCTCCCAAAAAGATTCCGTTCATTTACGCTTCCATTTATCATTAAACCATAGAAGCTACCATAACCAACACCAAATGTAAGCTCACCTGTACGACCCTCTGTAACATTAACGATTAAATCCATAGAATCATCGCCAATTCGTTTCTCATCAATTCTTACATTCTCGAAATATCCGATACGCTTTAAAGCTATCTCACTACTTTGAATATTGCCCAAAGAATACACATCGCCAGGAGCAATTAATATCTCGCGTCTAATAATCCTATCTCCTGTGCGAGTATTACCCGATATGATTACATCATTAATATATACCTTTTTGCCGAAACTCACATAATACACAATAACTACTTCCCTATTTTCAGGATCTTTCTTTAAATCTGGATTCACAGACACATAAGCATAACCCAAATCAGCTATTTTTAGTTTTATTATTTGTGCATCATCGCGTAGATTTTGTATATTGATTGTTTCACCAATCTTTGCGGTAAGATTCTTCATCAACTCTTTATCGCTTATTAACTCCCTATGTTCATCATCAATCACAAATTCTATATCTTTCAATATATATTGCTCACCTTCTTTTACATTGTAGTAGAGTTGAGCCTTATGATTAGACATATTGACTGAAAGCAGGGGATTTGATATATCAGCATCTAAAAATCCATTTCTCATATATGAATCTTGGATTCTAAAAGGGTCTAATTCAAGCTCATTTAACATTAGCTTGCCACTATTCAGTCCCCACATCCAACCCATAAAATCTTTTTGCTTATTTGCACTTAGAGATTCTATTTTGCGTTTTTTTAACTTGGTTGCGCCCTCATAATAGCTCTTCTCTATGATTATTGAGTTTCCCCTATTTACATTTAAGATAACAGCTAAGGCTTTGCCATTAGCTAGCTCTTTTACTTCTGGCTCTATCACACTTCCATAATAGCCTTTGTATTCAAGTATTTGCTTTATAACATCAATAGCTTTACCCAGCTTTAGCTCATCATATGTATCTCCCTTTTTTATACCTATTTGTCCATATATTGTATCCTTCTCACTTTGTGTGCCATATCCCTTAATCTCAACGCTAGCAATAGTCGGCTTCTCCTCTACTACAAATGTAAGTACTCCTGCATCATCTATGCTTGCATAAATATCACTAAAATACCCTTGCTTGTATAAGTCCAATATGGCTTTATCAATTTTTGCTCTATCTAGTTTGCTACCCTCTTTTATACCTAGCAAATCTTTGGCTAGAGATTCTGACATATAGGTTAGATTATCTATCTTTATTGAGGTGATTGTTGGCTCATCGGATTTTTTAGTAGCGGAATTTGCAAAGTAAAGAAAAAAGACGTTTAATAAAAAGATAATAATAGGAAAAAAGAAAAAGATCCTTGAATTTATACGAAGGTTCATAGCACTCCAGAGTTTTTGAAGGGGAGATTAATATTTAAAGTCGAAGTTATTATAATCAAATAAAAGCAATATTTCACAAATTGAATTATTGTCGCAATGAATTCAATACAACAGTAATAGAGCTAACACTCATAAAAATAGCCGCAAAAAGAGGAATAACATAACCACATAAAGCAAAAGGAATAGCAATAACGTTATATATAAGGCTTATAATTAGATTCTGTTTAATGCGTAGCAATGTTTTTTGCGATATTACAAAAGCCTTTGTAAGCGTGCTAAGTTTGGAATCAAGTATAATAACATCACTATTAGCAATAGCAATCTCACTACCACTTCCCATAACAATGCCAACTTGAGCATATTTCAATGCCAAAGAATCATTTAAACCATCACCAACCATTACAACCTTTTTGCCTTGCTCTATTAGGTCTTTTATAATTTGTGCTTTTTCATGAGGTGTCTGATTTGCATAAAATGATTCTATATTTAGCTTTGACGCAATATATGAGACTGAACTATGCCTATCCCCACTTAGAATAATGCTTTTTTTATTCAGCGAGTTTAATATTTGGATTAGTTTATCTGCATCACCTTTTATTGAATCTTGCAAATAGAATATATATGCCAACTTATATAGTTTAGATTCCCTGGATTTATAGGCAATGTAAAATCTTGTAGAATTCTCTCTTAATTTCATGTCTTTTTGATTATTTATATTTAACTTTTTACTTTCTAAGCTTAAATCTAAGAACTCCAATACAGCATTTGCTATTGGATGTGGATTTTGCTTCATAACATTTCTAACTATATTTTGGTCATATCTTGGAATATTTACATCATGTATAATATTTATTGCATTAATATCTATGCCATAAGATTTATCATTGTTTATATGTTGGTTATCTATAACCTTGGATTCTAATAACAATTGCTCACTTCCAGCAAGTATCTCCATATCTCCAAAAATAGCATGCAAGCCCCTGCCAGGAATCAAACTTAGCTCTAAATCATCTAAAAAACTAGAATCAGTTGCCATGGAATCTAATGAATTAAATTTATCCACAAGCACAACTTCCATCTTGCCTTCTGTAAGCGTTCCAGTTTTATCAAAAACAACCATATCTGATTGCCCTAGAGATTCTAAAAATCTTGCCTTTGTGAATATACAATGATTTTTGAAGCCTACATTTAGACCTACCATGCTAGCAATAGGAGTAGCCAAAGCTAATGCACAAGGGCATGCAATGACTATAACAGATATAGCAATTAGCAATGCTTGCTCAAATCCACTTTCATCAACAAATAAATAATATAAAAATCCAAGCAAGGCAATACTTAAAACAACTCTACTAAAATATCCAGCAATCTTAAAGGCAGTCGTAGCAATCTTTGGCGTGCTAAACTCACTTTCTTCTAAAAGCCTTGCTAGCTTACTTATACTAGAATCTGAAAATTCCTTTTGCGCCTCATAGATTAGCGGCTTATGAAGTGCTATGCAACCAGCCATTAACGATTGATCTTGTTTCTTATAAACCTCTTGGCTTTCCCCTGTGATATTTCTATAATCACATATTGCATTATCGCTTATTAAGATTCCATCACAACAAAGCATTTCACCGGGCAAAACTAGCAATCTATCATGTTTTTTAACGCTATGCACAGGGATAATCTCACCATTATCTAGCCTTGCTTCTATTGGCAATATATTGCTTAGCTTATCAAGATCATCAGAAACTTTTTTGCGGCTAAGTAATTCTAAAAACTTAGCACCCAATACAAACAATATAATCATACAAACAGATTCAAAATATGTATGTCCGCTTTGCGTTAACCATGCAAATATAGAGTAGAAATACACAAGGCTTGTGCCTGTAACAACTAGCATATCCATGCCTATAACACCATTTTTTAGCCCCTTATATGCCCTCCCATAGAAACCACTCGCACAATAAAATAACGTTGGAGTAGCAAGGATAAAGCTAGCAAGATTCATAATGCTAACTGATATAGAATCGATCCCTAAAAAATATCCACTATATTGCCCTACATTCACCCACATAATGTTCATTGTGCAAAATATCGCAATAATTATCTTGATATACATAGTAGAATCTATGGATAGCAAACTTTCCTTTTTTGTCGAATCATATACAATAGGCTTATAGCCAATTCTCTGGATTATATTTATAATGTCTTGAAGACTAATCTCATTTGGATTAAAAAGTATTTTTGCTTTATAGTTAGTATAGTTGATTGATACTTCATGTATACCATTTGTTCTTTGTAAAATCTTCTCATTTAGCCACACACATGCTGCGCATACAATGCCATCAATAATCAAATTTACTTCGCTATATTTGCCCCTTTGCTTTACATAATGTGCTTGAAAATTTGAAGCATTGTAGTCTATATTTTGATGTTTACCTTGCATGAATTTTGTTTGCAATGAGTTATTTCCTAGCTTTTGATAAAAAGATTCTAAATTATTTTCTTTCAAAAGGCTAAAGGCTAGCTCGCAACCACTACAACAAAATAGATATTCTTCATTATCAATTATTGATAATTTTAGTGAATTTATCGGATATTCTTGCTTGCAATGATAACAACATGATGTAGTAGAATTAGTCTGCATTTTGATATACCAAAATGATTTATTCTAATATAAAATATCTAAAAATACAATAAAGCCTAATCAAAGATTGTATAATGCGCCCTTTATTTTGTGAAGAATTTAAGGATAATAATGAGGACATTAGAGATACAAAATGGAGGACAAAAAGAAACATATACATTTGATAAATATGCACAATCAAGTGATATTGGCATTATGCAAAAGATTGGGGGAACTGTCATTCTTTGCACAATATGCGTAGATTATAATAACCCAATTAACGAAAATTTCGTGCCCCTTAATGTGCAATATATCGAAAAGATGTATGCAATAGGAAAGATTCCTCAAGGCTATATTAAGAAAGAAGGTAAACCTAGTGAATCTGAAATTCTAGTATCCCGATTAATTGATAGGAGTTTGCGCCCATTATTCCCCAAATATTTTTTATATCCTGTGCAAATTAATCTTTTGGTATTAAGCTATGATGGCAAAAGCGACGTATATAAGGACGCACTAAACCTTGCTAGCATTAGCCTTTTTTGCTCTAGCATACCTATTTGTTATGAATATGTCCCAAACGGTGTACGCATAGTTAAGCATGAAGATCTCATATCTATATGCAATGATTTTACAAGCTTGCAAAATTCTAGTCTTGATTTATTTGTAAGTGGTGTTTATGACAATGATGATATAGCTAAAATCACTATGATAGAAATGCAAGCATTAAAAACCTATGAAAAACAAGAAAACCTAGAAACAATAGATAATGACAACCTACAAGAGTATAGCAATGAGATTTCTAAGGAATTATTACTAGAATCCACACTATTAGCAAGAAAATACATTGCAAAAATATCTAAACTTTATGCCCAGTTGCTAGAGCCATTTTGTAATACAAAACATATTTTGACTTATGAGTGCAATTCTAATTTGAAACAAAAGATTTCAAATGATTTTGGTACTCAAATAAAACAGCATTTAATTGCAGATTCCAAAAGCGAAAGAAAAACAGCACTTAGTAAACTTGCTAGCGACATTGTAAGGTATTACGACCTGCCTGATGACGAGGAATCATACAACAAAATAGAATCTTGCATAGATGCCATAAAAAAAGACATTATGCGCAATATGATTATAAAAGAAAACATTAGAATCGATGGCAGGGCTCCAACGCAAATTCGACCCATCTCAATAGAATCTAATCCGCTTCCTTTAGCCCATGGTAGTGCTTGCTTTACTAGAGGGCAAACGCAAGCCCTAGTTACTTGCACGCTAGGGCATCAAAATGAAGCAAAGGCTACTGATATATTCATAACACAGAAGAAAGCAAGGATTTTATTTCATTATAATTTTCCTCCTTTTTGTGTTGGAGAAGCATCACATATTGGTGCTAGTAGCAGACGAGAAATAGGTCATGGAAACTTAGCACTAAAAGCAATAGAATCAAATATAAAAAACAACACATCAACTATTCGTATTGTTTCAGAAATTTTACAATCAAATGGTTCTAGCTCTATGGCTAGTGTTTGCGGTGCAACTTTAGCTATGCTAGGAGCAAATGTAGCGATGAATAATATGGTAGCAGGGATTGCTATGGGAATTGTGCATGATGATATTAACTATGTTATTCTTAGCGACATTGTGGGATTAGAAGATCATTATGGAGATATGGATCTAAAAGTAGCTGGGAACAAAAAAGGTTTTAGCGCGATTCAACTTGATATTAAAAATATTTGTATTACACAAGAAATTTTATCTATGGCATTACAACAAGCGCAAGATGGATTATATGAAATACTAGAATCTATGAGTGCAGTTAACATAATTCCAAATTATGATTTACTGCCCCAAAGACTAGATTTTACAATCAATCCAATACGTATACCAGATATAATTGGTCAAGGTGGTAGAACTATTAGAGATATTATTGCTAAGTTTAAGATAAACATTGATTTTAATAAAGAAAAAGGCATAGTTATACTATATGGACAATCTCAAAGATCACTAAATGAAGCAAAGGAATATATTAATGAGATTCTAAAGAAAAAGGAACGCAAGGATATTCATAAACAAGATATGTAGATATTATGAAACAAAAGATAACAGTAATATTACTATTGACAATTTAAAAATGCGAAGGCTTTAGAATCTGAATTACATTACGTCATGTTTGGGGTTATCTTTATGCTTATATGGAAAGATTTCTAAGTATTCCCTTTTTGTCATTCTAAACCTTTTTTCTTGTAATATGGAAACTATAATATTTTAGGTGTTATAGTAGTATTATTTCAAATATAGCTTGATATTATTTAGCTTTGATTTTTTTGTTATGTTAGGACTTTAGGCGAAACATCTCTATCTTTAGAATCAAATTTGTCATATTGAGGTTTTTGCGTAGCAAAAGCCGAAATATCTCTTTTGTAATATTTATTATGAGATTCTTAGGAGTTGTCATTCTTAGAATGACAATCTCCCCTTATCATGTCTTAAAGAGCAAAGAAACTAGTCTTATTTACTGATTGCTTTGTCTTTAGACAAAGCTCTCATTAATAGAGATTCTTCATCTAGCTTTAGG
>NZ_JRPD02000066.1 GCF_000765805.2 Helicobacter muridarum | reverse complement strand
TTGATATACAATTCATCATCTATTCGGGTAACACATATTTGCTCTTCTCTTGGCATACCTTTCTGCACTAAAAGCCTGCAGTTAGGCGGTATTGTGGGCGTCATAGAATCACCTCTAGCACTAATAATTGATAAATCTACAGAATCTTAATTACAAAAGAATATGAAAATCTTTCAAATATTAAAAGAGAAATTAAGATAGATAATACTTAAGAAAGCTCAAATAGATAAACAGCAGAGCATATAATAAACTCTAGTTTTTTTTAACTAAGCTTTACTTATAACAGCAAAGCTAAGATATTAAACTAGGCTAAAGTATATAAGAAGTAGTCAAAAACTTTTCTAAATCAAGAGCTATCTATTTTAAAGAGCTTTGTAGAATTATAAAATTCTACAATGTTATAGCTATTCTTTATAGTAACTCTTTATAAAGCATATAAGGTTAAAGCTGATTATGAAGTAAAGACTTAAACTATCAAGTAAAGCAGAGCAATAGCGAGTTTGATAATGGTAAAAATCACATCAATGGAATCAAGAATTCTTTGATCATGCAAAGCATAAGACTTTAATAAATTTAAAGGCATAAAGCAAGAAAATTTCACTAAGTTTTATCTAAAATTTTATTCTGCATTTAAAGGAATGTGAATTTAAGCAAAATACAAAAATTCAAGATTAAGATTTATACAAAATTTTACAAGATTAGTTAGAAATTAGATTAAGGTGAATTGAGCCTAGAT
>NZ_JRPD02000065.1 GCF_000765805.2 Helicobacter muridarum | reverse complement strand
TTTGCCTCGCTGTTTTGCACGAAAACATGCTTTTTCTAAGCTTTTTTTAACGATATTATTTTGCAAAGCAAACTCTTTACTACTTAGCCATTGTTTCATTTTTATTTCCCTTGTAACATTATTTGAAAAAAATGATACTTGACAAAATAAGCAAATAGCTTAAAGCCCTTAATAGAGCATTCCAAACAATCCAATATGTATCCAGAGCTGCACTTATACATAAGGGCTACAGCTTTACAATTGGTACTATTATAGAAACAAATAGAGAGAGAATCAAAAACTACGATTCGCCTTATCCTTTCTATATTGATGGTTATCTTTTTTCCAACAGACATGGTCGCACCTTGTTGCTTCATTCGAGACATTTTGATATTCATTCTATCTATGCATATAATTGGCGTTTTTACTTTGATGACTGCTTTACTTCACCACATGAAATTAGCAGAGGCTGGTAGCAAGAGTGTAGCAGTAATTGTTTAATCTTTTATTGAACTATCAGCACTCACTCTCGCTTTTAATGCACAATATTTACACTTATACACAAAGTCGCTATTTTTTGTATCCCCTCTTACCATTTCCGATCTAGACACTATGTCTGATTTAGGTTTTGACCACATACTATAAGCAACTTTTTTTTTGCTGTTGCTTTTTCATTGTCCAACTCCTATTGTCTTTTTAGGGATATAGAATCCCTCTTGCTCTAGCGCAATTCTTAGCTCCTTGCTTTTACCATATCTACCTTGTGTCTTGCC
>NZ_JRPD02000007.1 GCF_000765805.2 Helicobacter muridarum | reverse complement strand
TTGTCCAACTCCTATTGTCTTTTTAGGGATATAGAATCCCTCTTGCTCTAGCGCAATTCTTAGCTCCTTGCTTTTACCATATCTACCTTGTGTCTTGCCCACTGATAGGAATTTAAGCAGCGTTAAATGTTTTTCTACACCCCTAGAAATCGCCCAAGCCCTAAGCCTCATGCCTCTTTTTAGCATTTGTGCTGCTACACTCTCATTCATGTTTTATCCTTTTTATGATTTTATGCTATAATCCACTAACCCCAGAGCCTAAAGCTAAGGGGAAAGCGTTTTTTTAAGTTTGAGAGCTGCTTTTAACTTATTTTAAAGTTATTTTCAGCCTCCAAAGCTTAAGTTTTACAACCACTTTTTTAAACTTCTTGATTTTCATCTAAAAGTCCTAAAAGTGATATTCTTCCCACCCTCCCTACCAATTAGCCTATCTTTAAACTTTTTAAGCTAAAATAAGCTAATTAGTTAATTATAGTCTATTTTTTAGACTTATCAAGGGAAAAGAACAATATATGAGACTTAATTATAGGATAAAGGCAGCGAGAGAAGCTAAAGAATGGACACAAGAAGAATTGGCAAAAGCCAGCGGGGTATCTTTGCAAAGCATTAAACGATATGAATCTGCTAAAGATAACAATATCACGCTAGATAGTTTAAATAAAATTGCAGAAGCACTTGACGTTGATGTTGAGTTATTCGTTATGAAAAATATGTCTCCTAGTCATGATTCCAAAATGTCTCCTAGTGTCTCCTACTCAAAAACATTGTCTCCTAGTGTCCATAAGTCGCAAAAAAATGTCCCTCAATCAGAAAGTATGTCTCCCAATATGTCCATAAGTGATTCGCCAATCGGATTCGTCAATGATTCCTTAGTATCCAGCAATCAAAAATCAAGCGACTTTATTAAAATCCCCGTTTATGATGATGTCTATGCTAGCGCAGGAGCAGGGCTTATTAATGATGAGCATATTTCAAGCCACATAGAGCTTGACAAGGGCTTTTTACGCTCATATTTTAGGCTTACCTCATTCGCAAATCTTTCAATAATTATGAGCAGTGGGGACTCTATGCTTCCCACAATACCCGAAAATTGCTATCTTTTAATACAACAAGGTGATGTAAAAGAGGGTAAAATCTGCGTTACCCGCATAGATGATGAGCTATATATCAAAAGACTGCAAAAACGTCCAAAATACAAGCTTATAAGCGATAATAAAAGCTATGATGACATAATACTAGAAGGTGAAAACTATGAAATATTAGGTGTTGTAGTAGGTTTATTTCAAAAACTTTAATGCTATTTGTTTTACTAAAAGCAATTTTACAAATTTTACTATTTAAACATTTAAATATTTTTGTTTAAAAGCGTTTAAATGCCCTTAAAATCGCTCTTTTCTCATGATTTTTAGACTCATGTATAGGATAATGCACAGGAATGTATAGGATTCTTTTTACAATGTATAAAAATCTTTTGACAAATTCAAGAAAATAACCCCTCACTTTGATTTCACACAAACATGCCACAAACTCCCACCCACACGCTATTTTCTTCATATATTCATCACTTTGATTTTAAACAATACTTTACAAGATGTAATTGTTAAATATGCAAAGATATTAACTTTACTAAAATAGCAACAATCAAATATTTCACTCTAAAATCCAGCTACTGCACTCTCTTGGACATTATGATTCCAACTCTCCTTCTTTATAATTTTTAAAAATATCTTGGGTAATTTTATAACTACAAAACTTAGGACCGCACATTGAGCAAAATTCTGCATCTTTAAAAACTTCTTGCGGCAAGGCTTCATCATGAAATTCTCTAGCCCTATCACCATCTAGGGCTAGCTCAAATTGCCTATTCCAATCAAAAGCATATCGCGCATCGCTCATCTCGTCATCTCTATCTCGCGCACCTACGCGCCCACGAGCTATATCTGCAGCATGGGCGGCGATCTTATAGGCTAAGATTCCATCTCGAACATCTTTAGCATTTGGCAATCCTAAATGCTCCTTTGGTGTTACATAACATAACATTGCTACACCCTTCCATGCTGCTACACATGCACCAATAGCACTTGCTATATGATCATATCCAGCAGCAATGTCTGTAACAAGTGGACCCAAAACATAAAAAGGTGCTTCATTGCAATATTGCTTTTGTAGTTCTACATTACGCTCAATTTGATTGAGTGGCACATGTCCTGGACCCTCTATCATTACTTGCACATCAGCATCATAAGCTCTTTTAGCAAGCTCTCCTAACACTCTAAGCTCAGCAAATTGTGCCTCATCACTTGCATCAGCCAAGCAACCCGGACGTAAAGAATCGCCCAAAGAAAGTGATACATCATATTTTTGACAAATTTTTAGAATCTCGTCAAAATGCTCATAAAATGGATTTTCCTTATGATAATGCAACATCCAGCTAGCCATAAGACTACCACCACGTGAAACAATACCCATCTTACGTTTAGCTACAAAAGGCATGTGCGAGAGCAAGAAACCACAATGAATTGTAAAATAACTAACCCCTTGTTTAGCTTGCTTTTCAAGCACAGATAGCATAGTATCAATATCAAGTTTTAACACGTCATTTTTTACATCATGCAAAATTTGATACATAGGCACAGTCCCAATAGGCACACTAGATGCTTTAATGATCTCTACTCGAATTTTATCTAAATCCCCACCTGTGCTAAGATCCATAACTGTATCTGCACCATATTTAATAGAAGTGCAAAGCTTTTCTACCTCTTCACCAATGTCTTCTACAATTTGAGAAGAACCTATATTGGCATTAATTTTTGTGCGAGTAGCAACGCCTATACCCATGGGCTCCAAATTGGTATGATTAATATTTGCCGGGATAATAAGTCTTCCCCGCTTTACCTCTTCGCAAATTAAACTTTCACTCAATCCCTCAATATTTGCAACATAGCGCATTTCTTCAGTAATAATTCCACGTTTAGCATAATGCAATTGGGTTTTAATATTATCATATACGCGCCTTTGTATCCAAGAATTCCTTATATTTTCGCTCATGATATATCCTTAATTTATATTTCTATATTTTACAATAAGTATTGTTGTTTTAAGACTGTTGTAAGAAATAATAAAGTAACAAAATATTATTTTATTGATAAATATTGTATAAAATAGTAACAAGTTTATGCTACAATCTGTAATAAAAAATTAAGAATGATCAATTTAATTAATAAATCAAACAAAGTCCACTAAATGTTGCTATATAGCTTATTCTCAAGGCTGGCATTGTATTATTTATCAAGGATTATTAATGGGAATATCTTTGCAAACTATATCTATTATAATTATGGCTGCTGGAGATTCAACAAGATTTTGCAACTATGATAGCAAAGATCCTTGCTATTCAAATAGCATACAAACAAAGAAACAATGGCTAAGAATAGGCTCTATGCCATTATGGCTTATCGTAGCAAAAACCATTGCAACAAAATGCCTAACATTTTGTTGCAACAAAGAATTATTGAATTTAATTGCAGAATATAGAAATGATTTAAAAAACCAAACAAATCAATATGAAGCTGATTCTATCAATAGAAACTACACACCTAACGATATACACGAAACAATAGAATCTTTGATAAAAGATAAACATCAATTTAAATATAGAGATTCCCTAACACAAATATTAAACAAACCAATGTTAACGCAAATTATTATTACTGCATCACCAAAAGATAAGCTATATATGCAAAAACTCCTACCTAGCACCTTCCAAGTCCAAGAGTTGCTTACACAAGATGCCACATTAGAAATCCCAATGCAAATTGTGCAAGGTGGGGATTCTAGATACATGTCATTACAAAACGCGCTAGATGTAGTAGATTCTACATTTGTGCTAGTAAACGATTGTGCTAGATGCAATGTTAAAGAATCTGTTCTATCAAGATTATTTGCTTCATTGGCACAAAATAAATATGACTGCATAGCCCCATGCTTGCCAATACATGACACTACAATATATGTAGACCAAGACAACAAAATGCAGACATATAGTCATATAGATAGGAATGCCCTAAGAATAATCCAAACTCCACAAATCTCAAAAACCAATACTCTAAGAGAATCTAAAGCTTTAAACCAATACTTTAGCGATGAGACAAGTGCTATTTGCGCAATGCCAAACAAATCTATAGGGCTTGTGCTAGGAGACCTAGCAATGAATAAAATCACTACAAAGCAAGATATATTTCTATTAAAAGAAATATATGAATCTAACCAAAACTATAGTTTAAATACTCCACTAGTTGGAATGGGAAGCGACATTCATGCCTTTGAAGAATCTAAAGAAATGTGGATTTGTGGTGTAAAAATAGAATCTAGCTTTGGATTTAAGGCTCATAGCGATGGAGATGTAGGTATACATGCAATTATTGATTCTATACTTGGGGCAATGTGTTATGGTGACATTGGAGAAATCTTTCCTGATACAAACAAAGAATTCAAGGATATAGACTCTAAAATTTTGCTGAAGAGAGTATATGACTATTGTCTTAGCGTAGGGCTTGAAATAGGAAATATTGATATAACAATCATCGCGCAAACCCCAAGAATATCCACATATAAATCAAAAATGCAAGAAACCATAGCAAAGATTCTATATCTGCAAAAAAGTCAAGTTAGCATTAAGGCTAGCACAGCAGAGAATCTAGGATTCATAGGCAGAAAAGAAGGAGTATTAGCACAATGTATTGCAACTTTACAGCCTCGTGAATTACCAAAATAAAATTAAGGAAAGACTATGAATGTTTTAATTATAGAAAGCGAAACATATCTTGCTCAAAGCATTGCCAGTAAATTAGCAGATGGAAATCACTCTTGCTTTATTACATCATCTTTAGACGAAGCACTAAGTAAAAACAATCTTGACATTGTGCTATTATCAATGAATACGGTAGCTCAACATTACAGGAGTATCATAGAAAAGCATCAAAATGCAATTATAATTCTCATGGTGTCTTATATCAGCGATGACACAGTATCAAAGCCCCTAAAACTTGGTGCAAAAGATTACATTATAAAGCCGTTTATAATGGACGAGCTAGTCAGAAAAATTGAGCATTATTGTGGATTTAAAGAGCTAATGGAAAATATAAAATTTTTTAACAACTATTTCAAATTTATACAAAATGAGCTACAAATTCCAGCCTTACCTCAATATAATCCGCCTATTCTAATAAAGGCTAGCTCTCAAAGGAGTGCTGATATTTATGCTATGAGATATGCTGTTGAGCGCAAACTAAGATTTAATTTTCTAAATCTTAATCATTTTGATTGGAGAGAATATAATTTTGATAGGCAACAATCATATTACATAACAAATTGTGAGAATCTAAAAAAACAAGAAAAAAAAGAATTCCTAGATTTCATGGCTAAACACAGATTTGTAGTTATATCTATGATTTCTGATGATAAGGTTATGTTTCCACAAATTATAGACATAACAAATATGGCAAATAATCTTGAAATAGGCAGTGAAATCCTATCTATTAAAGAATATGAGAGGATAGTCATTACTAAATTTGAAGGTAGATATCCAGATGTGGAGTTAGCCAAAAAGCTTGGTATGAGCAGAAAAAGCTTATGGGAAAAAAGGAAGAAATATGGAATCTCAAGGAAAAAATAAACAGCTCTATATTGACAAAGAAGCTATATCGGTTCTGAACCTAGCAAAGGAGGGCTTACTCTACCCAGCAACAAGATTAATGAATGAAAAACAAATGCAAGAAATCAATAAAACAGGCATGTATTTAGGACAAAGCTATCCATGTCCATTTCTATTAAACCCAAGTGGAAGAAGAAATAAAGAGGTATTAGAGCAAGCAAAAAGCGGAGATATAATAGATTTTATCACAGATGGTAAGAAATCTGGCAGTATAGTAGTAGATTCTGTATTTAGCATTGATAAGCAAGAGAGGCTAAGCAAGATTATGGGTGGGGACTTTGCCTCAAACCCTATTAAAGACATTGAAGGACGTATAGGAAACTTATGTATATGTGGAGACTATACACTAGAAGAGAATCAAATAGAAAAGCATAAAAAAAAGCTAGCTCAGCGCATGGAAATTCTAAATGCTAAAAATATTATGGGCGTTGTTATGCAGGCTAGTCCGCTACATAGAGTGCATGAGAAGATTATGAGAGAAGCACTAGGAAATTGCGATTTATTGGTGATTTTTCTATCAAGACCAAGAAAAGGTGAACTATTAGACTATAGGCTACGATTAAAATGTATGGAATTCTTGATTGATAATTATCTAATGAAAGAAAAGGTGTTAATTATTCCACATGATGATACTTATCTATATGCTGGACAAAATAAAATGATTATGCATGCAGTTGTAGCTCGAAATTTTGGTTGTAACAAGTTTTTGGTTGGCGAAAATAATCGTGGTCTATCTGTATATTATCTTAATAATCAAGTGCATTCAATATTTGATTCTTTACAAGGCATTTCTATTGATGTGCAGATATTACCTGAATATGTATACTGTGATATTTGCAAAACTCTCGTATCTACTAGGACTTGCCCGCATGGACATCACCATCACATCAACTACAATGCAGAATCATTTATAGAATTCTTTAGACTAGGTCTGCTTCCGCCTGCTATGCTAATAAGAAAACAAATATCAGCTATCATTCTATCATCTCTTTTTCCAAATAGATTCAAAGATTTGGATAGGCTATATTACGATATTCTGCCATCTAATGGAATCATACAAAACAAAGGTGAAGAAGAATTCTATCTAAAGCTTATGCGACTTTATCAGACTACATCGCTTAATTAAAAACGCAATGCTTTAATTTTAACATGTTAATACTTAAATGCGTTTTACCATCTATATCCAAGCGATGCAGTTAAAATTCTAAGCTGTCCAGTCCCTCCACTTGCATAAACACTTCTCGAGCTGTTTTTAAAGGTTTGAGACAAGGCTATCCCCAAATCAAAATTTCTAAAGTTATATTTTGCACCAAGCCCTACCATATAGCCATCACTATCTGGTATGCCAATAGCATTTTGTGGCACTGGGGCCTTATCATATGCTCCAGAAAGCATTAGTCTTAGTCTTGGTCCTATATATGTAAGTCCCACGCGAAAAGTATCTGTATCAACCCAACCATTGCCCATAGCAACTGCGCTAAAGTCAGCCAAATTTATCATACCTTTTAGCTGTTCTTGACTAAAACTTTCAGGCACACTACCCGGACTTGCCCTAAAGACTGCCTTATTAAAATCAAACTCGGTATCAAATTTACGCCCCTTACTCCAAAATGTCCTCTCATATGTAGCCTCAATTCTAACCTTTCGAATCTTATCAATAAAAAAATCATGAGAATATGCCAAAGTTAGAATCTCTGGCATAGTTACATATAAAAACAAAGGTGCGTCCATGACTACACTGCCCACAGGTCCGCCAATCACAGTATCAGCACTTACCTTCCCTTCAAAACGCATAGGCACAGGACTATTATAGACTACAGAAAATACCCCATTATCTCCAACTACAAGGCTCACACCAACACGCACGCCAATGCCCAAATCGCTGCCATCGCTTTGCTGAATTACCTTTCCTGTGCCAACAAGACAAGTCTGAATTTCACCAACCATAGCTTGGATTGCTTGTAGCTGCGTAGAATTTGCAGGTAAGCTTAAAATAGGAAACAAAACTGGATTTTGAATAATAGTATCAAACATTGCAGCCATATCATCAGGAATTAGCCCATCTGGCAGGCTTTTTAATATAACTGGATCAAAAGCTGGAGTGCAGTTTGGAGCTTGTATTAGATTTCCATCTTTATCTGTAACCTTTGAAGGCATGTTATCTCTGTCAAGGTGTTGCTGCGTTATGGCTTGCTTATCTGCTGTGCCTAGTGGGACATAGACAATATTATTAAATTTACCCATTCCATAGAGTATCCTAGGAGATATGCCAATGCTAAATCTATCTGCATATGTATAGCTAATTGAAGGCGCAAACTCAATTAAAAATATAAACACATCTTGAAGAAATTCTCCACCTAAACCATTCCACTTCATAGCAAGTCCACTTGGCGCACTAAAGCTTGCACCAAATGTAAAGCCGCTATATGTCTTGGATTTATAAAAAAACTTAGGCAACATAAAGTTTGTATCGCCTGTAGAACCACTTACCATAGCTGTCTCTGCATTTGAATGCTGCAATGTAACAGTGGTTGGTGCTACGGGAATGAAATTTTGTATCGTGCCAACAATACCCTTATATTTCATATAGGTAGTAGAGCTAAGACCCTGATTAGTGCTAGGCACTTGAAAGCTAAATCCGGGTATATTGATTACGCTAAAAGCAAACTCGAATTCATGCTTATTTTCACCCCAATCATTCTTAAAGCCCATATTGGCTGGATTATAATATCCAGCATCAGCACCCCTAGCTCCTGCGACATATGCAGAGCTAAGTGCTGTAGCATTTAGGCTTTGTTCTTGAATCTTAAAGCCATTTGCATACAACGAGTAACCAAGAATATAGCAGCACATATATACTACTAGAATATATACTTTTATGTTATTTTTAGCGTAGCTTTTGGATTGAGTTTTAATACGATTAAATATATTTAAAGAATCAAAATACGCAATACCCCTCCATAGTAGTAGAAACATTCACCCTCCTTAAAGATTGCTACCCTCAATCTCTGTATTTAGTGATTATGCTGAATTTCAAACTAATAATGATATATTCTAGCTTTCACTCGCTAATAATTATGAAATATGATGTAATACATTAGCTATAAATTGACAATTATAAAATTATTATTTCAATAACCGCTATTTAGATTCTATATCATGCTTCACTATATAAACAATACAATAAGCCTAACTACAGAAGACACTCAAGCCTATAAAGCGAAGAGTATTATTTTTCTATTCTAGTTTCTATTTCTCCAATGCCATCAATCTTACATACTACAATATCTCCAGCTTTTAAGAATCTAGGTGGCACAAAACCCATACCAACGCCACTTGGCGTTCCCATAGAAATAATGCTAGCAGCCTTTAAAGTAAAATAGCTTGATAGCTCTGATATAACATGCGAAATGCCAAAAATAAGCTTTGATGTGTTGCTATCTTGTCTTAACTCACCATTCACATAGCTTTGAATCTTTAAATTGTGCGGATTTATAGAATCTCTTAGCACTATGCAAGGTCCAAGGGGGAATCCACCCTCTAGGCTCTTTCCTGCATACCATTGCTTATGCTTTTGCTGCAAATCTCTAGCAGAAATATCATTACCAATGCTATACCCAAAGACAAAGTTCATTGCCTCCTCCTTGCTAATATCTTTGCAATCTTTACCAATAATTACTACAAGCTCCACCTCGTAATCTAGCTGTTGCGTCTTATCACCAATATGAAAAACTCCATTAGGATTCACAAACTCATTCACTCGCTTGCCAAAATACACCGCTTCATCTACTTTACCATCAAAGGCTTCTTTCTTAAAGCGCATAGACTCTTCTGCATGATCCATATAGTTTATACCAAGACAAATAACATCTTGCAAGGGAGCTTTAATAGGGGATAATAGCTTCACATCTTCAAGGGGAATAAGCGGATTGTTAGCATTTAAACATTCCTTAAATCTATCAAAATGAATAATAAACTCATTCATGTTGTTACTTATATCAAGTGGCATAACTAGAGACTGGCTATCTTTATATTTTAAGATTCCCAAAAACTCTACGCCTTTGTGCGAATATCGCACCAATTTGCCTTGCAATAGCGTGTTAGATTGTTTTAGCATTGTATATCCTTTTATAGACTATTTAAAGTCGGCATTATACTTACTTAAAGGCTAGATATTTTAAATTTAAACAGCTTAAGACCGAGCCAATATTTTAAGCATTAGAATCTAAATTATCAAAACTACTTAAAATCTTATACTTAACCTCAAGCGTAAATGCTTTGTATCAATGGGTAAAACGATATTTGTCAAATTCCTTGTCATATCGAACCGATACCTCTTTGTCATATTTAAGAATCTCTCTTTTGTTATATCTTAGGGCGAAAAGCCCGAAATGTCTCTTTAGATTCTTTACTTCTCAAAGAAAGCTTAGAATCTAAATTCATAACTTGCGAATATATTAGGATAATTCCCAAGCAAACGGTGAAAGCGAAGTGAAACATCAATACCGCTATGTTTGTCTATATTGACTCCTAATCCAGTGATAAAAGAAAAATCATTGCCAGAGAATCTATTGTCTGCTGCTAGGCTTGTAGAGAATGACTGCCCAGTGTCCATAATTGTATATCCTGCGCCAAGATATGGTAAAAATCTCCCATATCCCACATATATTATTCCATAAGCACTATTGCTCTTATACACAACAGTGCTATTGCCAGATGGTGCCAATCCTAGCTCATAAGCTATCATAATCTTTATACCCGATGATATATAGCCAAAGCGAAAGAGTTGATTATATCCTATGGAAGCAGATACCGTTGGAACAACGGTAGCATTGATTTGATTTGATTGCGTGGTTGAAAGTCGCATAAAAGTAAGTCCAACCCCGCCCTGAAAGAAAAATAAAGCGGAAATATCAAATGATTCTGCATTGCTATCAATCTCTAATTGTTTATGCTTATTTGTGTTATCAGATACAATATCATCTCTCTCGTCTTTAGATATGGTATTAGATAATAATGGAATCTTCTCATCATTGGGGGTAAAATTATCGCGTTCTACTTTTGTGGCATAGGCTAGTATGGGTTGAAAAATAAACATTAGCATAAATATTACTAATAATTGAAAAAATAATATTTTGCATGTTTTTCGCATAACCCCCTCCTTAATCATACAAACTTTATAAAATATGAAGTTTATTTACATCAACCATAAGAAGCTCACCCCCACTTCATTCAAAATAATAAAACCACCAATCAGAATAATAACAAAAATGCAAAAACTAGAACTACAAATTGTTCCGCCCAACCATAGAGAAATGATTAACAACCTTAAAGAAAAATTACCAGCTCTCATTGATTCCTATAAGAATGCAGCTAGTTACATATGGCGCAGCGCAATAAGAATAAACTTTTTTTTTGACTAGCTCATGTAGGGTAGAATAATATCGTTGTGCAAACTTAAAATATCTAATCTTTGGTTTGTCTTCTTTAATATCGCTAGACAAAATCCCCCCAACACTAACTCCATCTAGCTGATTATGATTGCCCACCCAATCAATATAAAACTCCGATAAGATAATGTAACTGTGATATTTGTGTATTTCTCTATATGAGATTTTAGCGTATTGTGTATGCGAAATGACTTTTTTACCATTAAGTAAAACGAAATTCTTTTGCCTAGATTGGTTATCTACTTGCTTGTAGTATGATTCTAGCTTTTTGGTATTAGAATCCAAGATTGCAGATACATCTGGATTTTTCCATGTTTTATCACTATTTGCATACAACACGCAAATAGAAAATACAAAAAAGGTAAGATATAAAAACTGCATAGAATAATGACTTAAAACAGTGCTTTATACATCAAGCATAGACTAAGTTTAATCGGGCTTAAAAACACCAGAAAGTCCACCAAGCCTATAGCTCCAAGCAGATTCTACAAGCCATTTTGCTATATTTGCAGCAGTGCCCTTAATTTCCTTATTACCAATAACCCCAATAGCATATCCTCCACCAATAGAGCATATACTACCCTCTGGAGAGAAACTAAAACTAGGCAAAGAATTTACATCTACTTTATTTCCACTAGCTTCAGATTGCAAAATTGATTCTAAGATTCCGGCTAGATATTCGCCTTGTTTCTTAGCAATCTGCGCTGTGGGTGGATAGAAACGTCCACTACTAGGATCCTTTAGAGCGGCACAATCTCCAATGATAAATATATTAGACATATCGCTCTCCTGCCCTATTGCTTGCAAATGCTCATTCACCTCTACCTTACTTCTGCCACTTTTAAAGAATGTAGAATTAGCAATAACTTCATTACCCTTTACGCCAGCTGTCCAAATGATTGTATTTGCCCTAACCTCATTTTTCTCATTTCCTTGTTCGATAACTACAGCTCCTTCTTTGCATTCTAGAATCTTAGAACTAGTTAAAACCTCTACACCTAAATCCCTCAATCTCTCCAAACCTAGCTGCATAAGATTATCGTTAAACATAGGCAGAATCTTTGGCATAGCTTCTATGCAGTAGATTTTTACCTCATTATAATCTATACCAAGTTCCTCACATTTCTTATTAACTTCTTGCGCTAATGAGCCTACAAACTCTATACCCGTAAATCCCCCGCCGCACACAACAAAAGCTAAATCACTCTTGTCTCGTGTTTGCAAATAGGATTGCAATCTCGCTAATATGTCTTGTGCAATAATCTTAGCACTATCATAAGATGTAATGCTTTTTGTGTATTCTGTAACGCCCTTAATACCGAAATTATCCGAGCTAAAGCCTAGCCCTATAACTAAATAGTCATATTCATAGGTTTGTTTACCATAAGCAGCCTTACCGTCAATATGCGTAATTGTATCTTCGCTAATGCTCACACCAGCAGGTATAGAATCTCTAATAGAAAATAGCACGCTTCTATCATGCTTACCAGAAGCTACATCATGCAAGGCAATAGTTTTATAATGATATGGAGTATTATTCACCAAATGCCATTGTGCTTGTGAAAAAACAAACGGATTAATCTTCTTTAAAAGCCCAATATTTGCATACCCTGCACCAAGAAGAAGAATTTTTTTCATAACATTTCCTTTTTTATAGACTTAAATTTAGTATTACAAATCTATTATAATCTAAAAAATCAGTATTGAATATCATTTTGTAATTAAACTTAGTTTATTATGTCATTTTTAGATAGAATCTTAATCCAAACTTAACCACTAAGAGGAAATTATAATGAACATATGGCTACTTCGCTGGAAGACATTCTACTCTATTAAAAGGGCCAGATATTGCTTGTTTCTGTTTATCCTCTCTAATGTAGTTAGCTTGTTAGCTCCAATTATTGCTAATGAAAAACCATTACTAATATATAAAGATTCCACATTTTACTTTCCTATTATTAAAGACTATCCGGAATCTACACTTGGAGGGGACTTTGATACCTATCCAGACTACAAAGATCCATTTGTCAAAAATCTATTAAAAGATTCCTTTATCATATATCCATTAATTAGCTATGCACCAAATAGCATTGATTGGGAGTTAGATAGCATTCCTCCTAGCCCTCCAAACTATTTACACATTTTAGGCACAGATGACCAAGGTAGAGATGTAGCATCTAGGTTACTATATGGCATGAGGACTTCGCTATTATTTGGGATATTGCTAAGTGCTTGCACAGTAACACTTGGTATAATAATTGGTGGGATACAAGGATATTATGGTGGGGCAGTAGATTTGATTGGGCAACGTGCTAGTGAGATATGGAGTGCTACTCCTACTTTGTTTTTAATTATCATAATATCAAGCGTAATTGTTCCAAATTTTTGGATTATTCTAACTATAATCTTGCTATTTAGTTGGACTAGTATAGCTAGCGTGGTTCGCACAGAGTTCTTACGTGCTAGGAATCATGATTATATCAAAGCAGCAAAATCATTGGGATTTGGGAATCTCTACATAGCGTTTGTGCATATATTACCAAACGCACTAATTGCTACAATTACTTATCTTCCATTCTTAATTATAGGCAGTATTACAACACTTGCCACATTAGATTTTCTAGGTTTTGGCATGCCACTAGGAAGTGCTAGCTTAGGAGAATTGCTAAATCAAGGCAAGAACAATATACAATCTCCACATCTAGGTATCACTGGCTTTATTAGCATGGCTTTGCTTTTATCATCGCTAGTATTTATTGGTGAGGGCATAAGAGAAGCCTTTGGAAGAAAACAGGGCATATAAACCAGCCTTGTTACTAGGATTTTGCAATAAAAATTAAAACATCTTAAGCTTTATTAGCTTTTGAATCTTATATAAAAATTGAACAAAAACTTAATTTAATTTTGATAAGGTAAAAGTATGACTGTTGGGCTTGTTTGTTATAAAAAGGAATTAGGTTCAAGCATAATATATGCAAAATGCCTATTCGCGCTAAAGAACATATATCAATGCAAGGTAGTTATATTTGGAAACTCCTTGACTAAGGAGTTATTTACATATTGCGATTACATAGATGATTCAATAGACATGGGAAATATAGAAGTGCAAGAACAAAGATCAATCCAGCTTGAAACAATTAATAAATACACTTGTGATTATCTCATAGCCTCCACCACAACGCAAGAATTTATACAGTTTCTAATGCAAAGCAATGCAAAAAAGATTATATGTATAACAAAACTCTACTCTTTATTTTCTTTACGCTGTAAAAGCATGCCATTATATTTTAGCAAGAAGTATCGTAATATGCGATATGAGGATATTATGCTATGTCTAGCAAGAAAGATAAAGCCTAGTGTATTTGATAAACATATTAAAGAACTTGACTTTAGCAAATGCCAAATACATGTAGGCATGGAATCAAGAAAGATTATTGATAAATTTTTAAAAAATTCCATAAGCAAGATGAAATGCAAGGATCCTACATATGTAATCATGGTAAATCCATTTAATGTTAATAATCGCTTCACAATTGATATAACATATTGGTTAAAGCTAATAGAAGAAGTAGCAAGAATCCCTCATTGCATAGCACTTGTAGTTACATATCCTCAAGTTAAGGACAATTTCATGCAAGAGCTAGCTAAATCAAACATAAGCGCACAAAATCTTCTAATATTACACAACGATAACCATATTTTAAATCTAGTTGCAATAACCAAACGCGCAAGTCTTGTAATAAGCCCTAGCACAGGAACAATACACATAGCTAGCAATGTGTTAATCCCAACGCTTGGGCTATATGCAGAATGGGATACAGGCAGATGGGGGACAGATTATGGTTTATATATATTCTTGCAAAAACCGCTAGATAACATGAATCATAATGCGCAACAAGATGTAGTAAAGAAAAGTATAACAATAGTCAAAGAAATGATAGCACAGGGAAAAATCAAACCAGCCAAGCTATAATTTATTGTATTTATATAGCAAATCTAAATATTTAATATTTACATACAGCAATAATAACAAAAAAGCATTTAGTAAACTATAAGAATTATAATAGATATGAAAAGATAACATTAGCTTATGATAATAACAAAGATTTAAGCAAATTTAAGAAATTTATGAGATAAACTTGTATAGAATGAACAGATATAAAAATATCTGCGCATTGGATTCGTCATGCTAAAAACTTTTCGCAGTAAATTGATATTTACATTACTTGTATTTATTATAATAGGAATTGGTATATTATATTGCATTGTATCTAAGAACTATGAAGATATAGCATATGATCAAGGTGTAAAGGCGGCTACAACACTTGGGGATAGTATATTTAGCACCGTAAGATTAAGTATGGATTCAGGCGAGAGAAATATTATAGATAATACGGTGCATGAAGCAAAAGAAATAGATGGAATAGCATCTTTAGAGATTTATAAATCTAACAAGATAATAGAGCTATTTAACATAAATGAAAAACCAGCTGATATAGATAGCAGCAAATCAGATATACAAAAAATCTTCCAAGACAAACAAGAAATCATAAAGCAAGATAGAAACTCACGCAATATAATATTGCAAAAACCATTAATTGCTAATGATAGTTGCGTAATATGTCATATTAATGCAAATAGCGGCGATGTGTTAGGTGTATTAGAGCTAAAAATTTCAATGAATGATATATATAATACTATTAACGATGCCCAAGATTACCTATTGATAATAATGATAACATTTGGAATCATAGCAATAGGTGCTTTATATATATTCTTTGAAAAAGAATTGGTTTTGCCACTTAATCGACTACAAGAAATGGCAAAAGAGTTACAAGATGGAAGTAAGGATTTAACAAAACGTATAGCAATAAAAAGAGAAGATGAAGTAGGCATAGCTTCAAGCTACATTAATGCATTTATACATGCTATACAAAATACAATATCCATAAGCAAAAGCGTCAGCATAGACAACAAGCAAACCACACTAAAGTTATTAAATATCGCAAACACACTATCTAGCAATTCTGATAACCAATTTAAACTAGTCAATAGCGCAAATAATCTTACACAAGAAATAAGTAAAAACCTAAACATAGCAACACATACTACAGATTCAACCATTAACGACATACAAGACACTGAAGCAACATTGTGTGAATTTGTATCAAAACTACAAGAGTGTATTGATCTAATTAAACAATCAGATCAAAAGCAACAAAATGTAATGTTTCAAGCAAATGAACTAGAATCACACACTACAAACATTAAAAGTATTCTCACTACAATAAGGGACATAGCAGACCAAACCAATTTGCTATCACTAAACGCAGCAATAGAGGCAGCTAGGGCTGGTGAGCATGGACGTGGATTTGCAGTTGTCGCAGATGAAGTCCGAAAACTAGCAGAGAGGACACAAGAAAGCTTAGTACAAATTACAAGCAATATTAATCTAGTCTCACAAAGCGTAAATTCCATGGGGGATGTAATTGGCGATGTATCGGTTGAAATGGACAATATAACAGAGAAAACTATACCACTAATTAATCATGCCAACAACACAAGAGACAAATTGCAAACTACAAAGCAAAACTCACTAAAATTACAAAGAATTAGCGCAACCATAGCTTCTCATACTAAGGAATTGCAAGAAATGACTAAGTCTATAACACAATCTAGCCAGAGCAATCAAGAATTAGGACATGATATACAAAAGTCTGTGAATGAAATCACACAAAAGGCAACAGAGCTAGAAAATGCAATTTTACAATTTAAAACCTAATTATTTTCACTTCTAGCCTTACAGCATACACAATATGATAGCATCAGAGATTTTAAAATCTACACTTTTTTGTTTTATTAGACATTGCAAAATGAGCTATTCGTTCATAGAAACAACAATAAAGCGCAAATATAAATTAACCTTTTTAGATTATCATATTGCCTTTTCCAATTCGTATGATAAGGACAGGTATGAAATATGAAAATGCCGTTATTCTGCTAAATATGGGGGGACCAAATAGCTTAGATGAAGTATCTAGTTTTCTTAAAAATATGTTTTCTGATCCATGTATCCTTAGCATTAAAAATTCTATGTTTCGCTCAATACTAGGTAGCATAATCGTAAATAATCGAATCGAAAAAAGCAAAAAGATATATCAAGCTCTAGGAGGAGCTAGCCCTATCACACAAATAACCTTTTCATTGATTAAAAAACTACAAAAAATAGATTCAGCAACGTTTTATACCTATGCTATGCGTTACTCTACACCATATTGCTATAATGTGCTAAAGGAAGTCCAAGAAAAGAATATTAATAACGTTGTGTTATTTAGCATGTATCCACAATATAGCACTACTACTACATTATCATCATTCAATGATGTGCTTTACTCACTTAAGAAGCTAAATTTTGAGCCAAGTGTAAGTATTGTAGAAAGATATTATAATAATAAGCTTTTTATTGATTCTATTGCTAATAGCCTGCAAAAAACACTAAATGGTTCGAATCCTAGTGATTTCACACTCATACTATCAGCACACTCAATTCCTGTTAGTCGTGTAAAAAAAGGCGATCCATATCAAAATGAATGTGAGATATGTAGCAAGGCTTTGCAACAAACTCTAGAGGAACGTGGTATTAGATTCCAAGAAATTATTCTAAGTTATCAATCAAAAGTTGGACCAGTGAAATGGATAGGACCAGAAACACAAGATATAATAAGACAGAAAACAAATAAAAATGTCATGATATATCCCATAAGCTTTAGCATTGATAACTCTGAAACTCTGTATGAACTTTGTATACAATATAAAGACATAGCCAATGAAGTAGGCATAAGGGATTATCGAGTATGCCCATGTTTAAATGATAGCGATGACTTCATAGAGTTAATACTAAATCTAACTAAAGCAAACAAGGAAAGCCATAGTCAAATAGCAATATAAAGCTAATACAAATCACACCACTTAAGAAGTAGCGGTAACAAACTAAAACCAACTATTGTAAGCTAACTCGAAAGGCTTTTTGTTCAGAATCTTAAATAAGGCTAACTCCTAGCCCAAATGACCTATTAGAGTTTAGTATATTTTTAACAAAAACTAATTCCATCTCCTACATCTTGAGATAGAAGCTTTCTTGCTTGGCATTGGATAGAGATAATTCTAAAGTTTAAATCCTAAGCTCAAAGCAAAAATATTTATTAGTCTTTGCTTTGATATTTAAGCTTACTTCCTTGAAATATAACCTTTCCTCCCTCATCACCACTACCCGAACCAAGCTCTATTATATAATCTGCTTGCAAATACAACATAGGATTATGCTCAATAATAATTGTGGATAATGTTTTTATTGTTTTTAGAATCTCTATGATATTTTGAGCATTTTTATAATCTAGCTCTGCACTTGGCTCATTAATTATAAGAATCTTGTTATCAATCTTTTTTAATAAATGTTTTAGAATCTTTAGCCTTTTTAATTCACCACCAGAAAGTGTATTTATTTTACGATTAAAAGATAAATAGCCTAGCAAAAGATTCTCTGCCATTGTGGCAATTTTTGCAAGTTTAGTTATATTTGTGTCTCGCAAAGTTCTTATCTCACAATCATAAAATCAAGTATTGTTTTATCCCCAATTGTAAAACTTGAAGCTAGTTCGCTAAACATTTTTCCATCGCATTGCGTGCATGTGATATTTATGCTTGATTCAAAACCCCTCTCATATTTTATCACACCAGTACAACTACAAAGAGGGCAAACAATATCGCTATTGTTATTCATAAAATACGATATATCTTTTTTGAAAAATTTGCAAAATGACTTTTAATAATCTTGTTTGCTTCAAGATAAGTAGCTATGCTAGATTTAGCGTTTCCTTTTGGCAGTTTTTGTGAGATATAAACGCAATTATTAAGATTTTCCTCTAAAAATCTTGCAAGAGATGATTTACCAGAGCCAGATTTACCAAACATAGAAACAAGTGATTTTTGCGACAATGATACATTTTTGATTCTTAATATTATTAATATTCACATCAATAGATAAAAAATCACTCACTTCCTTACTTTTCTTTTTATGCAATACAGATTCTAAGTTGGCAATTTATCCTCTACAATATATCCACCATTTTTACCACCAACAAGATCAATGCAAATGCGCCTATCACATTTATGTAAAAAATAATGATTAAGTTCTACCAATATTATAGTGTTTTGTCGCTTTTTCAGTTCTACGACATTTCGCCATACATTTTCGTAATCAGCATGGTTTAGCCCAGATGAGATTTCATCGATGATTATTAAGAGATTTGACATAGAGCTGCTAATGAGATTTGCAATCTCGCCACCAGATAAGGTTGGAATACTTCTATTTAGACTAAGATAACCTATCCCAAGATTGAAGCAAGCAGATAACACATCATAAATTCTTCTATAACTTTCATTTCTTGGTATGATATTTATAAGTTTTTTAATAGGCATTGTAAAAAAATCACAAAATGAAATATTGTCAATGAATAGATTTTTATATATTTGCGGGTTTATTTTTGCCCCCCATTGCAAGCCTCGCATGGAATCTCTTTGCTGTATTTCAAGGCTTCTTTATAGATAGAAATTTTATTGCTATATAATTTATCTTGCATATACGACATTGCACCTTTATATTTTAGATTCCTTGTCCGTGCTTTTTTGTTGTGTCTATATTTTATGGTAAATAGCGGAGATTCATCTACATATAAAAGCAAATTTTGCTGCTCTTTAGAAAGTGTTTCAAAAGTCTTATGAAGGTCTAGCTGACGATATTTACAAAATTCTAAAAATAGCAATCTAAAAGATTCGTATTCTTTAAGGGGCAATATTGGTATCTCTTCTAGTCTTGCCTTAACATTGATGATTTTGGTCTCATCAAGTTTATATGCACTTCCTATGCCTTTGCATTGTGGGCATTCATTTTGTGGCTTATTTAATTTCAAAAAATGATACTCTATTGCACCAACACTAGATAAAGCCGATGAAAAGTTTAGATATGAATATATTGTTGAGTGTGGGTTTGTGTTGAGATTAAGCTGTTTATGGCTAGGGCTGGAATGAGATTGCTATAATCATCTATAATATACTCACTATCTTCTACAAAGCCAGATTCTATTGCACTAAAAGAATGGTCGCAAAGCGCATAGACTGTATGAAATGCAAGAGATGATTTCCCACCACCACTTACGCTATAAATACCTATTATTTCTGGCTTTTCTGTGCAAAAAGAGATATTTTTGAGATTATGTGTTTATACCCTGTATAATCATTTTACACCGCCACAAACTTGACATTCTGGATTTCTATGGATTTCTTTTCTTTATATATCCATTGTTCTTGTTTTAAATTCTATTCGCTGATTTATATTTGTGAGTTTGTCATAGAATCCACATAACATTTTAAAAGCTTATAGTGCGATAAGCGATGCATTTAGAGTGCATAGTGGCGTAAATGAGCCGATTTTTCTATTTTCTCGGCGAAGTTTTGTAAGATTTATGGCATCCATATTCATTGCTTGCAAAGCATTATCAAAACATTTATAGCACGCACTTTGATAAGGCAAAATGCTCTCTCCTATGAGTGTCAAATGCAGATTATACCCACCTCCTACAATATGAGGTATATTTTCGAGCATACATTTATCAACGATTATTTGTGTGGTTTTGTCCACATTTGGAAAATCTGCGCAATTAATTGCGCAACAAAAATCATCACTAAAATGATGAAAAAACCGTCATCTAAAAGCTTGTAATGCTTTTTACAAACGATATTCTCATCAATATGAGCTAGTCGCTCATCAATACAATCAATCTTAAACTTGCCTACATCATTTGAAGTGAAAAAACCTTGCCTATGAAGATTACTTAACTCAACCTTATCATTGTCCACTAGCACAAAATTTTTCACGCCACTTCTTGCTAAAATATCCACCACCCAGCTATTAACTCCTTCAAGTCCAACAACTAAAACTGCTTTTTTGCTAAGAGTTTCTAATACCTCTAGCACCTCGCTAGTGCTAAAACAATATTCTTCTAAAAAATTTATTAGCCTACAATTTTCTGTAATTAGCTTAGAATCATATTCTTTATCTACTTCTATGATGATATTTTTACTCTGCAAAAAATAAATAAGATTCCCTAAATCTTTTTTGTCAAACTTATTTTTTTCTAAAATATCATCAAATGCAGTTTTTCCATCAAATTGTCGCAAGAAATCAATCAAATTATATTTTATTTCAGCACTATGCTTTCTTGCGCATTTGTTTTAAAAAACTCCATTTTGCCATCATTATAGCTCAAGGCTATGCTAGAGCGGATTGCAAATCTTTTTTATCCATTACAAACCTTGCAATCTAATCGTTTTGTATCACCTAATGACACATACTCGATAGTTTCCTTATCAATGAGGTATTCTCCCCCCCCCCCCCTTGTATCCAATTCTTTAGATTCTATCCCAAGTAGATAATACACTATTCTCATAACCCCAAAGCTCGCACTAAATAAACTGCAAGCAGCAAGGCTTCCAGCTCCGCCTAGTATAATATTTTCCTTGTTATCCTCGAGCGGTTTTACAGATAAAGTTTTTGTAGTATTTGTGATATATGTTGGCTTATAATCTTTTAGTAACACTCTAAAAGAGTTGCTATAGCAATCAATACATGCTGTTTTTGCGGGATTATCATCTCACCCATGCTTGCGCTATGTGCATCAAATCCTCCTCCTACATAAAATGGCATGCCCATATCCCACGCATATCTGCCTATTTTTATAGAAATATGCCCTATTTATGACTCATCGGCAGTGTTTATGATTAAATCTGTATCATCATCTGGTATAAAATCCGCCATATTACTTTGTGGCAAAATCATTTCATTAAAAGTTTCTATATTTAATTCATTATTTATTTCTAGTAAATACTCTTTTAATGCCTGTGTTTTAAAGAGTGATAGATTTGTATTATTGCAGTAAAGATGCTTTATAAAATGAGATTTATTCACCTTTTTGTAGTCAATAAAAACAAAATTTTTCACACCCATTCGTGCAAGTAAAATAGCCATACTAGAACCAACGCTACCCACACCAAAGATAACTATCTTTTGTTTCTAAATCTCTTTGATGTTTGTAGGCATCTTTATTTTCTAACAAATCATCAAAATATGTAATCTGTCTTATGTATCTATCATTTTGATAGTCTTTTGGGTAATCCAAATAGATTAATCCTTTTTTAAGTAAAAACTCTACTAGCTTTATTACGCTATCTGCTTCAAAATTATGAGATTCTATAATATCACTTAATGTCTGCTTGCCATCTAAAAGCGACAAGAATCTCAATGTTTCTGAACTAGATTCAATATAGATGCTCTCTCTTGTATTTATTCTATAAAATTGAATAGCCTCGCATTCATCTTTTTTACTTGAAAAAACATCAATGCTATTTTTTAGCTTATATTTTCCATTTAGCTTAATATTGAATAACTCCAGAAACAACCTCTAGGTAATCCTCCCATGCTTGTAGGCTAGAATCATTTGAATCATTATGTCTTGTGCAAACTCTCGTGCAACAATCACTTCTATTTCCACTGCAACCCTCTGAATATGCGTTACCTTCATTTAGCTACTCAACTTCCTTAAACTCTAATGTAACTCTTTCCATGAAACGCTCCTTATTAATTTGGTGAGTTGGCATTCTACAAAAAAAACAAATCAATGTTATTGAGGCTTTTTGCTGATTTGCAAGTGTTTTCGTTATTTAAGAGTATGTTTATATGTGCTTTTCTAACTAAATCACTAATCAAAACCAAATGGCTAAAAAAGGCTTAAAATGATTCGCAATCAAGAGCAAAAGCTGATTTATCAATCTTTTACTCTAATCAAGTCATTAAATCCAATTACTAAAGAGAAATTTTATAACTCTTCCTATGAAACTCGCTATATCCAAATTCACGAATGCTTTGTTTATGCATCTTTGTAAGATAGCCCTTATTATGCTTAAAGCCATACCTAGGATCTATCTCATGTAAACACAGCATTTCTTTATCCTTATAAAACTTAGCAAGAATAGAAGCAGAACTAATTAATAAATTAAGACTATCACCTTTAACCAACGTATCAACATCTAATACGCCAAAACTAGTATTGCCATCAAACATAATAGAAACAGAGCCTTTACATAAAGCAAAATCACGAAGCTCTTGCAAATTACGCATTAAACACTCCCTAAGCCCTAGGCTATCAATATCACTAGGACTAGATTGTGAAATCTTATAAAATCCACCATTAAGCTCAATATATTCCATGATTCTTTTTGCAATATCATTTCTAGCCTCAAAAGATAGTTTTTTGCTATCCTTTACTCCTAGTGAGGTAAGATTATCCAAACATCTGCTAGGCAATATTGCTGCAGCCATAAATAAGCTACCAGCCACACAGCCTCTACCAGCTTCATCTATCCCGCATAACATTAAGTAATCCTAACTAATAATCAACTCAGTAACCTCATGTCCAATAAACGCAAAGGTATATGCAACCAAGGTAGTAAAAATCAGCAAAAAGGCAACATAAATCTTATTGCCACTTTCATAAGCAAATGTAGCAGTAGCAGCAAAGCAAGGGATATAAAGCATAATAAATAAGATGAATGCAACAGCACCAGGCAATGCGATATGCTCGCGCAATATCTCTTGTAGGGCTCTATTATCTTCTTCATTCTCTTCAGCAGAATCTCCTAAAGCATATAAAACTCCTAATGTAGTAACAACCATTTCTTTGGCAGCAAATCCAGTAATAAGAGATACAGATAGTCTCCAATCAAACCCAAGCGGCTCAAAGATAGGATAGATAATATGCCCAAGTCTACCAGCAAAGCTATATTCTAGCTGTTTTTCTTTCTCTTCATTTTCTAGCTTGACAATTGATTCCTCTAATGATTGAATTTCTGTTTGGCTTAAATTTTGCGAAGAATCATTAATAACCTCTTTAATGTTGATTAGCTTTCCCTCATACTTATCCTTTATATCTTGGCTTTTTGGGAAATTAGCCAAAGCCCACACAAGAATAGCACCAGCTAAAATCACAGTGCCAGCCTTCTTTAGAAATAAGAGACTCTTACTCCAAACGCTAAACCATATCACCTTTAGGGTTGGCATTCTATATCTTGGCATATCCATGACAAATGGCTCGCTATCTCCTCGAAACACAAGTTTTTTGAGAATTAAAGCCATAAACATAGCAATAATCACCCCACCAATATAAATACCAAACATAACTAACCCAGCATATTGTGGCGTAAAAAATGCTCCAACAAATAATAGATAAATAGGCAACCTAGCACTACAACTCATAAACCCAATGATAAATAATGTGAGTAATTTGTCTTTTTGATTCTGCAATGTGCGAGTTGCCATATATGCAGGCACAGAGCAGCCAAAGCCCATAACAAGAGGTATAAAGCTTCTACCATGCAAACCAAATCTAAAGAATAGCCCATCAAGTATAAAAGCTACTCTAGACATGTATCCGCTACCCTCAAGCAGAGTTAGCCCTAAAAACAATGTCGCAATAAGTGGTAAAAAGCTAACAACCGTTCCAACACCATTTATGATTCCATCACCTATCAATGAGCCTAGCAACTCATTGTCTTCTTCAATTAATTCTTTAGACCAATCTACTACATAACTAACCCCATCTTCTATTATCTCTTGAAAAAAACTACCAACCACAAAACTAATTTGGAATACAATAAACATAGATAGCAAAAATATAGGAATACTCCAAAACTTATCTAGTAATATAGAATCTAGCTTAGCAGTATGAAGTCCTCTTTTTTCTTGGAATTTTTGCACATTGGCTGCAATTTCCCTAGCTTGAGATGCTAGTTGGCTAGTAATCCCATCTAGCTTTAAAGGGTTAGGATTGATCATAAAGGCACTGCTAGTATCTATGCCCTTAGAATTTAAATTGCTTGAATTAGTGCTCCACTTAATAATTTTAGGATCTAGTATTCTTTGTTGGTTTGATAGCTTAGAGAGACTATGGCTAGAATCTTCATATAGGCTTACTAATGATTCTAAGAGATTATCTAAGTTTTCTTCCTTAGTAGAAGACACTGCGCAAACCCCAAAACCAAGACCAGCTTTAAGGGAATCTATATTAATTTCTAGTCCATCATTTTGAGCTTCATCAATCATATTTAACGCAACAAATATGGGTTTTTGTATGTCATTTTGCAGTTTTTTTAGTTGAAGTGTTAAGATTAGATTCCTCTCTAAACTTGTAGAATCAACTACATTCAAAATCAAATCATATTTGCCGCTTGCTAGAAAATTTCCACATATCTTTTCTTCCATGGTATAGCCATTAAGTGAAAATGTGCCGGGCAAATCAATAATTCTAATCTCATAGTCTTTATATACAAGTGTTGCTTCTGATTTTTGGATTGTTACGCCACTAAAATTTCCAACACGCATTTTTGCGCCACTAATAGCATTGATTAATGAACTTTTGCCTACATTTGGTTGACCTACTAATACGATACTAAAAGTCTTCATTAATTTCCTATGTATTGAATTTTAGATTCTAAAAATGGAAATTGTATTGAATATTTGTTAATTCATTTAAATAGCAATTATATTTATATTCAATTTGTTAATTTACAATGGACTCTATAACCATATCAACACCCGGATTATCAAGGCAAAATTGCTTAAATTTTGAATTCATTTCCAAATCTACATTGGTATTATTTAAGTTTTTATCGTTAAAATAACTAGCATAGCTAAAAATCAAGTAACTATTAGGAAGCAAGGAAATAAGATTAGTAGGAACAATTACACAATCAATAGCTTGCTTTAGCCCTAGCAACAAAGCTAAATCTTCTTTAGCTTGTATCCTAATAATTGGAACTAAGCCTAGATTTGTAGCTAAAGATATGAGGTTATTGAGATTATCTAATAATATATTTTTATGTTTATAGTTTTTAGGATTAATTGGGATAGATAAAACTTTATTGATAATATTGGAATCTAATCTAGCATGGTTACTAAAAATATCATCGCTAGCTAAATCCAAAGAAGAAATATCAGCTAAGCCTTCTTTAATCAAACAGGCAAATAAGGCATAAGAACGTAAAAGAGTTACATCTATAATCACCATATCCGCCCCTGCAATAGCTGATTCCAAAATCTGATATGAATCCAATATAACACCACCTTGAGCAATAAAAGCAGAGCTTAAACGTCTTAGAATACCTATGCAATCAGGTAAAGTATATTCCTCCAAAGATGAGTTTGTGTTTATAGTTGCACTAGGTGAGTTAGATATAGTGCTATTGCTAGAATTTTTATTGCTGGTTAGAAAATTATCCCTAGAAGCATAAAATGGTATATAAGTATCCACAGAATCCAACAACACGCATAAAGTCTCATTATTTAAATCATCGTTTAGTGCCTTGTGTAGCACATTACAATCTTGTAAGAGCTTGGATACATCGCTAGGGCTAATACACAAGCCCTTATGAGCAAAGATAAAATCATCTTTTTCCATACAGCGAAAATTTTCATAGAGATATGCTATATCAGATAAACGTGGCATAAAACAGCTATATGCCAACATTCTGCCCAACATATTCTGTGGTATTTCTTGCTTTTTTGATTCTATAATTTTTAATTGTGGGATAATATAATGCTGTATTATATGATTATAATCCATAGTTTACCTTGATTTTATGTTTGTTATGAAGCGTTTAGATGAATTGAAGCGCGGGGTTAAGCCCTTACTAGACTAAAAATCTAGCAAGTAAGCACGATTCCTGCGGTAATTTTATGTTAAGGTAACATAAAATTATTTAAGAGTTGGAATATATTTAGCCAAAGCTTCAATATCTTCATCGCTTAACTTTTTGACTTGGCCTGTCATTATTTTTCCTTGTCCATATCTATTTAATGTTCCAGCCTTATATTCAAGCAAGTCTTTTTTAATTTCCTCGCTACTCAAGGTATTAACAACAGCAGTCTTGTTTAAATATGACTTCTCCATTTTTGCACCATGACAAGCTTTACACTGTTTAGCAACAATTGCAGCAGCATCACTATTGGCTAATGAAACATTACCTAAACCAAATACAAATAACCCAGCGGCTATAATATAAGAAAATTTCAACATACTAATCCTTAATTTGAGATTGAACTATTATTGTAGCATTTTTTACAAATCATAAGAATTAAAATATTACAAACCTCCCCACAATCTGGAATCTAATACTATAAATTGAATTCCAAAGCTTATACATTAGTCAGTGAAAAATAAATAATAAAATAATCCAATAAAATTAGTTTATGGATTTTAATATATGGTTATATTCAAGTATTAAATTTGTAATTTTTAAGAAAAATTGACTAACAATCTCTGTATAGTCATTAAAAGACTACTATATTGTTTTTTAAGCTTAAAAAAACTAGAATATTTTTTCTATATTTTTGAAAAAGATTTAAAAAATATCCCAAAATATACATGCAAGGACACAAACATGCAAACATGCAATAATAAATCTAATCATTACGTTCAATACTATGACGAATTTTCACAAGCTATGCGTTTTCGCTTTGCCTGTAAAAAGTTTGATGAAAATAAAAAGATTCCTTGCGATGTGCTTTATTCAATTTTAGAATCAGGGAGACTTAGCCCTAGCTCATTTGGGTTAGAACCCACTCGCATGATTGTAGTGAAAACAAAGAGTATGAGGGAAAAAATCAAACAAGCATGTTGGAATCAAGATCAAATATCTCAAGCTAGTGAGGTTATTGTATTTTCTTCTCTAAAAGCGGATATGCTACCCAATACAAATTATATCTTGGGCAAATTCTCAAGGAGGCTAAAAACTTCAGATGAGATTAAACATTATGCAAAGGAAAGATATGGAAATAGAAAACTAGAGGCATTGGGATATATAAGCGACATTGAAAAACTTGGGCTTTGGAGCGCACACCAAGCATACATCATGGCTACTACAGTAATGAATCATGCGGCATTCTTAGGCATTGATTCTTGCATGATAGAAGGATTTGATAAATCCCAAATAGAATCTTCATTAGATATGGATACATTCAAAGAGCAAGTAAGTCTTGTGTTATGCCTAGGATATAGAAACATGCCACAAAGCAATAGACTGCGTATGAGCTTAGATGAAATTGTAAAGTTTGTTTAGAGGTGTGAGCTTGAATATAAAAACTGTGACCAAAAGAAATGGTCGAATAGAAGAGCTAGACATTAGTAAGATCCAAAAACATACCTCAAGTGCAGTAGAGGATCTGCCAGGAACAAGCCAAAGTGAGCTAGAAGTGGATGCAAAGATTCACTTCCAAGATGGAATCACAACAGCAGAAATCCAACAAACGCTAATAAAAACAGCAGTAGATAAAATCGATGTAGAATGTCCGAATTGGACATTTGTGGCAGCAAGATTGTTTCTATATGATTTATATCATAGAGTAAGTCGCTTCACAGGCTATATTCACCTAAGTAAATACTTTGAGATGGTAGAGAAAGAAGGCAAGGTTTTAAAGGGATTAAAGGATATGTATGACTTGGATTTGCTTAACTCTAAGATAGATACAAATAGAGATTTGCAATTTACATATCTAGGAATAAAAACGCTTTATGATAGATATTTACTAAAAGATTCCAAAAATGAGCCAATCGAGTTACCACAACATATGTTCATGGCTATTTCTATGTTTTTAGCACAAAATGAAGATGACCGTAATGGCTGGGCAATTAAATTCTATGACATGATTTCAAAATTTGAAGTCATGTGTGCTACTCCCACTCTTGCAAATGCTAGGACTACAAGACATCAGCTAAGCTCATGTTACATTGGCAGCACAGCAGATAATATTGAAGGAATATTTGATGCCTATAAAGAAATGGCGTTATTAAGCAAATATGGAGGCGGAATTGGCTGGGATTTCTCACAGATTCGAGGACTTGGTAGCTTTATTGATGGGCACAAGAATGCAGCAGGTGGTATTATTCCATTCCTAAAAATAACAAATGATATAGCCATAGCAGTAGATCAGCTAGGCACAAGGAAAGGGGCTATTGCCACATATATAGAGATATGGCATAGAGATATAAATGATTTTATTGATTTACGCAAGAATAGTGGCGAAGAGAGGCGTAGAACTCATGATTTATTCCCGGCATTATGGATATGTGATTTATTCATGGAAAGAGTGCAAAGTGATGAGTCTTGGTCTTTATTTGACCCATACGAATGCAGAGAGCTAACTAATCTTTATGGAGATGATTTCAGACGCAGATATATAGAACTAGAACAAGACAGAAATCTAGTTGTAGATAGAATATCAGCAAAGGAATTATGGAAAAAGATTCTTACAAATTACTTCGAGAGTGGCATGCCATTCTTATGCTTTAAGGACAATGCTAATAGGGCAAATCCAAATTCCCATAGTGGAATAATAAGAAGCTCAAATCTTTGCACCGAGATATTTCAAAATACAGAGCCTAGCCATTATGTGGTAGAAGTTGAGTTTGAAGATGGCAGCAAAGAATATTATGAGGAATTTGATGATGTAAAGATTAATAATTCAACTATTAAAAAAGCAAATAAATTAACAGGCATTGATTCCATAAATGGCAAAAGAATCTTCAACACACAAAGAGTGCAAACAGGCGGAGAAACTGCAGTATGCAATCTAGCTAGCATTAATCTTAGTAAAATTAATACTAAGGAAGATATAAAAAGGGTTGTGCCCATTGCCATTAGATTATTAGATAATATTATCGATTTGAATTTTTATCCCAATCGAAAAGTAAAGGCAACAAACATCAAAAATCGCGCCATAGGTCTAGGTGTTATGGGTGAGGCAGAAATGCTAGCCACGCAAAATATACACTGGGGCAGCAAGGAGCATATTAATAAAATCGATGAAATCATGGAGTGCATTAGTTACTACACAATTAATGCTAGTAGTGATTTGGCTGCACAAAGAGGAGTATATCCAATCTATAATGGCTCAAATTGGAGCAAAGGAATCTTTCCCATCGATAAAGCAAATGCCAAAACATTGGAAATATCAGATAGAAGTCCCTGCCTTGATTGGGATAAACTAAGAGACAAAGTAAAGCAAAATGGCATTCGCAATGGTTATTTAATGGCAATTGCACCTACAAGCTCCATTAGTATATTAGTTGGAACAACCCAAACTATTGAACCAATCTATAAAATAAAATGGCTTGAGGAAAATCTTAGTGGCATGATTAAAGTAGTAGCACCAAATCTAAATCTAGAAACTATGCAATACTATAAATCTGCATACAATATAAATCAACAGGATTTAGTCCGAGTAGCAGCTGTAAGGCAAAAATGGATAGACCAAGGACAAAGTCTAAATATCTTCGTTAAGATAGATGAGACAAGTGGGAGAATATTAAATGGCATTTATATGCTTGCTTGGCAACTTGGGCTAAAGTCAACCTATTATCTGCGAAGTGAAAGTCCAGAGCTAAAAGACGATATCATCGATAGAAGCATGGAATGTTATAACTGCCAATAACAAATAGCATTGCGTAATTGTAACTTACGCTATTTTTAGATATTTCGCTTCACTCCCAAATCACTTGCGCAATGTGCGAGCATTGTAAAATGAAAAATATCTCATCTCTATATTATATTGTCATGTTGAGCGTAGAGAAATATCTCATTAATAGAGTTTCTTTAGCTTAAGCCATGACAAGGATAAGAAAAACACAAAGCTAAATAATATCAAGCAATCTTATAAACAATCCTACTGCAACACTCAAAATCTAATAGCTTTATTATCGCTTATAGACTTATATTAGGCGTTTTGAAAGCATTTGCATTCATCATAAGAACGGAAATTTACACGATGTTATCATTTTGACTAACAAATGACTACGAATCTATTTATCATCTATAGAATTGGCATTGGAACATTAAATATTTTTAGATAGATTTGTCAAATAATCAAATCTAGGAGATTGATTTCCACAATAGATAACGTATTAGAGTATGAGCTAAGCTCAAAATTCAAATTATTAGCGCGAATAATCATCTTCTATTCTTAGAATATCATCTTCGCCTAAGTATTCTCCAACTTGCACTTCTACTATTATTAAGTCAATATTACCCGGATTAGTTAAGCGGTGAATCTGTCCCATTGGGATATAAATCGATTCATTTGGTTTTAAAAAACTCTCTTTATCTGCAATTTGGACAATAGCACTACCGCTAACAACAATCCAATGTTCATTCCTATGATAATGCTTTTGTAAACTTAATCTATGCTTAGGTTTTACTATGATGCTTTTTAGTTTATAGTTACTTGATTCTAACAGAACTGTATAGCTGCCCCATGGTCTATATACTTCATTATGATTACTAACTAAATATGGATGTTTTGCCTTTAAAGATTGAACAATATGTCTTACATCTTGAGTACTTCCTTTTTTAGCAATTAGCAAAACATCAAATGTATCAATGATAATAGAATCTTCTATACCAATGGTTGCAACAGCCTTATTTGACATAATCAGATTATTAGATGAATCTAGGCTCTCTAATACGCCTTTGCTAATGTTATTCTCGCTATCTCTATGCCATAGCTTAGCCCAAACCTCTTGCAAGGAATCAAAACATCCCACATCATTCCAATTAAATTTGCATTCTATCATCTTTAGTTTATTTGTCTTTTCAATCAGGGCATAATCGATACTTATATCCTCCAATTTATTGCTTAGGATTCTATCTAGCCGATAAAGCTGTGAATATGCTAAGTTGTCCTTTTGCCTCAAATTTTCTGTATTTATAGCATTTTTATGACAATTAGAATCAAAATCTAACGCATTTACAATCTCTTCGCAAACCTGATACATATGTGGCTGATATTTCTTTATTTCATCTAGCAATATTTTTGCCTTATAGCAAAACATTCCACTATTCCAATAATAATTTCCTTTTTGCAAATATTCCATAGCAACTTCTAGACTTGGCTTTTCGTGAAATGCAATAACTTTATGTATGCTACTACTATTTGAATCCATTTGTTTAGATTCAATATATCCATATCCAGTATGAGCACTTTTAGGGATAATTCCAAATACTACGATATTATCACTTTGGGCTAAGATTTGAGCTTGTTTTATCGAATCAATATAAGACTTATCATCATTTATCAAATGATCACTAGGAATGCTTAATATAATTTCGTTAGGATTCTCTCTAGCAGCTAGCATAGCTCCTATGGTTAAAGCTGAAGCTGTATTCTTAGAAAAAGACTCTAAGATAAAATAATCTACATAAACCCCCTCTTTTTTAGCCTCATCAAGTGCTAAGAAATATTGCGATTCATTAGTTATTACTTGTAATGTATTTTGATTATTGTCTTTCAAATCTTGCAACAAGCTAGCATTTCGCCTAAGAGTTAAAGCAAATAAAGAATCTTCCCCTATTAGTTTTACAAACTGCTTTGGCATTAACGTCCTAGAAAGAGGGAATAGCCTAGATCCACTACCGCCACATAAAATAGAAACAGTCATATCTATCTCCATATAGCTTGCATTTGAAATGATGAAAGAGACATAATTCTCTGCAAAGAAGAATCAACAAGAGAATCTATATAGCTTTGCAGCTTTGGCTTCTTTAGCCATATTGGATACTTGATACCTGCCAACTCTTGCAGATGTAATATTGCCTTATCTTGACTAGCAATCCCATCAATTAATCCTAAATCCAATGCGCTAGCAGCATTAAAAACCCTACCATCTGCAAATACCTTAGGATTGTTATCTTTCAATCTATCCCCTCTTGCTTCTATAACATCAGAGTAGAACATTTTATAATTTTGCTGTGTCAAAGTCTCTATCATATCTAACTCATGATTGTCCCACTTCCTAGTAATAGTGCCAGCTTCTTTATATGTGCCAGCCTTTACGCCTTGTGTGCTAATACCAATCTTATCTAATACTTCCCCAATATTATAGCTAGCAAAAATCACACCAATAGAACCAATTAATGCTCCTCTATTTGCATATATGTAGCTAGAATACATACCCGCATAATATGCTCCGCTAGCCATCAAAGATTGCACATAGGCTACAACTGGGACTCTCTCCTGAAGCTCCTTTATCATATCAGCTATTTCAACACTAGCTCCAACGCCACCACCAGGAGAATTTATGATTAATAACACACCTTTTATACTTGGATTTTTCTTAATAAGCTCTATTTGCTCACGAAATACTGCACTATCCATAATTGCATAATTTAAATGTATTTTAGCAAGATTTGGCGGGGGAGAAGATTCATTATCAAGAGATACTGATAATATAAAAAGTAAAACTACCACAATAATCATTCCCTTGAAATATTTAGTAAAAAAGTCCAAAACTTTTACAATAAAGCACCACACGGAACGAAACAAACCCATAGCAATCCTTGATAAAAATATTTTCACATTATAGCTTTATCATAGAAAAATTAGCACCACAAATCTAATATGACATTAAATCTACCTAAATACCCAAACCTTGCTAATAATAAAACCGCTAATGGTATAGCATATTGCAGCCAAAATCTGTGATACATATACATCTATACCTATAATTCTGTGGGCCATAACTAGGGCAGCTAAATTAAATATATATGCCATACCCATTGCCAAAGAAAAGCGTAAAAAGTCTCTCTTATGGGAATTAGATGACTTAAATGTAAATCTCTTATTTAACATATATGAGTTTAGCATCCCAGCAATATTACCTAAGAGATTGGCAAGTTCTGGAAATAGCCCAAAGTATGTTAACAATAGGCATGAACCCATACCTATAAATGTATTTGCCACGCCAATAACTCCATACATAAAAGCCTCTTTAAGCGCGCCTTCCAGAAACTTACTATTTAATTTAATAAGCAAGCTTTGGAATCTATTAACAAAATCTTGAAACATACTTCCCTATCCTCTTAACAGTAATCCAAATCATATTTGTCAATAATAATAAAATGTGATTGTAAAATATTCATTGTTAAACATTATTTATCCCAATCAATAGTATAGGAATAAAATGAAAATCTTATTAACATGTGAGAATATAGCACTAAAAGGTGGTGCTGAACGCGTGGTAGTAAACATAGCAAATGAACTATATAAATCTGGATATGAAGTAGAAATACTTTCTTATTTTAAGGATTCTTATAGTCCTAAAGACTGTTACTTTCCATTGAATGAAAACATACAAATTAATTACCTATATAACTATGATAAACCTAAAAGAAAGGGAATCTCTAGGTTTATATGGAGAATCTTTGGCTATATTATCATAAATCTAAAACTAAATAAAACAGCACAAGCAGACATCATTATAGAAAATAGCTTTTCAATGCTATACCCTAAGTTTAAGGTTGACAATACCAAGTATATAAAGATTATGCATATTCAAATATCAAAGTATAAGAAGCGCAAAAATAGCTACTTTGATGCGCTTGTATTCCTAAGTCAAAGCGAATATAATAAATGGGGCAAACTACACAGAAATGCTACAAAGATAGCAAACTTTATACAAATTCCATTTGATTCCCTAAATCAGACACTACAGCAATACAATAATCAAAGCTATAAGGACTTAAGCAAACATTTACATAATGCTCTATCTAGCTATCTAATAAATACAAACATAAAAGAAATAAGCTATATGGATATAGAATCTAGACTTGCAAAGCTCAATATCTATCAAAACAAATTTGACTTTATCATAGCTAGATTTGCCCTGCTAGCTATAAGCAATACAAATATTAAAGAGACACTCGCAAATATAGGACGCAAATACAAGATTCTATCAATAGGCAGAATGGCCAATGATGACCAAAAAGGCTTCCCAAGATTGATTAGAAGCTACAGTTATATTGCTAGGGAATTTCCACATTGGAGACTCGAGATTATAGGTTCTGATTATGGACAAAAGACATTATTAGAGGCACTAATACAAGAATTAGATATGCAAGATTATATATTCCTAAGAGACTTCACTAGCGATATACAAAAGGAATATTTGAGTTCAGATATTTATGCTATGAGTTCATACAACGAGGGTATGCCAATGGTGCTAATAGAGGCAATGAGTAATGGATTGCCAATTATAGCTTATGATATTCATAGCATAAGGGAATGCTTTGATGATAATGGGTTTTTAATAGAGCATGGAGACAAGCAAGAACAATTATTTTCTAAAAGCCTAAAAAAGCTAATGCAAGATAGCAATTTACGTATATCAATGGGGCAACAAAGCCTAATTTTAGCTAAGCAAAATTTTTCTAAAGAAACAATTATGAAACAATATTTAAATCTACTTAACTCTCTAGTAAGTCATAATACTTAGTTGCGTAGCTGTGACTCTAAAGCGTGCAGAAATTATTGCAAATAGGTTTATGTATATTCTATGAGAGTAGCTACATGAAGCCTAAATAAATAGTATCTATTTCCTTTTAACCTGAATTAACATTTCATCACGGGCAAGATCATTTGGATTTGTGCCTAGCTCTCCTTGAGGAACTGGCTTGTTCAACTTAGCAAAAAGTTCTTCCCAATATTTTGGTAAGTTTCCATCTGGTGCATAAAAATTCATCGGATTCGCCTTAAAAACATGTTTACCGTTTATATCCAGAAATGCCTCATAAATAAGCTCACTGCAATACATTGCACCATTATTTGGTGTATAAGTAAAATCATAAGGCTCGCCTAAGTATTTCTCTGCACGTTTAATGCTTGCTTTAATATCAACTTTTTTGGCAATTTTTGGATTAAGGCGCATAATATCAAAATGTGGGTTCTCTTCGAGAAATTTTTGAAGTTTAGTACGCACTACCCCAAGCTTTGGTTCAGCCTCTAAAACAGAATCTGTGTACATGTCAAAAATCCCTACATGAGTATAGCTTACCCCATCTTTTTGTGTAGCTTGGCTAATGGCTTTATCAAAATCAGATTCTGAGGTTTTTACAAAAATTAAATCTCCATGTTGCAAATTAAGCTCTCGTGCAGTAGTGTAGGCAGGTTTGCCTTCCATCGGATTGGTAAAACATACTAGAGAAAGAAAAATGAAACCTAACGGTAAAAACATTCTCTTTATATAATTATTCATTGAATTCCTTTGTATTTTGAATCAAACGCACATTATGATGCATTGTTTTAATAAATAAATTCTTATGATTTTTATACATTACGATAAACAAGCCATTAAGGCAGAACAAGATTTTACTTAATCAAACTACCTTTGGAAATACAACAAAACTATCTATGTTGTTACAGGGCTAGTGAATCACCTGCTAACTTTAAAGTATCTAATATTATAGATATAACACCAAGTCAGTTTTCATATTTTGGAGCCACACTGATACCCTAATGTATAACATTGGGGATATCCCTATAAGCGTAACTTTAGGATAATTCCTGCCATAGTTATAAGTCATATTATAAAAATACAAAAGGTTACTATAGAATCAGGGGTAATTTATAATTATTCAAAACTTGCTATTGCTAACAAGCATTTATCCTAACCACTAAAGAAAGTTGGGATTTCTGCTTGTTAGGGTTTAAATCTCAATATTGTTTATTTCTTAATCCATAAATTATCTGCTTATCTGTTTTTTGCTTATCGACCTCAGAATTTGATTAATTGACATTAAGATAATGCAATTAATAACAAACATCCTTTGCTTTATTATCCTTTACAAAGTGAGGATTCGCACTACCCCAATACCCCAATGTCTCTGATAATATCGTGCCTGTTGCCTTTTGTATTTCTTCTTGTGTGATTTCATCATTGCATTGTTTACCAAAAATCACTACTTCATCTCCTGCTTGAATATCTGGATAATCAGTTACATCTACCATAAAGGTATTCTTTGCAACTTTTCCAACAACATTTACCCTATGTCCTCTAATAAGCACTACACCCTGATTACTAAAGCTCCTTGCATAGCCATCATAATATCCCATAGGAATATTAGCAAGCATAGAATCTCTTTTTAATGTATATGTCCCATCATAGCTAACCTTGCTCCCTTTGGGATAAGGATTAATAGTGGCTACTTGTGATTTAAGGCTTATTATTTGTTTTACACCTAGATTTGGATCCCCTCCACCATAACCATAAATAAGCTTGCCTGGTCTTATCATATCATATCTTGATTCTGGCACTTGCACGGCAGCATAGGAATTAGCAGTATGCAAGGTCAATTTTTTTCTATCTAGCTTTGCCTCTTTGATTAGGTATTGCATGTCAGATTCAAATATTTTTAAAAGTTCTTTTACTTTAGACACTTCATCATACGGAAAATGTGCCATAAGTCCTGTGATTTTTAGATGTGGTAAAGTAGCTAGACTAACAGCATCATCTTTTCCTTTTTGAGTGCTCATATCAATACCATTTCTATCCATTCCCGCAGAATTTAGATTAATATGAATGTTTAGCTTCTTTTTCATTTGTGCTGCCATTGCATTAAGCTCTTTTGCTTGCGAAAGATTCCCTATAACCTCTGTTATATTATAAGCTAAGCCATCTTTTATCTCCCCCATTGTAGCAGTTCTAATTCTTAGAATCTCGCCTTTATACTTCATCTTTCGAATGACCCTTGCTTCTTCATTGCTTGTAATAGCAATGCATGGAATCTTTTCTTCCATAACAACAGGCAAAACAGTGCTTATACTAGCACCATAGGCATCAGACTTTAATACAGCACAAACTTTTGCATTACCTGCTATTTGTTTAGTAATCTGTAAATTTTTTTTAAATGCGACCAAATCAACTTCTACAAAAGAATTAGTATTACTTTTTGTTACATGTTTATTATTACTTAAAATTGGTGAAGCAAGGCTAAAATTTATTATTAATGACAAACTTATTGCACAAACAAAGCTTGTTGTCAAAAATGTATTTTTCATAATGATCCCCTTAATATCTAATTATAAACAATTAGCTTAATACTAATTATACCTACTTTACTAACCAATGAATCTCTAAATTGCATAACAAGCAATAAAAGATGAAAATATATTTAATATTAGCCAAGTAGTCTATATCTAAAGTCCAACAATCTTTCGCTTTGATTATCAAGTGCCCTAATGATGATGGCTCCATTATTTGTGCTTATACCAGCATTTAAGGGGCTATTTTGAATTTTTTGCTCTAAAGATTGCATGTTTAGAGAATCATCAAATATAATCATACTTAAAACATGGGTATATTCATCAAAGAGGCAAGGGTTTTGTAAATCCATTTTTGTGGGGTTAAGATTCATATTTTCAAAAAATACCAAATTATTGTCTTTATAAATACAAACCTTTGAGCTAAACTCTAAAAAATCAAATATTTCTCCACAAGCTACCCTTCCTGCACACAATATTTCACTATAATGCAATTTAGCGTTTTTATCAAGATAAATATCTGTTGTATTTTTAAAGGAAGCATTTTTAAAGGGTAATATGGGTAAAGGGGCATAATCCAAAAAGGCATTTTCTTCAACTATGATTCGTGTTTGTTTGCTAGCATAGCCATCTTGTGTATCGTGTATTTTTTCATAGCTTTGCGAAGTTAATCTTATCTTACTTTCTTTGCCAATATGTATAGTAATATCTTGTCTATCATCTTTAAGTAGTCCAGCAGATACAGATATAAGCATAATTTCAGCTATATCATCATCTTCTAGTGGGCTTATTAGTTTTAAAGGTGGAGTAAAAAACATCTCTTCAATGATATTTTTACCATTTAATCCTTTTTTGGTTTTAAGCTTTAAAATGCTATCTTGTGTAAAGCTACTCATAGGCAATCTTCTAAAAGTGCATATTTTTTTATCCATTCAATCACTGCATCAACCCCCTCTTGAGAGCGGATATTAGTAAATAAAAATGGCTTATCCCCACGCATTTTTTTAGCATCTGCTTCCATTATGCTTAAACTTGCTCCAACATAGGGGGCTAAGTCAATTTTATTAATAATAAGCAAATCTGAACGCATAATACCCGGACCACCTTTTCTTGGGATTTTGTCGCCTTGTGCCACATCAATAACAAAGATTGTAAAATCTGCTAATTCTGGACTAAATGTAGCTGTAAGATTATCGCCTCCACTTTCTATAAATAAAATCTCAATATCTGGGAATCTCTCCTGCATTTCTTCCACAGCCTCAAGATTCATAGAAGCATCTTCTCTAATGGCTGTATGAGGGCAACCACCTGTTTCTACTCCTATTATCCGCTCACTTGGAAGCACAGAGTTTTTGCTCATAAACTCCGCATCTTCTTGCGTATAAATATCATTTGTAATAACTCCAAGAGAGTATTTTTCATTCATCTTTCGCGTAAGGCATTCTATAAGGGCAGTTTTGCCACTTCCCACAGGTCCGCATACTCCTATCTTTACCATATTTCTCCTTTAGGACATATATATTTTTGTTTGCAAATATTGGTGTTGCATTGCTTTAATTTCACTAGCAATAGCATTATTACACAAATCTTGTTTTTTAAGGCATTCTAACTTTTGACACACAATATAAAACTCTTTATGCAAAGAAGCTAAAATTTCTTGCCCATCGCTTTGTGCAAGCGGAACGAGTTTTACGCAGTTAGTTAAGGCTTGAGAGCTTTGAGCGTATAAATAATGATGTAAGCAATCTTGATAATTTAATCCATAGGCTACACAAAATACACCATAGGCAACCACATAAATAGGATTCTTGCTCTCTTGTGTATAGGCTTTAAATAACGCCTTTTGCTCTAATTTCATAGCATCAATCGTTTTTATAAATCGCGCTCCTAACTTTTGTATGGCATTTAAAACCTGCCTTGCAGAGGTTGCTGCTGCAATAATAGATTCTATTTCCAAAATTTCCTCTAAGCAATGTGCTTTTTTAATAAGCTTTATGACTAATAAATCAGTGTATAAGATTTGCGTATGCAAATAAGCTTTAAGATACTCTCTAGCATCATATTTATTTTTTATCCTGCCTAATTGCACATAGCTCTCTAATCCAAAAGAATGTGTATAGCTACCTATTGGAAAAAGTGAATCATTAATGTGTAAAAGCAAAAAATCCAAGTTATTCCTTTTTTGTAATTTTGATAGAAAAATGCGGGCTTTGGGTAATCTTTGGCTCACTTGCAATAGGATAGGTAATATTAATTCTATCTTTAGAATCTAACACGCAGTATTTTTTTTCAAATGCGATATTTTGCCTCTCAAGGATTCTTTGCAATGGTTGTTCAAATGGTGCTTGAAACTCCATTGTGTCTTTGTTGCAAAAAAGTGGTATATGTAAATTCCCAATCTCATAGCACAATCTAGCCATAATATGCCAATGCTCTGGTTTCATACAAAGCACCCAAGTAGGCAAAATGGAAATAATGATTACTCTATTCTTATCTAAGAAAAGAATATCTCCATTATTTAATCCATATTTTGGCGTTTGGGTAAGTTTCATCGCTATAACTTGCCCATTTTGTGAAGTTAAGCGAGCAATCTTTTTTCTTGTATCATACCAAGACATTGGCACTTCATCAATCTCTAAATGTGTTGCATCTATATCTTTAATATTGCCAATAATATGTTCTACTTGCATCAGTGCCAATATCCTATAAGGATAAGCCACGATGGAATCCATGCAGTAAAGATTCCCTCTGCAATGGCTAAATAAGGCACGAATTTAAGTTCAATTTTTAAAACACTTTCAATCCAACCTGTAAGCCATAAAATACCCCAAGCAATCCATATAACAGAAAAAGCTAAGCCTTCTCCCGTGTTTTCAAGATAGCTTAAATAAGCCGCAGGGACTGAATTTACAGCTACAAATAAACTATACCAACCATAAGCCCTTATATCAAGATTAAATAAATTATTGCATGCTATAAAAAGATAGGTAAAGCCAAAAAGCAATCCTGTTGCTGCTGCATAAAAGTCATTATCTCCACCAGTAATACTTCCATGCACTATAACAATAAGATTTATCAATACAGATAACGATCCTACAAAGATATCCATTACTGATGCAGTTTTTCCATTAATATGGGTGATACGACAAATGCCATTATTAATTAAAACAATAGCTACATACATTAGTACAATTCCTAGCATACTTTCCTCTTAAAATAAACAATAAAGTTGTCCCAAAGAGACACTATCAACAGATTTAGAAGTGATTTTTTTACCATTTACACTAACTTCATAAGTTTCTGGATTTACCTTAATGGGTGTAACAACATCATTAAATTGCATATCCTTTTTAGTAATCTTGCGACAATTTTTAACAGGTAAAAGGATTCTTTGAAGCCCAAATTTTTCTTTAATATTTGTATCATAAGCAACTTTTGAAACAAAAGTAATCGCACAATTATATTTTGCTTTTCCATGACTACCAAACATTGGTGCATAGACAATGGGCTCTGGAGTAGGAATAGAAGCATTAGAATCTCCTATTTTTGCCGCTACAATCATTCCATTTTTAAGTATCATTTCTGGTTTTACACCAAACATACTTGGTTTCCAAAGAACTAAATCCGCAAATTTACCCACTTCAATAGAGCCTACATATTCTGAAATTCCATGAGCAATAGCTGGATTAATGGTATATTTTGAAATATATCTTTTGATTCTAAAATTATCATTTTCCCCGCATTCCTCTTTTAAAGCCCCAAATTCATTTTTGCACTTATTAGCAGTTTGCCAAGTCCTTATGATGACTTCACCCACTCTACCCATAGCTTGAGAATCTGAACTTGTAATGGAGAAAATCCCCATATCGTGTAGTGTATCCTCTGCAGCAATAGTTTCTGGGCGGATTCTACTATCAGCAAATGCCACATCCTCTTTAATTTTTTTATCTAAATGATGGCATACCATAAGCATATCTAGGTGCTCATCAGCGGTATTTTTGGTAAAGGGAATTGTAGGGTTTGTAGAGGCAGGTAAGATATTTAGCTCTCCTGCAGCCTTAATGATATCTGGAGCATGTCCTCCACCAGCACCTTCAGTATGGAATGTATGGATAGTTCTTCCCCCAATTGCTCTCATTGTATCTTCAACACAACCCGCTTCATTTAAAGTATCTGTATGAATAGCCACTTGCACATCATATTTTTCAGCAACATTTAAAGCGTGATTAATCGCCGCAGGAGTAGAACCCCAATCCTCATGAACTTTTAACCCCAATGCACCTGCTTTAATTTGCTCTTCTAATGCTTCCTCATTAGAGCTATTGCCTTTCCCAAAAATTCCTATATTCATGGCATATTCTTCGGCGGCACCCAACATTTGTTGCATATTATATTTTCCGGGTGTGCAAGTAGTAGCATTTGTTCCAGCTGCGGGTCCTGTGCCTCCACCAATCATTGTTGTTACGCCACTATAAAGTGCAGTTGGAATTTGTGTAGGAGAGATAAAATGGATATGTGTATCAATCCCACCTGCTGTAACTATTTGTCCCTCCCCTGCTATAACCTCTGTTGCTGCGCCTACAACCATCGTTTTTGATACATTATCTTGAGTATCAGGATTCCCAGCCTTACCAATGCCTACAATTTTCCCATTTTTTATACCAATATCTGCCTTATAAATCCCTGTATAATCAATAATCATTGCATTAGTAATAACAACATCAAGCTCATTTTCATAAGAACTTGCGCTTTGAGCCATACCATCGCGGATAGTTTTCCCCCCGCCAAATTTGATCTCTTCGCCATAAGTCGTGTAATCTTTTTCAATCTCTGCAAATAAGTTTGTATCTCCTAAACGCACTTTATCGCCCGTAGTTGGTCCATACATAGAAGCATATTGTTTTCTTGAAATTTTAATCATAATTTATCCTTATATATCAAAAAAATTAGTGTTTATTTTTTGTTTATTTGAGCGTTGGTTAAGTCATTAAATCCAATAATCTTTTGTTTGCCTCCAAAATCAATCAGATTTACGCTTTTTTCTTCACCAGGTTCAAAACGCACAGAGGTGCCAGAGGCAATATCTAAACGTTTGCCATAGGCTTGTTTCCTGTCAAATTCTAAGAGTGTATTGACTTCAAAAAAGTGAAAATGAGAACCCACTTGTATGGGTCTATCACCTTTATTAGAGACTTTAATACTTATAGATTCTTTATTGGCATTAAGGATAATATCCTCATCTTTTAAGATATATTCCCCAGGAGTAAGTTTGCCATTATCCTCAATGGGATTATGGATTGTTACAAGCTTTGTGCCATCAGGGAAGCTTACTTCTACTTGCACTTCATCAACCATACTTGCTACCCCATCCATTACTTCATCGGATCTAAGAATCTCTCTGCCAAATTGCATTAACTCTGCTACGCTTTTGTTTCCCTCTCGTGCAAGCTCCATAATTTCCATACTAATAAGGGCTATGGATTCCACATAATTAAGCTTAATTCCACGCTCTTTACGAGATTTAGCTAATTGTCCGGCATAATGAAGCATTAGTTTGTCTAATTCTTTAGGCGTTAACCTCATACTATTCCTTTACTTTTAAAATGACGTGCGAGTTGACAACTTACGCCTACCGCAGTAACATTAGATTATATCTTAAATAAGTTAGTATATTGACAATTAATTGACAATTATAGATTAAATAGTTGATTTTTTTATATTTTATATTTGAATCTTAATGTTGGTGTAAGTTATTTTGGATTTACTATAGATAGTATGTATATTTGTTTATTATTCATTATTGATGTAATAAAACATCGTGCCTGCTAGATTCTTTTGTATCACCGTGCCCTCTTTTAATAACATCTCTAGTATATTCATGCTTTGAGTTGTCCATAAAATCTCACAATCAAGCATGCTTAGAGGTCTTCTAGCAAGTATTTTTAGTATCTCTTCCCTATTAACATATTGACGGTCTAAGGACATCTTGTCATTGCCACGAGTAACTACACACACAGGCAGACCACTAAAAACTTCAGCTATTTCATATAACTTAGCATTACTAACTGGAAATACCCTATGCGAGCTTGGTCTATCAATACTAGATATATCCAACCTTTTAATATTAATTTCTCGTAAAAAGTTCGCACTAGCTACATTTGATTCTATATCATCATTGATACCTTTTACGATTAGAATCTCCGCTACTAATTCCCCTTTATAATCTCTAGCAAAATCTTTTATTTCATGCTGTATTATGTTTATATCAAGATTTTTACTTGGCTTATCTATACGCTTAAAAATTGCAGGACTTATAGAATCTAAAGAAAATTTTACAATATCAAAATGTTTTAGGGCATTCTTGCATTCACCAAACTTTGATCCATTGCTAAGTATAAGAGTCTTTATACTTACATATGGTTTTAATATTTTTTTGGATTCTATAATTAACTCTTCTAAATGTGGATAAAGTGTTGGCTCTCCATTGGCAGTAAATGTAAGAACATCAATTTTACAATTCTTATATAAGGCTTGTTCTATAGCATTTAGTATATCTTGTATAGACGCAACATCGCTTTGGGAATCCTGGGTTTTTTGCGCTTGTAATTCACAATATACACAATTAAAGTTGCATTGCTTACCTTTTGGGCTTAAATCCACTCCTAGACTAATTCCAAATCTTCGAGATAAAACTGGTCCAAATACAATATCCATAGCTACCACCTTATGATCTCATAGTAATAATGGGCGATTTATAGGCTAGAAGCCCCAATATACAAACAATAAAACTAACAAATATTAGCAATATAATAGCTTCTTTGAACCCTCCAAAATAATCATTCAGACAGCCTAAAATTAGCGGCGCGCTAGAAGCAATAAGATAACCTAAACCCTGCGACATAGCAGAAAGCCTAGCAGCTATGAAGACATTCTGACTTTTTGTTGACATAAAAAGTAAAACTATACCAAACACACCGCCCATAGGAATGCCAATCAATATTGAGCTAATATAAAACACAAATAAGGAATCAAATATAAGCAAAAGGAATAATGCTACAATATAGCAAAGACATAATATAGCAATATATGGAGCTTTGTAGATATTGCGTAATCTAGCTAGCAGCAATGGACCAAATAGCCCAACTGGCACAGCTACTAACTGCGATACAAGCAAAACTTGCCCACCAACCTCTTGTGAGTAGCCACTATAAATCACCATAGATGCAAACCAAGAAAAAATACTATAAGCTATGAAGCCTTGAAACCCCATAAAGCAAGTGATAATCCATGCGCTTTTATGTTTAAATACATTTGGCGCGCTAACTAATTTTTGTTTAGCCCTAAAAATTCTACCATTGCGAATTTGAGGAATATATATCAAGAGAGCTAGCAAAGCAAATATAACCCAAAATGACAAGGCTAGGCGCAGAGGAAGAAAATACAGCAATGGAAGGCTAATAGCAATTCCTACAACAGATGAGAGGTTTAAAGTTAAGCTATATAAGCCCATCATTTGTGGAAGCTTATCTGGGAATTTCTGCTTAACAAAGCTAGGCAGTAACACATTGCCAATGGCAATTCCTGCTCCAAGCAAAGACATTCCTACAAATAGCCCAATCTCACCATTGATACTACGCAAGATTTCACCAAATATAATAAATAATATTCCCCACATAAGAGTTGCAATAGGTGCAAAATATGGAGCAATAAACGAAACACTACCAAAGGCAATAAGGGGCAAGGAGATTAACAGCCCAGCCATAGCAGAACTAAGAGAATAATATTCCTTAATAACTTCAATAATAACACCAACAGAAGTAATGGGAGCACGAAGATTAAACGCCACTACCACTATAACTAGACAATTAAGCCAAAATATCTTTTTTCTTGCCATAAACATCTCCGCTAAATTCCTAGCTATTTAGTAACAATGCTTTATTTATCCTAATTATATATTATGATTTAGCTTTGATGTTTCATAAAAACTTGAAAATTTTAATACTATGGAGTTTTATGGCTAGATTCTATCACTTTTACTTAGAATTTAGTATAACTATTATTATCCTTATAATAATTTAATGCAAAATTATTCACAAATTTCTATTTATGATTCTTTGCTTGTTGTAGGTTAAGCAGATTTGTTATATCAATAGGGCTAATCCTATCAATACGATACTTAATAATCATAATATTCTCGCTTACATTCTCATACCACTCAATTATGCTTTCATTTCTTAAGAATGATTCAAGCTTTGAGCGCATTAAATCTTGTGGAATAGCAATATCTTCTGTGCGAATATATAGCATCTTTGCATTGTGCGGATTAGCAAGCCACTTCCTTGCTACAAAGCCCCAAATAACCATAAGAGTTGCTATAATGAAGAATATAATACTATGCCACTCAATTAAAATTGAGTAATCATGAAAGACTCCTCCAAGCATAGCCCCAAAAAAGCTTCCAGCAAATCCTGCGGCACTAAAATCTCCAATGACTGCTCCTCTAACGCTAGCTTTAGCATATTTGCTAACTAAGCTTTGTAACAATGCCTCCTGTATGGAAAATGCAATAAAAAATAAAACAAAACAAAATGAAAATATTCCTACATTCTCAATAAATAATGCTAATCCTAAATAGCATGTAAAGAACAATGCAATGCTTATAGATAGCACCTGTAAGGATTTACCTTTTTTCTCACTAAATATTGAGGCTGGAGCTAGAGACAAAATTGCAAAAAATACAGCAATTATATATACAGCATAGAAGTTTGATTTGTCCATATACAAACTAAGCGCGATAGGAGCTATAGAAAAAGTAAAAATCATTAGAAATTTTTCTATGAAGTTACTGGCACAAGCAATTACAATGCTCCTTGTAATCTCTTTATTATAAATACTAGAATCTAGTATATAAGAATAAGTAATTCTATCTTTGAATTTAACAAAATATACTGCAATAATTATTGATACAAAACTTAAAAATGCACTAAGTCCAAATAGCCCGCCAAGTCCATATGATGTGCCACCAACAAATGAGCCAAGAATCATAGCCACAATGAAACTAGCAAAGATTCCAACACCCATAATTGCCATAGCATGCGTGCGTCTTTCTTCAGGCACACAGTCTGCAACCAATGCAGTTAATATCCCGCCAATCGCACCCATTCCTTGCAAACAACGACCAATTATTAAGTAATAGATAGAATCCGCTAGCATGCAAACAATAGATCCTATTAAAAATACTACAAGGCCTATTAATAAAACTGGTTTCCTACCATATCTATCACTCCAGCGGCCAAATAATGGTTGAAATATCACTTGAAATAGATATGGTGCGCCTATGGCTATGCCTACATTAATAATACTTGCATGCTCCATTGTGGAAACAAGCAAGGATATGACTGGCAAAACGATAAAAAGTCCCAAGAATCGAAAGAATAAAATACTTAGTAGAGGAAAAACTTGCTTAAACACAATTCGCACCTTTAGCGTTTAGAATCAAAACAAAAGATTATAAGCATTTAACATATTTGATTGGAATGTAATTAGGAGAGATTGGTATAGACCGCTTGGACATCAGAATCATCTTCAATCTTATCAAGAAGTTTTTCTAAATCTAAAATTTGCTCTTCTGTAAGAGTGATTGGATTTGTGGGGATGCGAACTAACTTTGATGATATAGGCATAATGCCTAGTGATTCTAGTCCATTTGCAAGCTCGCCAAAATCCTCATAGCGACAATGAGCAATATAAAGATTCTTATGCTTAGTGCCACTAGACTCATTAGCGTAAATATCGCTAACTTCATATTCTTGCAGGGAATCTAAACCATAATCAATTAAGCTAAGCTCAACAAAATCTCTATCTTGATTTCCTAAATCTATATGAAATTCACCTTTACGTTCAAACATAAAATCAATTGAGCCATTTGTAAGTAGGCTAGCTCCTGATGTTTTATTAAAATAGCTTTTGATATTTGCCACAGTCCTTGTAGGATTGTCAGTAGCACACTCAATAAATATTAATATGCCATTTGCTGCCTTGCCCTCATAAGAGACTTCGCTAAAACTACCTTCTTTTGCGCTAGCTCTCTTGATTGCGGATTCTATATTATCCTTTGGCATATTTTGAGCTTTAGCATTGGCGATAGCTGTACGTAACTTAGCATTCATCTCTGGATCTATACCGCCTTGTTTTGCTGCTAAAGTAATTGCTGCAGCAAGCTTTGGAAATACCTTGCTCATCTTATCCCATCGCTTTTCTTTTGCAGCTCGTCTGTATTCAAAGGCTCTTCCCATATATTCCCCTATCACAAAAATAACTCTTGATTCTAACATGTGAAATTGTCAAAATCAAGATTGGTTACATTTATAATCAAGCCCAACTTTGTAAATAATCTTACATTGAGATTTATTAAATAGCTATCATTATTTGAATGAAAAATAATAAGGTAATTAAAATAACGCTAAGCTAAATTGTAGATAAATTAATTATAGCATTAAACTGAAATCTAAATGCTTAAGAAGATAAATTTGCAATATTCTATAACACAAAATTAATAAGCTTATTTTGCACAAAGATTTCTTTTTTAATAGGACTAGTCAACCACTTGTTGGCTACTTGCTTTGCTTTTGCTATTGCTTCCTCTTTGCTAGAATCACTTCGCAAAGATATTTCAGCACGCCTCTTGCCATTTACACTAACCACATAGCTAATCTCATCTTGAATAAAAGCACTATGGTCTACCTTTAATGGGCTAAAATTTGCCATATTAAATAGCTCTTGACTTAACTCACTTGCTATATGTGGTATGAATCCTTCCAATATATGCAACAATATATAATACCCTTCTGTAAAAACCAAGTCATCATTTTGTGCAGAAATTGCATTGTGTGCTTCCATACAAGCCGCAATGACAACATTAAATGGATAACCATCAAGCTTTTTAGTAAAAACGTTTTGATACTTTTGCAAGGCATCATGAACTTTGTAACGAGCGATCTTAGAATCCTTGCTCAAATCTATAGACTTTATGTCATATAAATTTGCATCTTTCTGCACACGATCTTTTCTATCTACAAGGCGATTGATAAACTTATAGCATCCTCTCACACCCTCATCATTCCACTCTAATGCATAAGTTGGAGGTGCAGCAAAAAGAGCAAAAAGCCTAGCTGTATCAGCTCCATAAGATTCTATAATGTGTTTTGGCTCTACAATATTGCCCAGACTTTTGGACATCTTTGCGCCATTTTTTAGCACCATACCTTGTGATAGCAATGCGCTAAATGGCTCACTAAATGATAAATATCCCAAATCTCGTAAAACTTTAGTAAAAAATCTAGCATATAGTAAATGCAATATAGCATGTTCAATGCCACCCACATATTGATCTACAGGCATAAAATAATCCAAAGATTCTTTACTAAATGCCAATTTTTCATATAGCTCTGGAGGTGTAGTATAGCGCAAGAAATACCAGCTAGATTCAACAAATGTATCCATAGTATCGCTCTCTCTAGTAGCTTTAGCTCCACATTTGTGACATACTACATCTTTCCAGGTAGAATGTCTATTTAAAGGATTGCCCTCACCTGTGATTTTTATATCATCAGGCAATGTAACAGGCAAATTTATTTCCTCTAGCACACCACAATTTGGACAATGTATAAGAGGAATTGGAGTTCCCCAATAGCGTTGCCTAGAAATTCCCCAATCGCGCAACTTGTATTTTGTAACTCTTTTTCCCCTACTATTTTGCTCGAAAAATATGCTAATTTTCTCCCTAGCCTGCTCACTTGTAAGACCAGAATACTCATCGCTATTACATAGGATTCCATCATGGATATAAGGTGAAGTTGCATCGATGTTTGTGCCGCTATTAGGAGTTATAACTTTCAATATAGGCAAATTATATTTCTTGGCAAACTCAAAATCCCTCTCATCATGATATGGAACACTCATTACAGCACCAGAGCCATAACTCATAAGAACAAAATTGCCTACCCATACAGGCAACCTTTTTCCATTTAATGGATGAATAACATAAAGTGGTAGTGCTACTCCTTGCTTAGTATCTTTAGCTCTCTCTCTCTCACTCTGGTTGCGAATCTTATTAATAGCCTCTACACATTCTAAATCTAAGAGATTTTTTTCTATCAAAATATTGACAATCTCATGCTCTGGGGCAATGACACAACAAGAAACCCCATAAATAGTATCGCATCTAGTAGTATATACATTTATCGAGGTAATCTTAGAATCTAACATATCTTGGGAAACTTTATCAAGCAAAAAATCAAACTCTAGTCCTTCTGATTTTCCAATCCAATTTCTCTGCATGCTTATGACTTGTTGGGGCCATTGCCCTTCAAGGGAATCTAAATCTCTTAATAACTCTTCTGCATAATTTGTAATTCTAAAATAATATTGGTGCATTTCCCTTTGCACCACTTCAGTATTACACCTCCAACATCTTCCATCAATAACTTGCTCATTTGCTAATACAGTCAAATCACAAGGGCACCAATTTAATAGAGCTTTTTTGCGATATACTAAGCCTTTCTTCCACATTTGTATAAAGAATTCTTGCTCGTATTTTGTATATATCGGAGAGCAAGTCTCTATTACTCTATCACTTGAGAAACTTAAACCAAGAGAATACATTTCTTTTAGCATGGTTTGCATATTGGAATATGTCCAATCTTTTGGGTGAACATTATATTTGATTGCAGCATTTTCAGCAGGCATACCAAAAGCATCAAAGCCTATTGGGTGTAACACATTGTATCCATACATACGATAATAACGAGCTATAGCATCGCCAATGCAGTAATTGCGGACATGACCCATATGTATAGCACCACTTGGATATGGGAACATTGATAGAATATATTTCTTGGGCTGCGAAAAGTCATCTTTTGGCTCAAAAGCTCTTGTATCACTCCAGATTTTTTGCCACTTTGATTCTATTTCTTTAGGATTGTAGCTTTGCTTGTTAGTCATTATAGAGAATCCTTTGTGTAAAGTCTTTAAAAAGATTAGCTAAATAATAAAAGCAATAATTTTACTATGTTTATTGGCTAAGTATTGATTAAAGATTACAAAATTAAGGGTTACAAGATTATATTTAAGTTAGACATGATTAACTAGTTTGTCATAAATTTATCTAAATAATTATGTTACTTTTAAGATAGAATAACCTAGTATATTAACCTAAGGAGAAATAATGAAAGACACCATAAAAGAAACTCTACATCTAGCAAGAAAACTGCAATACGAAATCAACAAAGATTTAAGTCAATCTGAAAAAAGATTCCGAAAAAGAATGATGAAAATGTTAGAAAATCCGCAAAGCAAGGTTATGCTAATTGAATTGCTTGATAGGAGTTTTAGGTCTAAGGACAGTTTTACGGCGTATGAATTTATCTCACACACATTACAACGATATGGCATAGCAGACTTTTTTTCATCATTTGAGAGAATACTGTTGCAGAGTTTTCTTGGCATTGGTAAAAGCGTGCCATCTATAAGTGTGCCATTGTTTATTAGAAATCTAAGGAATGACACCAAAAAAATAGTGTTAGATGAAAAACCAATTTCACTAAAAAAAAAATCAGATAAGAGGAAAGAACGTCGTATAGGCTTGAATGTGAATCTGATTGGAGAGGAAGTATTAGGAAATTTAGAAGCAAATTATCGCTTGCAAAAATATGAAGACGCACTTAACTCGAAATACATAGACTATATGTCTATTAAAATAACAACAATTTTTTCACAAATAAATATACTTGATTTTGAATATTCCAAAAATGAGATAGTAAAAAGACTAGATAAACTTTATGACATAGCTCAAACCCAAAAGAAAAACGGTAATGAGAAATTCATTAATTTAGACATGGAGGAATACAAAGATCTAGAGTTAACTGTGGTTGCATTTATGGAATCTATTGCAAAGTTTGACATAAAAGCTGGTATCGTATTGCAAGCTTATATACCAGAGTCCTATGAATATCTTAAGAAGTTAGTAGACTTTTCTAAGGCTAGAGTGGAAAGTGGCAAACCTCCAATTAAGATACGTATAGTAAAAGGCGCAAATATGGCGTCAGAGGAAACTACTGCTAGCATAAAAGGTTGGGAGTTACCAACATTTAGACACAAAGTTGATACAGACTCTAATTATAACAAAATGCTTAATTATGTATTAGAAGATTCTAACTTTAAATATATCAATATCGGTATTGCTTCACATAATATATTCCAAATTGCCTATGCCATGACTCGTATAAGACAAGCAGGTGCATATGAATCTTTTACTTTTGAGATGCTAGAGGGCATGAATGTCAGAGCAGGTTTAGAAGTTTCAAAAACCAACCCATTAATATTATATGCACCTGTATGTAGCGATGCTTACTTTAACAACGCAATAGCATATCTTGTAAGAAGACTTGATGAGAATACAAGCGAGGACAATTTTATGCGGTATTCCTTTGACTTGGAGGTAAACTCTGCTGCATGGAAACAACAAGAACAAATATTCTTAGAATCGTTAAAAAAAATGGAATCTGTTCGCACAGAAAGCTACAGAAATCAGAATAGACTGCAAGCCCCTTTCACAAGCAAGGCAAATTTAGAAACTTTTCATAACGAGCCTGATACAGACTTTATACTTGCTTGCAATAGAGAATGGGCAAATGACATTAAACACAAATATACTAATTTTTCTGCCGTTACTATTACGCCAGTCATTGGCGAAGATAGACCAAAGAATTCAAATGCTCGAGAAATTAAAGCAAAAGGAGGAGATAATATAATTGGCACTATCCACAACGCAAGCACTAAAACTATCGCAAAAGCTATATCATTCCTAAAAAATGCAAAGCAGAAACTAAGTTTTGATGAACTAGGACAAATCCTACTTAAAACAGCAGAAATTATTGCAGCCAAAAGAGGTGATTTAATAGGCATATCAGCCCTAGAAGTTGGCAAAACATTTTTAGAGACCGATCCGGAGGTTAGCGAAGCAATAGATTTCTTGCGATTTTATCCTCATAGTATGCAAAAGATTCTAAAAGAGCATAGTAATTATGATTTCACTCCCAAAGGTATAGGCGCAGTCATTACTCCTTGGAACTTTCCTGTAGCAATATCAGTAGGCGGCATTGCAGCTAGCATTGCTAGTGGAAATAGAGTAATCTATAAACCTTCAAATCTCTCATGTATCACAGGCAGCATGTTATGTGAGTGTTTCTATGAAGCTGGGTTGCCAAAGGAATATTTAGTTTTTCTTCCTGCAAGTGGCAAGGATATAAATGAGCTCGTCTTGCCAGAGGCTAATTTTGCTATACTTACAGGCGGAGAAGATACAGCATATAGAATCTTAGAGCAAAACCCAAGTATATTTTTGAGTGCAGAAACTGGAGGAAAGAATGCCACAATTGTAACCAAAATGGCAGATAGAGACCAAGCTGCTAAAAACATTATACATTCAGCCTTCTCAAACTCAGGACAAAAATGCAGCGCAACATCGTTGCTAATCTTAGAAAAAGAAGTCTATGAGGACGAAAACTTTGCTCGCACACTAGTAGATGCTGCGCAAAGCCTAAATGTGGGGTCACCATTTGATTTCAAGAATAAAGTAGGATACCTTAGCGATAATATTAGCGAAAAGGTCAAAGAGGGCTTGAAGTTGCAAATGGGAGAGCAATGGGTATTAAAACCTAGCTTTGTAGACAATAATCCATATGCTATGAAACCCTGCATTAAATATGGCGTAAAAGAGGAAAGTCTATCTCATCTCAATGAGTTTTTTGCTCCTGTTTTATCCGTAATGTGCGCTAAGGATCTAGATCATGCTATACACATTGCTAATTCCACAGGATATGGTCTAACTGGAGGATTAGAATCTCTTGATGAAAGAGAGTGGGAGCATTATATGCGACATATAAAAGCAGGAAATATATATATCAATAAACCAACTACAGGAGCTATTGTATTAAGACAGCCTTTTGGTGGCATTAACAAATCATCAGTTGGATTTGGTAGAAAGGCTGGAGGATATAATTATATAACGCAGTTTGTAGATATAACACCCAAAAAAAATATAACAAAAGAGATTGATACAACACATAGCAATACAACATTTGAGGATAGGTTTTATCACTTTGTATCAGTTGACTTAATTGGTCATGAATTAGAAGGAGAGATAAAGAAAGTACTTAAGGCTATACAAAGCTATGGTTACTACAATCAAAATGAATTTATGCAACAGCGAGATGTGGTCAATATCCGCGGAGAAGATAATGTATTTTATTATGTCCCAGTGAAGTCAGTAATATATAGGGTGAGAAAAGAAGATACTTTGAGCGACATTTTAAAAATTATAGCAGCTTGTGAAATTGTCAATACTAAACTAACATTAAGTATCAAAGCAACAGAAATTAGTAAAGCATTAGAATTTGTATTAGAGAATAGCAAAACAATGTGTTTGCAAAATGTAAGCATTGATTACCAAAGTGAAAGAGATTTCATAGAGATAGCTGGGAATCATGAGTTAATCCGTTATCTAGGTAATCTAGATTCTAACTGTGATATATGTAAGAAGCTAATTAAAGAAGGGGGTGCTCATGGTAAGCTCATTGCTAATCATAAACCATATGACAATGGATACTTTGAGCTTCTATATTATCATACAGAAAGGGCTGCTAGCATTGCATTTCACCGCTATGGGAATCTTGGTAGAAAAGCCCTATTTGAAGGAAAATAATAAAATTAGCTATATATTATAAATATGCTTGACTTTTCAACCCTTTGATATATATCATTAGATATGAAATATTTAGAGATTAGATACAAAACTAATTTATTAAAATATCTCAAAATACTAATGTAACCCTTAACTTAAAATTCCCAATAAGAGTTGAAAAATCTAACAACACTCAAACTCTTATATTTTTGTTACAATAATAACTTTAAATCCCTTCTAATCAAGGAGAATATATGCTAGTTTATGGACAGGAGATTCTAAATAAGGCGAATAAAGAAGGCTATGGAGTCGGTGCTTTTAATTTTGTCAATTTTGAAATGATTAATGCTATTTTTGTAGCCGCCAATGAAGCAAATTCACCAATATTTGTGCAAGCAAGCGAAGGGGCAATCAAATATATGGGCATAGATATGGCTGTTTCTATGGTAAAAACAATGTGTAAACGTTATCCTCATATTCCTGTTGCTCTGCATTTAGACCATGGAACGAGTTTTGATTCTTGTAAAAAAGCGGTTGAAGCTGGGTTTACTTCTGTAATGATAGATGCTTCTCATCATCCTTTTGACGAGAATCTTACTGAAACCTATAAAGTAGTGCAAATGGCGCATGAAAATGGTGTTGGCGTTGAGGCAGAGCTTGGTAGACTTATGGGTATTGAGGATAATATATCAGTTGATGAAAAAGATGCTGTGTTAGTAAATCCAAAAGAAGCAGAAAGGTTTGTTAAAGAATCTAAAGTTGATTATCTTGCTCCAGCTATTGGCACAAGTCATGGAGCATTTAAATTCAAAGGAGAACCAAAACTTGACTTTGAAAGGCTAAAGCTAGTTAAAGAGTTAACCAAGGTTCCACTTGTCTTACATGGTGCTAGCGCGATTCCAGATTATGTTAGAGCCAGTTTCCAAGAAAGCGGGGGCGATATTGGTTCAAGCAAAGGTGTACCTTTTTCGTTTTTGCAAGAAGCAGTAAAGGGCGGCATCAATAAAGTAAATACAGATACAGATTTACGTATAGCATTTATTGCTGAAGTTCGCAAGCTAGCAAATAAAGATAAGGGGCAATTTGACTTACGCAAGTTCTTTGCACCAGGTATGGAAGCTATGAGTAAGGTTATTGTAGAAAGAATGAAAATACTAGGTAGTTCCAACAAAATATAATTATGGACTTAGCCTATATAGCTAGTTATTGTATTGGCAATACAATAAAAAGCAATACTTTAGAATTAAACCCAAAGGATGTTACATTCTAACAATTCATATTTTGCTTATAGTATATGTGGCCACATAAACACTACAAATACAGAATAAAAGCATAAATATTATGCAAGTATATAAGTTTATATGAATTATAAAAATGCCATACACTAAAGAAATTTTGTAGCAGGCTATTTAATGAATCAAGGAGAATTATGCTTACCATAGCACTCCCAAAAGGCAGAATTGCTAATGATACGCTTAACTTATTTTCGCAAGTATTCAAAGAGCAATTTCTATTCAGTGACAGAAAGCTTATATTACAAACCAAGAATTTCACATTTTTACTAGTGCGCAATCAAGATGTCCCTACATATGTCCATTATGGTGCGGCTGATTTGGGCGTGGTAGGCTTAGATGTGTTGGAAGAAAGGCGAGATATTCAGATTGTTCGTTTGCTTGATCTTGGCATTGGTAAATGCAAGGTTGTGCTTGGCAGCGAATGCGGAAAGCCGATTAACTATCTTAAACCACGTATAAAAATTGCCACAAAGATGATAAATATCACGCAACGTTTTTTCTCTAAACAAGCAATAGCTGTTGATGTTATTCAGCTCTATGGCTCAATAGAGTTAGCACCATTAGTTAGCCTAGCCGATGGCATTGTTGATATTGTAGAAACAGGAACTACTATGAAACAAAATAACTTACAAATTGATGAGGTTATTATGGAATCAAGCGCACATTTAATTGCTAATGTCAATAGTTTCTTTGTGCAAAAGCAAACTATATTACATTTACAAGATAGCTTTACTAAGATTATGAACGAAAACAATTAATGGAATATAGGATTATTATTTTGATTCTATCAATGCTATAGGTTACACAATCTATAGCATTGATGTTATTTGAATCAACTAGAATTCACCTAATTAAATCTAGGCAATATCAATAGGTATGTTGAAGCTACTGCAACATTTCATCTACCATATTATGTAATTTTCTTGCTTGCTCTTCATTAATATTTAATACTTGTCCGCCACCTTTAAGTGCTCTTTCATAAGCTTCTTTATCCATTGCTACAAGGACATAGAGAGTTTGAGGATTTGACTTTTTATCAATCCATCTTTCTACCATTTGAGTCTGCTGTAAATTAGCCTCAACCTTTTGTTTTGCTACCTGCATGCTATTTTCAGAAATCTTCATACCATCGCTTTGTGCTAAATTCTTAATTGCCTGCTCTACTTTCACACTAACTGTTTGGGCAATTTGAATTCTCGCATTCATAGTTGCTTGATTAGTTGCATAATCAATATTACCATCAAGAAACTTTGCAGAGCCAACAGCTACAACCATAGCATTAGCTTTTTGTTTTCCTGCTGCAATGCTATTTACCCATTTAGGTTCATCAGAGCTAGATGTTAGATGTTGTGTTTTACTTCCACAAGATACCAAAAATACTCCAAGTGTAATAGCACAAGCAGCTCCCTTAATATATGATAATACTTCATTTTTTTTCATAACATTCCCCTTAAAATTAAGCTCTACCCCACTGCTTAAGTATTTAGCAAAGAAGATACATATTTATATTATACCTTATAAAACTACAATTATAAAATGTATTTACAAGAGTAATAGTAAATTTCTCTTACCATAAGCCTAAATATTGTGTTATAAAACTACGCAAACTACAAATCTCCACAACTTAGAGCAAATGCCCTAGCTTGTGTTTTTTCACCATGAGATATTCCTTATTATATTCATTTGGCTCTATGATAATAGAATCTCGCACACATTTTGCATATTTCTCCATTTGCTCTATCTTTCTTGGATTATTTGTAAGAAGCCTAATTTCAGATATATTAAAGTGCTTAAATATTTCGCCTACAACATCATAATTTCGCATGTCTTTATCAAAACCTAAGGCTTCATTTGCCTCTACTGTATCCATGCCGCCATCTTGAAGATGATAGGCATTTATTTTATTAAATAAACCAATCCCCCTGCCCTCTTGGCGCAGATAAATAAGCATTCCACCTTGTTCATAAATTTCTTTCATTGCAAAGGATAATTCTGGTCCGCAATCACATTTCCTAGATCCAAATACATCTCCTGTAAGGCATTCCGAATGAACGCGAACTAATGGAATGCTAGGAAGCGGATCTGTAAATACTACCAAATGTTCCTGTATATTTTGTTGATCTTTAAATTCGCGAAATGCCTTAGTCTGAAAATTTCCAAATCTAGTAGGCAGCTTCGCTTGGTTTGAAATTTTAATATTCATAACGTTATCTCCGAAAAATATATTATGTGGATAAGCAAAAAACTACAATGCTATCATAAAATGAGTATAAAACAATAAATCATTACGGTATTATTATTCACTTCATTGGCAGTATCTTAAAGTAAATATTAACTAAAGTTTGTATGTAACATGAGAGGGCAATATTATGAGCAAAGACAATAAACAATTGACAAGCGAAACAAACATTGATAAAACAACAAAAAAAGAAGAAGCAAATAACAAATCAAACATCAACAAAAAAGACAAAAAGAGGGCATTTACTAGAGATAACAAGCTTCCAAATGGCTTCGAGCTATCAGGTATAAAAGCAAACGTAAAATATAAGAATCGCTATGACTTGGCTCTAATTTACTCACAAAATGAATGTAATGCTGCTGGCGTTTGGACACAAAACAGCATGCAAGCAGCTTGCATTTCCTATAACAAAGCATATATACAAAATCAAATCCGCGCCATTATGATAAATTCTGGGTATGCGAATGCCTGCACTGGCATACAAGGTGATAAAAATTGCCTCACATTATCAAAAGAACTAGCAAAGATACTAAAGATAGAATCAACACAAGTTTTACTAAGCTCAACAGGTGTAATTGGTGAACAATTACCAATGAATCGCATATCAAGAGGGATTCCTAAACTAGTAGAAAATAAATCTAATAGCAAGGATTCAATGAAGTTTGCTAGCAGGGCTATTATGACAACAGATACATATCCTAAAACATATGGAATAAATATTAACTTTGATAAATTCAAAGGTAGAATTTGGGGTATGGCAAAAGGATCTGGCATGATACACCCAAATATGGCGACATTGCTAGGATTTATCCTAACAGATATAGATGTAAGTAAGAATCTATTGCAAGAAGCACTAAAAGAAGTTGTTCAAGATAGCTTCAATCAAATTAGCGTTGATGGAGACACCTCAACAAATGATATGATCATACTTTTATCTAATAAAACGGCTAAAAACCAAGAAATCACAGAAAAAGATGACAATTACAAAATATTCAAAAAAGCTCTAGCTAAAGTGTGTATTTATCTTGCTAAAGAAGTTGCAAGAGATGGAGAAGGTGCTACTCATCTATTAGAAGTATTTATTAAAGGTGCAAAAACAAAAGAGCAAGCACAAAAACTCAGCAAAGCAATAATCGCCTCAAATCTAGTAAAAACGGCAATATTTGGTAATGATGCAAACTGGGGTAGAATCATATGCGCTATGGGATATAGCAAAGCAGAATTTGATGCAAGCAAATTGCATCTCATCTTTGCTAGTAAAAAAGGTGAGATAACCATAGTTAAAGATGGAGTTGGGGTAAAATTTAATGAAAATAAGGCAAAGAAAATTTTAAGTGCAAAAAAAATTCGTATGATTATTGATTTAAATGACGGAAAATATAAAGCTAAAGCTTGGGGCTGCGATTTAAGTCATGGCTATATACAAATTAACGCTGATTATCGATCATAGCTTAGCATGCATTAGCTGTAAAATATTTGTATAACCAGTAAGCACTTATTATAAGCACGAAACAAGTCAATGCTAGAAGAAATGAAGAATAAGGATTAAGATATAGCTTAAATTGGCTAAATATAATAAGACATCATTTCATATTTAATAATATTTATTCATTAATACTTACCTTATAACTAATAACATTAAATATCAAGGGCTTATTCATACATAGACATAATAAATCATGCTAGCCAATTAGCTTTATTGCTTCTAGGCAGATATTTTCTACATTAAAGCCAAATCTATCAAAAAGTAAATCTCCATTGCCACTAGCTCCAAATCTACTCATACAAATAACACTATTACAGAATCTATAAAGCTCCAAAGAACGTAAAGCCTCTATTCCAAGCACCATAGAATCTCCGAATACCTCATCTATATAGCTCTTATCTTGCGCTATAAAAAGCTCAAAACATGGCATAGAAATTACTTGAGTAGCAACTCCTTTAGAATCTAATCCTAAGTCTTCTAATCTTTTCAATAAGCTAGAAGCAGCTTTTAGATTTACTAATATACTAGGATTTTCTAATATTTCTTGTGCTTTTATGGCAAGACTTACTTCACTTCCGCTTGCAAGTAGGCTTATCTTTGGATTACTAGGCAATAATAGCGACTTAGAAATGACATATCCACCTTTTGCAACATTTTGCTTTGTTATAGTATTTGCTTCTATTATAGGGAGATTTTGCCTTGTTAGAATAAAGCTTTGAGGCTTTGGTATATCCAGGGCATTCTGCCAAGCACAAACATTTTCATTCGCATCAGCTACACGCCAATTAAGCAAATTTGGCATAGCTCTTAAATGGCTTAGCTGTTCTATTGGCTGATGTGTAGCACCATCTTCTCCAACACCTATAGAATCATGCGTAAAAATATAAAATACTTGAGCATTCATAAGGCTTGCTACACGAATACTAGGGCATAAATAGTCACTAAACACAAAAAACGTAGCACAATATGGAGTAAAGATTCCATAATTTGCAAAGGCATTGCAAATTGCCCCCATAGCATGCTCTCGGACACCAAAATGTAAGTTTACTCCATTTGGAAAATCGTTTGATTCTGCGATTAGCGTATTATTGCTAGGGGCTAAATCTGCACTTCCGCCAATAAATCCAATGTTTGATTTAGCTATTGCATTTAGAATCTTACCATTACTTGCTCGTGTAGCAATATTATCTTTACTAAGCTTTGCGTGAATGCACTTATCTAAATCATTGCTAAACTTAGGATAGACTACTTGCGTAAAGTCTTTTTTGAGTAAGGATTCTAATACGTCTTTTTTGGAATTTTCGAGCTTATCTTTTAATCCATGCCAAGCATCATATAACGGCTTAGTGCGAGCTATGGTATCTGCAAAATGTGCCTTGAGTTCATCGCTTATATAAAATGAATCTGGACTTAAACCTAGTATTTGCTTTGTCTTAGTAATAATTTCCTCTCCTAATGGTGCCCCATGTGCATGATGACTACCCTCTAACTTATAGGCATTTTTAGCAATCCTTGTATGAGCTATGATTAGATTTGGTTTTTCGCTACTTAGATTCAACAAGGCAGAGTTAATTTGAGCTTGATCATGTCCATCTACTTCCTGCACAAAGAAACCCTGCGATTCAAACCTTAATCGAACATTCTCACCAAAGGCAATGCTAATATCTCCTTCAATGCTAATATTATTACTATCATATATTAACACTAGATTTGATAAAGAGTGTAAGCCAGCAAGAGAACAAGCCTCATAGCTTATACCCTCTTGCAAATCTCCATCACCACATAAACAATACACTTTATGGTTAATGATGTCATTACCTAGCATATTTGCAGCCCTCTTTGATGCAAGACAAAAGCCCACTGCATTTGCAACGCCTTGACCTAGTGGTCCCGTTGTGATTTCAACACCATGCGTATGATTGTATTCTGGATGTCCTGGCGTTTTAGAATCTAACCTCCTAAAACTTTGCAAATCCTGTAAACTAACATCATATCCCCATAAATGCAACATGGCATACAATAGAGCACTAGCATGCCCACCACTAAATACTAATCTATCTCGATTTAACCAATTTCTATCTTGAGGTATGATTCTAATGTGATTAGCTAAGACTACTGCAATATCTGATAGCCCCATTGGTGCGCCCGGGTGTCCGCTATTTGCAAATTGCACCATATCAGCGCATAGCAAGGCTAGCTCATTTGCTATTTTTTTAGAATCTATTCGTGCATGTGTTGGCATAATTATCTATCCTAAAATTAGAATGAAGTAAAGCGTAATAGTAGGATTGTTATGCTTTAAATTGTATAAATTTTTGTTTACCTGTAATATTTTCTAAATAGAGAATAGATACTCAATAGAGTACAAGACATAAATATTATACAAAGAGAATAAAAATACGACATTATAGCATTCATACTAGCCGCCATTTGATTTAACCTAATTAAAGCATTTACACCATGATATGCTGGAATACAGGATATAAAACTCTGCAAGAAGCTAGGTAGCAATTGCATAGGATAGATAAATCCCATCATAAATACTAATGGCAAAGATGACAACAAAATTATTTGAGTTGGAAGTGCTGTGCTATGAATAAACGAGCCAATAAAGATTCCAAAACTAGCAGAACAAATAATAAACATAAGGCTAAAACACCAAAAATCAATAATACTAGCATGAACATGGATTCCATACAAATTAAAAAAGAATCCACAATAAAGCAAAAATAACAAGATATACAAAATGGTAAAAACTAAGATTCTAGCTAAGACTACATATGTGATTGGAGCTTGATTAAAATATCCCCTAATTCCTTGCACATGAAGCTTATTTTGGTGAGCAGTAATAAGCATACTACCTGCTAGCAAAGTCTGATGAAGTATAAAGATAAATATAGCACTTAGGGCATAGTTAATATATCCTAATGAATCATTAAAAAGAGGGATAGAATCAATTCTAATAAGAGTAGAATCTTTTGCTATATTTATCTCATTCTTGACTAAGGAAGCATGATGTTTGATCTTAGAACTAAACTCACTACCTATATCGTTTAACCCCTGAATGATTGTCCCATATATAAGCAAGTATGAGGCATTAGCACGATATGATAACTTAGTTGGACTACCCTTTAGGGCATTTGCTTGGAATCCCTTAGGAATGCTTAAAATTCCATATATCTCCTGCTTTTTTAGCAATTCCATTGCCTCAAGTGATGAATATAAATGATATGCAATTTCGATATTAGGGCTAGCATTAACGGCAAATATAAAATCTTTAGACAAAGAGGTATTATCAAGGTCTATTACAGCTATTTTTTGCTTTAGAACTATATCTTTATAATATGGACTAGGATATAGCAAAGCATAAAGAATAGAGCCCACCATCACAACAAACATAACAGTTACATTTCCACACACTGCACGTAATTCATGCAAAAAAACCTCTAAAAAAGAATAGGAATATTGCTGAAATGCACAATCTTTCAAAGCCTTTTGACTTGAATTATGCTCAAGATTCTTCGCGTCTGGCTTTGTTGTATGATTTAATAAAGCTAGCGGAGTAGAATCTGGCTTTGACATAAATATCCTTTTGTAGTATGTTTTACAAAAAACAACAAAGCAACATGATAGCCTAATTTAATTTGTGTATTTTAGATTCTTAATCTTCTATCAAGTTTCACAAAATGCTATTGACTTATTGCTTACAATTTATGATTGCTAGGTTATGAAAATGATAAAACGTCTCTTGAAAATAAGATTTTATCTTAGGTGATTTAATGCTAGATTGCAATCAAACGCTAAAATTTATGAAATAAACATAACTAGTGAAAAATATTAATACTTTGCTTAAATATGCAACAATCTTTCATCTCTCATATTACATAGCACAAACCACGCAAAAAGAAATGTCATACTAAACATTAGAATCTTTAGAGATTCTTCTAGCACTGCCATAAGACATGACAAGGATAGTAAGAATCATAAACCGCCTTGTCATATTGAGGCTTTTTTATCATAACTTAAGCCCCCCCCGCTGCCGCTATGTCATTCCAGGCGAAGAATCTCCTTAGATTCTTCGCCTGCTCAAATCATATTCAGAATTACAAATAGATTCCTTGTCATATTGAGTATTCAAAGAATACGAAACATCTCTATTGTTAGATTCTATATGAAAATATTTTTAATCATATAGCAATTTGCCCTCCTACTGCAAAAAACATTAAACTATATTAGATATAATATAGGTTTGATTCTAATTGTTTGAGCAGGAGTTAACATGACTAATATATTAATCATAATACAAATAATCTTGTCTGTTAGTATAGTAGTAGTAGTTCTCTTACAAAAAAGCTCAAGCATTGGTTTGGGTGCTTATAGTGGAAGCAACGAAAGCCTCTTTGGTGCTAAAGGTCCTGCGAACTTCATGGCAAAGGTAACCATGTTTCTAGGGATTATATTCATAGTAAATACCATTGGATTAAGCTACCTATACAATATACAATCAAGCAAAAGTGTAATAGATGATATTGATTTGCAAAAATCCCTACCCATTTCTGTCCCATTTGATAGCCTTAATTCATCTAATACAACTCCACTTAGCAATCCAAATCTAAATGCAACGCAACCTATATTAACACCTACATTACAGTCTAAAACACAACAAAATAATACGCAAAGCAACAATATAAAAAATCCAGCAAATCAATAATCCTAAAGGAGAATTTATGCTACAAAATATATATAAAGATACTAGAGATTCAATGCAAAAAAGCTTAAGCGCATTGCAAAGGGATTTCAATACATTAAGAAGCAATAGAGTTAGTGTTAGCATACTAGATAATATCCGAATAGACTACTATGGGTCATCAACTCCTCTATCACAAGTAGCCACTATACTTGCCCAAGATGCTAATACTATAATTATCACTCCGTGGGAAAAACCCTTAATAAAGGATATTGAAAAATCAATACAAGAAGCAAATATAGGAGTAAATCCAAATACAAGTGCTGATTCTATAAAGTTATTTTTTCCGCCTATGACTTCGGAACAGAGAAAAGAAATAGCAAAACAAGCTAGGACAATGGGGGAAAAAATAAAGGTAGCTTTACGTAACATAAGACAAGAATCCAATAACACCATTAAAAAGCTAGAAAAAGATAAATCAATAACCATAGATGAGAGTAAAAAGGGCATGGACGAGATACAAAAAATTACTGATGAATACAACAAAAAAGCTGAATCTATGGTAAAAACAAAAGAAGAAGAGATTATCAAGATTTAACAAATTATATATTTATATATTTGGGAACTAATTTTTGTGAGTTCTTAATTAATCTGCATAAATATGGCATTAACTTACTAATCCTTGAGTATTGATTTAAGCATTAAACTACATAGTAAAAATATTTCGAAATTAAGTAAAATTGGAGGCAATATGATAGATGTAGAAAATATATATAAAAAGCATAACGCATTGCTAGAAGGACATTTTTTACTTAGCAGTGGGAATCATACTAAATACTATCTACAATCTGCAAAAGTTTTAGAATATCCACAAGTAGCACAGCAGTTAGCCACAGCCCTATCCCAATTAATCAACAAACACAACATAGATGTAGAATGCGTTTGCTCCCCAGCACTTGGCGGAATTATAGTAGGATATGAGCTAGCAAGAGCACTTGGGGCGCGCTTCATATTTACAGAAAGAGTAAATGGAGAAATGATGCTGCGTAGAGGCTTTCAAGCGAAAAAAGGAGAGAAAGTTTTAATTTGCGAAGATATTATTACTACAGGGGGAAGTGCTCTTGAAAGCGCGCAATGTGTAGCACAGCAAGAAGCAAATATAGTAGCATTTGCTGGACTTGCAAATCGTGGATTTTGCAAGGCAATATTGCCCAATGAGGAATATAAACAATCTATATCACAAGACATTTGTAAATTACCGCTTAATATACCGTTGTTTGCATTAGCTAACTTTTGCTTTGATATTTATCAAGCTAACTCATGCCCATTATGTAAAGATTCTATTGCCTATAAACCCGGTAGCAGAAATTAATAAATATTTAAATATTTTTGCCCTTATATAATAACACGACCTAAATTATCTATTATTATATTATTAACCTTACATATATTTATAAAGTCTCAATCTGACAAAATTAAAGCGTATCCTAAGTGCAACAGATTTAACGTTTATAAATCATTACTTAAAGCTTGCAGTGCTTTTGCATAGTCTGGCTCATTTCCAATCTCTGACACTATCTCTTGATATGCTATCTTACCATCTGGAGAAATTAGAATTACAGCTCTAGTAAGCATATCCTCAAGTATGGTATTTTCTAGTGTTAATCCATAGGCTTTGGCAAATTTCTTACCTCTAAAATCACTTAACACAAATATATTAGCCTCATCACCAACACAAAATCTTTTAATAGCAAATGGAGTATCAGAACAAATAACTATTAAATCTACATTCGAATACTTAGATATTTCCTTATAGAATGTCTTTGTTTGTATTTGACAAACTCCGCCATCTATGCTTGGTATAACGCTTATAAGCTGATATTTACCACTAGCACCGCCTATTTCAACACCTTGAAAATCCTGATTGGTTACATAAACACTAGGGGCATAATCTCCAACGCATAATCTAGCACCTCCTAAATAAGCTGGCTGACCATCTAAAGTAATCATAACTAACCTCCTTAAATTGATAGATTTAATAACTATAACATAATAAAGAATAACTATAGTTTATTTGATTAAATAAACCAACAAACAATAAAAAAGCACGATCTATACAGAATCAAATTACTAAATATCAACTAAGTATAACCAAGCCTAGCTATAAACATATCTTACTATAATGAATCTTAGGAAAAATCAGGCATTCTATTTCTTAGAATAAATCAGCCATAACCATCAAAACAAATATCAAATATATTGTAAGGTATATTACAACCCCTTACTCTTATCTAATAAATATGTAATTACCCTATCTTCAATTATTGCCATCTTTACTGCAGGAAGTAAATTATTCTTACGATAGTGCTCTATCACTTCTTTAGGATTCTGCCCACTCATCATAGATTCGTAGTAAATAGTTTGAAAAACTTCATTATCATCTACATTGATTTTTTCTTTCTTAGCTAGTTTATCTACGATAAATGTAACCCTAACGCTAGTTTCTGCCTTTTTCCTTTGAGCCTCGCGCAATTCCTTGCTCTTCTGCTCATTATTGCGCAATTCATTTAACTCATCTTGATTCATCATAGAAACTTCATTGTTAAACAACACATTCATCTCTTGCTCCAAAATATTCTCTGGCAAGTCGAATGTAAAAGCTTTGGCAATATTTAGTAGTGCTTCTTCTTTTAGTTTCTCATTATATAATTTCATTTTAGATTCTGCTTTTAGGTTATCTTTTACCTGTTCTTTTAACTTATCTAATGTGCTATCTTCTTTATCTCCCAATACAATTTTTGCTAGAGAATCATCAATTTCCATATCTCCTTTTTGCTTTATGGAGTTTAGTTTAACTTTGAATTGAGTAGCTTTACCAGCCAGATTTGCAACATGATAATCACTTGGGAAAGTAATATCTATGGTTTTTGCTTCACCCACATTCATACCAATAATAGCATCCTCAAAACCCGGTATGAATTGATTAGAGCCAATCATTAGATCAAATCCCTTAGCTTTACCACCTTCAAATGGTTTATCATCTATGAATCCTTCAAAATCAATGTTTGCAATATGCTCACTTGCTAGCTTTGTATCAGAAGATTCAATAACAGGGGCATGATTCTTGGCAATTTTGATTAACCTTTCATCAACTTGATCGCTAGTTACTTCCTCTAATTCAAATTGAGGCATATAAGATAGGACATTATCTACTTCAAAACTAGGTGTAATACCAATCTTTAACTCTAGTTCTATGCCATTATCGCTCTCTTCAAATTTTACAATTAATGGCTGACCTATAATATCTTGTTGCTGTAATCCAAGCTCCTTAATGGCATTAGCATAAAAGCTATCAATGCTTTTTTGTCTAGATTCTTCCTTTAGATTATCCTTATAGCGAGTCTTTATAATACTAACTGGAACTTTGCCCCTCCTAAACCCATCAATTTTAGCAGTTTTGGCATATTTATTTGCAATAGAGTCAAGATTTTTATTAATCTCATCAGCAGAAATAATGCCACTTGCGGTAGCATTAGCATCATTTATTCTTTGTGCATTCATAGCTGTCCTTAAGGATTTTTAAGTTATAATCGCGTATTGTAACGAAAATTTGATTTTTTGTAAATCCTTACTAAGGAACAAGATGCCAGATTCTAATGCGTTAGTTCATATGCAATCTTCAAATAAATCCATCTATAACCTTAAGCAAAAATTAAGCCTATCTACCAATTTATCCCCGAGCTTTGGCGAAATTATATCCGTGGAAACAAATATCATAAAAGCTACAGGACTATCGCCAAGTGTAGGAGATGTAGTCTGGCTAATACGAGGAGATGATACACGTACAGAAGGGATTGTTATAGCAACCCATAAGGATATATTTAGCATTAGCCCATTTAGTTTCACAGAAGGATTTAAAAGCGGTGATAAGGTAATGATTGCAAAAGAGGGGTTGCGTATACCTGTTGGACATGAATTACTAGGCAGAGCTATTAATCCGCTTGGAATTCCGCTTGATAGTTTAGGCATACTAAAGACTAAACATTATGCGCCTATAATTAACGCTCCTATATCAGCACTAAAACGAGGATTGATTAACGAGGTCTTTAGCGTAGGGGTTAAGACTATAGATTCACTACTTACATGCGGCAAGGGACAAAAAATTGGAATCTTTGCTGGCTCTGGTGTTGGAAAATCCACTCTCATGGGCATGATTGTAAGAGGAAGCCAAGCACAAATTAAAGTAGTAGCACTCATAGGTGAGAGAGGCAGGGAAGTGCCTGAATTCATACAAAAAAATCTAGGAGGAAATCTTGAAAATACTGTGCTTGTAATTGCAACAAGCGATGATTCTCCACTTATGAGAAAATATGGGGCATTTTCTGCTATGGCTGTAGCAGAATATTTTAAAGATCAAGGACATGATGTTTTATTTATTATGGATTCTATTACTCGTTTTGCAATGGCACAAAGAGAGATTGGATTAGCACTAGGAGAACCACCAACAAGTAAGGGTTATCCACCATCCGTGCTAACCTTGTTACCACAACTAATGGAAAGAGCGGGGAAAGAGGAAGGGAAAGGAAGCATTACTGCATTTTTTACGGTGCTTATGGAAGGAGATGATTCAAATGACCCAATAGCAGATCAAAGTCGAAGTATCCTAGATGGGCATATTATGCTTGATAGAAATTTAACTGATTTTGGAATCTACCCTCCAATTAATATATTGCAATCAGCTTCTAGGGTTATGCAAGATCTAATATCTGAAGAGCATAAAATGGCGGCAAGAAAATTTAGAAGAATGCAAGCACTATTAAAAGAAAATGAAGTATTAATACGTATTGGTAGCTATCATAAGGGAAATGACATAGAGCTTGATGAGGCAATTAGTAAAAAATCAGATATGGAAAAATTCCTAGGACAAGATGAGAAAGATGCTAGTAGCTTTGATGAGAGCATAGCGCAGATGATAGAAATAACAAAACAACAAGTATTTGATTAATAAGTTATTAAATTTTATAACAAATATTAATTTGCTTTGTGATTCTCATTGATTTATATTTATCTATGATAAAAGAAAGTTTAGAATTTACTTATAATAAGCATTTCATTGAATGCAAAAAAGAAAGATATTATAAAAAGTATAAGATTTATATTAATTAAGTGATTATGTAGATTGATTTGTGATTACATGAATATAACCACAAGCTAATTATTAAATAGTATTGTAAATTAAATAAAGATTGGCGAATACAAAGAAATAGCACCGTAAAGCAAAACTGTAAATAATATAGATAGCTAACTCATTTTAGCTGCCTTGCTTATGTTTCTTACGATATTCTAAAATCATGGCATATGCTTCATCTTTTAAATGTAACTTTTGTTTCTTTAAAATATCTATTTCTTGATTGCTAAGTGGATTGATCCCGTCTTCTGCGTTTTTTATCTTCTGATCTAGATCATTATGCTCATTAAAAATTTTTTCGAAATGAGCATTGTGTCGCTTTAACTGGCTAATTTCTTCTCTATACTCATGGAACATATCGTCTCCTTCCTAATACATAATAGAATTATTGTATAACAAAAAAATTAATACGCTCCTCAATGCTATTTCAAATCAACGCTCCTAGATAGAGATAAAACAAGTCCTACTAGAATGCAGCAGCAAATAAGACTGCTACCGCCATAACTCAAAAAAGGCACAGCCATGCCTTTAATAGGTATAATACCTGCTTCACCAAAAGAGTTGATAAAAAAGCTAAAACCTAGCAGACACACAACACCCACACAAAATAAATGATAAAAGGAGCTCTTTAAACGATAAGAAATTTTTAGGATTCTAAACAATACGAAGAAAAATATCAACACGCAAATAGCCAAACCAAAAATGCCTATCTCTTCTGTGATTCCAGCTAGAATCATATCCGTATGCACCTCACCTAAGAATCCAAGCTTTACAACACCCTGACCTATACCAGAACCAAAATACCCGCCATAGTGAAATCCATAAGTAGCATTTTGCACCTGTCCACCCATGTCCATACTATATTCACTTAGTAAGGAAAAATCAGGGGCATAGGAACGAATTAGATTCTCAATATTATTCCACCATTCTCTAACTCTCTTGATTCTATGTGGGGAAATGATAACAAGGATTGTTCCCACTGTAGTAATGATTCCAAGTGCTAGAGTAAAAAGAGAGAATCTACCACCAGCACATATTAACATTATGATAAAAACAATAGCTAATAGTATAATCTGACCTAAGTCATTTTGCAATGCAGATATGATCATGGCAATCAACAAAAATACAAACAAATGCGGAATAATAATAACCAACTGTTGGAAAAATGATAATGTATTGCCGCCCCGAAACTTACGACTTAAGCTCCAAGCCACAAAGATAATATAGCCTATCTTAAAAAACTCTAGTGGAGATAATGAAAAGTTAGGAAGTCTTAACCATCTCTTCGCGCCGCCCGCACTCGTGGCATAGCTATCGGGTAAGAATGGTAAAATAAGAATCATAAATAAAGACATAAACATAAGAATTAAGCCAAGTGTTAATAGATATTTATCTGGATTAAAGTATGATAGCCCCCACATGATAAATATTCCAATACAACCTGCAAATAACTCACGATATAAGAAATGAAACTGCCCATAATTATAATATATAACCGCATAAGAAGAGAGAGAATAACTCATAAATATTGCTATACTCAACAACACAACAACCAAAAAAAATAGCCGTGTATCTGCCAAAGACTTCTCCTAATGATAAAATATAAAGAAATGGGATTATAACAAAAATGTAAGAATCTAAACTTACAGGTTACCCACACAAAATATTACAAAGTTTATCATCAACATAAATAAATCATAAGTAAAACATAAATATTGTAGAATCTGAATAAATCATGTAATTCGTAAAGGTAGCAAATGATTTTCTCGATTTATGAAGACTTCGTAAAAAGTGCCAATATGACACCAAAAAATGCAAAGCTAATCTTAAGGCATTCTTTACGTGGTGATATTCGCAAGGGAGAAACAGGACTAAATACCCTACTAACTAGAGAAGGTAAAGTTTTAGCAAAACACTTTGGACAGCACTGCAAATTTAATATTGAAAGAATCTTTTCAAGTTATATTCAAAGATGCGTAGAAACTGCTAATTGCTTCTTACAAGGATATGATAAAACCCACAACAAGAATCTAGACATCATAACAACAGATATATTAGCTGACTGTTATATCGATGATATAAAAAAGGCTGGCAAGCTTTTCAAAAACAAGAACGTACAATACATTATGTCCTCATTTTTGCGAGGGGAAACTTTGCCCGGCATGAAAGACATACATTCAACTATGAATATATTGCTTAATTTCATCTTCCAAAATGAATGTGAAAACATGGAAATATTTGTTACACATGATACATTCTTGCTTGCCATTATTTGTTTTTGCTATGGAATCACAGAATATAACTATGATGAGATATGGCCATATATGTTAGAGGGAGCATTTATATATTATGATTCTAATAGGGGCAGTATTGAATGCATTTTTCGTGGAATACAAAGAGGTAGAAAATTTACACTGCAAAGGAATTTGCATGCAGGTAGATAACTACAAAATGGTTCATAAAGACAAAACAGACGACAAAGATAAGCAAAATATACAATCAGACAATATGCAACAAAACAAAGAACAGAATAAACAAACAATACAAGAAGGAAATTATAAACAAGAATCCATGATAAGCAGTAATGAATATTATGATAATGAGAACAAAATAAGACAAATTACTAAAGGGGCAAATGATTTATCTCTTGGTATCTCTATGGTTATAGCAGTATTGATAGGACTAGGTTTAGGATATGGATTGTATAAAATTACAGGATATTATTGGTTAGTGTGGATTGGGCTTGGCTACGGAGTAGCAGCAGCGATATTAAATGTAATAAAAGCTTATAAGAGACTTCAAAAAGATCTCAACTCGATAAAAAATAATGAAAAATATCAATATATGCTAGAGATACAAAAAGAACAAGAAAAAGAAGATAAAAAACAGAAAATTTAAAAGATAATAATAACGTAAATTAAAATAATATAGAGCGAATAAAAACTCAAGTTAAAAAGCGAAATCATCAAAACAATGTAAATTAATAGTAGAAAATATAAGTAATAAAACTATAAAATGAGAAATAAAGAAAAATTTTATAAATTCACAATCATTTGTGTTAGTAAAACAATGAATTTAAAGCAATCTATAGATTAAAATATATCAGTTCTATATAACCATAGGGCACAAATTAATTATATTTGATTAATGACATAAAATATCATTAATCAAAGCCTATATAATTACAAATAGTTTATGGTAGTAGGTTGTATTGGTTCAAAATATTACTAGGAATCTTCTTTTTTGATCCTTCTTCATATTGTTTAACCGCAGTATCAAAAATGCGAATCATATTTGGCAAATTTTTTTGAATCTTGCGTAGACCAAATACATGTAATTTAAGAGGATTAACCAAAACAGGATTTGGTTTAGATGAATTTTGCATTGACTTGTCGCAAGATTCTATAGCTTTATTTAAAATAGCAAAACTAGAGCGAAGCCAAGCTGCATATTCCTTTGCTTTTTTTAAGCGAGCATTAACATCGCTTTTAAAATTTGTTAACCTATCATTTACTTTAAGCCGCGCAGTTTCTACATCTTGCTCTTTTTGCCGTATCTCTTTCAACTTAGCTTCTAAAATCTCTTTAGTTTGAATTAGCTTAGCCTCTAGAATATTTTTAGCATCTTGAAGCTGTTCTTCTAAATTCATACGAATTTCTTTATATTGATCTTCTTTTGCTTTTACATCTGCAATCTGAGATTCATAACCCTCTTTTTGACCTGCAATCTTGGAATCCTTATACTTGTTTTCAAGCAATTCTCTTTGCTCCCTAAGTTCGGTTTCTTTAGATATAGCTATCTTTAATCTTTCGTCTAATCCATCTTTTACTGTTTTAAATGAAGAACGTTTTAATTGAACTTGAGCTAGTTGTGTCTCTTTTAATTCTATCTCTTCCAATTGAACCTGCTTTAAGGCTCTTTCAGCAGATTCCAACTTTTTTAAATCTTCATCTAAGCCTTGATTAGAATCTTTTTGCGAAATTGCTTGTATTTGATTATGAAAGTCGCCTATTCTTGACAATGACTCATGTATAGGATGATTTGGAGATGAAGAATAAGGCACATACACTAAGAATTCGCTATAAGTAAGATTTGAGAGATTTTTCTCATATTCCAAGAAGAAATTATCTTTTATTTTATTTTCACAATCCAAATCATGAAATACAAACGTAGGTAAATTCGCATTTGATAAAGAAATACAAATAGTTTCCTCTAAGTACTTAAGCCCATCAGACCAATCTAACAAGCAATAATAAAACATGCCAAAATCAATTGGACTAATAGTTTTTCTATTGTCAATTAGAAGATTAATTGCCAATAGATGCAAAAAATCCTTAAAACGTTTATCCGAAACATTAGCTGATAATATCTTAGCACTATCTATAGAATCTTCATCATCAATAGAACCTACTTGTAAAGATATGGTATACGCTACCATAGATTCCATAAATTTAATGGCTACATTTTTGTTCTCATCATTCCAAAATTGCGAGAAATCATAATCTATAAAGTATTTCTTAACTTTATGAATCTCTTGACTAAATCCCTTAAGTTTTTCTACCACATTAACTGACTCTGTAGAGAATAAATAGTCATAGAGTTGGCTGCTACTTGTATGACTCCCAAGATAACAATAAGCTGCATACTTGCTTATCTTGTATTTCTTTTTAATTACATTAGATGAACAAACCTTAATCCCTATCGGCGTATCTCCAAATAATGCATCAAAACGATTCTTTATCTCCACGACATCATCATGTCCATACAAAAACAAAGGCTTATTTGCTAATACACATAGCAAGCATAAACGCACCTCATCATCACGTCCATACAATCCTTGATTTAAAACTGCCTCTAGTTTTTGGATAAAATCTTTCACAACAGCTCCTTGTTAATTGACACCAATCGCAAGCAAAAATCTCATAACTATATTAAAAACGTGCTTATAATATACTTAAAAGAATCAAAATCAAAACTAACAAAAATTAAGCAAAAAAGTGAGACAAAAAGTGCAAAAGCGAAGCAGCTGCTGAAAATAACAGCAACTAATTATAATTACAAGCAAACATACAAAATGTATAAATTGAATACATAAATAGCAAACTAGCTAATATGCTAATCATAAATTAGAATAAAAAGCTAGAAATCTAAAAATATATTCAATATTCTATAATAATTAAAAGAATCCTAATTTATTTGGAGAATAACTAACTAGGATATTTTTTGTTTGTTGATAATGCTCAAGCATCATTTTGTGTGTCTCTCTACCTATACCACTTTGTTTATATCCACCAAAGGCAGCATGAGCTGGATACGCATGATAACAGTTTGTCCAAACTCTACCAGCCTTGATACCTCTACCAAAGCGATATGCTCTGTTAATATCTCTTGTCCATATACCGCTTCCTAAGCCGTAGATTGTATCATTGGCAATTTCCAATGCCTCATTCTCGTCTTTAAATGTTGTCAAAGCTAATACAGGACCAAAAATTTCCTCTTGGAAAATCCTCATCTTGTTATGACCTTTAAAAATAGTAGGTTTGATATAGCATCCGTTAGCTAAATCTCCACCTAGATTATTTCTCTCTCCACCAATTAAGCACTTAGCCCCCTCTTCTTTACCAACTTTTATGTAGTTAAGGATTGTATTCACTTGATTTTCATCAACTTGAGCTCCCATCATTGTGCTAGGATCTAATGGGTTGCCTATTTTTATTGCCTCAACTCTTTTTAACACTTTTTCCATGAATTTATCATATATTTTTTCATGCACCAATGCACGAGAAGGGCATGTGCAAACCTCACCTTGATTGAAAGCAAATAGCACCAAGCCCTCAATAGCTTTATCAAGGAATGAATCTTCATGATTATAAATGTCTTCAAAGAATATATTAGGCGACTTACCGCCAAGCTCTAAGGTACAAGGGATAATATTCTCTGTTGCAAACTGCATAATCTGCCTACCAACGCTTGTAGAACCCGTAAATGCAACCTTAGAAATCTTAGGGCTAGTAGCTAAATGCTTACCTATTTTGCCACCACTTCCATTTACGATATTCACAACACCATCTGGCAATAAATCGCCAATAATATCAAACATAACTAGAATACTAGCTGGAGTAGCAGATGCTGGCTTAAGAACAACACAGTTACCTGCTGCGAGTGCTGGAGCTAGCTTCCATGCTGCCATTAATATTGGGAAATTCCAAGGAATGATTTGTCCTACAACCCCAAGTGGCTCGTGAAAATGATATGCAACAGTATCATTATCTAAATCAGATATAGAACCTTCTTGAGCGCGAAGACAACCTGCGAAATAACGAAAATGGTCTGCTGCTAAGGGTATATCTGCTGCCGTTGTCTCGCGGATTGGCTTACCGTTGTCCCAAGTTTCAGCATAAGCTATTTTTTCAAGATTTTCTTCAATTCTATCAGCTATTTTTAAAAGAATTCTAGAACGATCAGCAACGCTTGTCTTACCCCAAGAGCACTTCGCCTTATGTGCAGCATCAAGGGCATTTTCTATATCTTTTTCACTTGATAATGGAACCTCACAAAGCACCTTACCATTAATTGGGCTTTTGTTTTGAGAATACTGTCCATCTAATGGGGCAACCCACTTTCCACCAATATAATTTTCATAACGAGGCCTAAAAACATTGCTACTATCTGTGTATTTACTCATTAACTTTCTCCTAAATCTAAGTTAGCATAAAACGACAATACCATTGTCTTAAGCTACAAGTGTAACAATTTTTATAGGCAATAAAGTTGCAAATATTCCGAATTGTCTATAAATTTAATTTATTTTTACTTTATGTAACAAATAAATAAGGTGGTTCTTATTATTTTATAAAATTAGTTAACATATGCTTAAAAACCATTATCTAACGTATAAAGGCATAGCCTGTGCTAGGATTCAAAAAAATATGAAATTTAGCTATTTGTATAACCTGCACATTGTTTGGCTTGTGTATCGGATTTCCACACAAAACACTAGAATCATCGCTGAAATAAAATCGAAAAGTATCCCTTTCATTGCAAGAAGTAGTTAGCAATCGCAATATATTTAAGCTATTGCTCTCACCTAGACGAAAATCAAAGAGAGCATTATTTTTACAAAACTGCGGGATATTGGTATTATTATAGCCACTTAGACATTGAGAATTAGCAAGGCTTAAAGCTACGATATCTCCGGCTAGCGGACGTCTATCGAAATCAGTGGTATTAGCAAATCTTGGAGTATCTCGATAAATAGATAGGCTATTTTTAGTATAAATACCCGTTGTATGAAATTGCAACTGCCAATAAAATAATGCGTATTCATTTAATAGTCTTTGTCTATCTACGCGTCTAAATGAATATTCGTCTTTGAAGTCAAGATGTCCAATATATGAGCTATCTATGATAGCCATAATTCTGGCACGCTTTAAGGCATAAAGTGTAGTGAGTGCAGATCTAGTATCATCTGTCTTAATAAGCTCAAATGGTATGTATACCGATAGAGATAAAATCGAGAATAAATATAGCACAAACACACATTCTAATATCCTCACATTTCACCACATAAATATGACAAATAATTCGAACTATTGATTATTATCGATATATATGACTTGATACATAATTATCATTAGCAAATTGTTGGAATCTTTGCTTTAGAGATTCAATACTAGATACATCTTTACTGCTAACCATCATAAGCTCTATATTACCACGCAATGAGCGCAAATCATTCCTAATCCTATCTACATCGAAGTTAAAGAATGAAGTCATATCTGCCTTTGTAATTAAAACCACATCAGCACAAAGAAACATAGAAGGGTATTTCAATACCTTATCATCTCCCTCTGGCACACTTAACAGCACTACATTAACATGTGCACCTAAGTCATAGCTAGCAGGGCATACAAGATTGCCTACATTCTCAATAAATATAAAATCACTTTGAGTAAACCTACTGTCACTAGTAAGCAATGGGAAAATATTTTGTATCATCTTTGCTTCAAGATGACAAGCCTCACCAGTTGTTATTTGCTTAGCCAAAACACCTTTATCTAAAAGTCTATCTGCATCTCTGTTTGTCTCCAAGTCTCCCTCAATCACACAAAATTTCATATCTGTTTGGCTTAGGGACTCTAATAATGTAGTTTTACCACTACCTGGGCTACTCATAAGATTAATTACATACTTACCATGCTCCTTATACAAATCCCGCAGCATATTTGCTACTTTGTCATTAGCACTAAGAACACGTTTTGAAATAGAAATATCCTTTATCATAATATGTTTCCTAACTTAAAATATTTAACTTAATTATGACTTGCCTTTAATGGCATTAATAGTCATTGCATTACATTGAGTTAAGCAATTTGAAAGATCAAAAACTTAATCATTATAAATATGCAACAAAGATTATATTCATCAAATACAATCACAATTAGGCAAAGATTAATAAAAAAGCCCAAATTACTTAGGGTATGTAATATTAGCTGACGCCCTCATTTTATTGACTTTCTCCATAACAATCTCTTGCATTTTTTGTTGCTTTAAGAATTGCAAAATTTGAGGTTTAACCTTACTAAATGGCTCTGTAACGGCTTGATCTATCTTTTCCAAATAGATAATATGATAGCCATATCTTGTTTTAACAGGAACTCTTGTATAAGAGTTAGATTGCATCTTTTTTGCTTCTTGAACGAATTCAGGTGCTACATTAGGATCATTAAGATTCATATTTTCAATTAAGCCGCCATTCTCTTTAGACCCCGGATCAATAGAATACTTCTTAGCAAGCTCAGAGATTTTGTCCTTTGTTTTGCTCTTAGGAACCTTGCCAATCTCTGCAATAATATTCTTTGCCTCATCTTCTTTTGATACTAGAATATGTCTCAATGTTGCATTAAGAGTAATAAAGCTTTGGAGATTGTTATTATAGAATCGTTGAGCCTCATCATCTGTAACATTTACAGTCTTATCAAGACTCTCTCCTTGCTTACTAATCCATAGTTGATAAAGCAGTTGAATATTTGCCATTTTATATTCTTCGCTCTTATCTAATCCTTCCTTTTTAGCAACATTGGCAACAATAACGGTATTAATAACTTCGTCTAGGAGTTGTTGTTTTTGCGCCTCTGGTAAGGCATCATAATTGAAGTTTGGGTTTTGCTGTTTGATAGGATTAAATACAGAATCTGGAATAGATATTCCATCAACTGTTACAATTATTTTAGCACATAGGCTAACACCCAACAAAGCGGGCAAGACACTCCCAATAATTGCACTTCTTGCCATACCTTGCAATGAAAGTTTTAAAAAACCATCAGACATCAATGACTCCTTATCGTTTTAGTATTATCTATATATTGAAAGAAATAGCTAATTTATCCCATAAAATCAAGGAAATTTTAAGCAGTTAAGCTATAATCATACCCTTTTATTGTAAATTTAAATCATTGAGTAGACATTCAACAAGGGTAATGATGATATATTTTAGAAGTAATGATCAAGGTTTTAAAAATCTATTCACAAATTTACAAACATCTCTAATAGTCTCATTTAATGAACTAAAGAGCGTATCAATGCTAGCCTTATGCATACTGCCTATGCTATTTCTTTCCTGCTTATCAATCTCTATGCTTATCATAAGTCTTTATAACTTTGATTGGTTTTTGAATAAATTTCCTGCTATGTTTGTAGATTATGCTATGCAAAGCGGATTCCTAAATACTTTCGTTTATGTAACATTGAATATATTAGCATTTATCGGCATGATAATATCTATAGTCTTTATTATAGGAATTGTTTCAATTATTATAAATTGCTTCCTATCTCCATTTGTGGTAAAGCTTATACAAAAGAATTATTACCCTAATGCCACGCTAAATCCACCTCTATTTATGGAAAATATCAAACTTTCTTCCCTTTTATTCATAAAAACTTTGATGAAGTTCCTAATTCTGTCTACTATTTGCTTGTTGCTTAATCTAATTGGTTTAGGTCTTATTGGCATGATATTAAGCATATTCTTCTTCTTTCGTTTTTATTGTGTTAATCTAAATTACGGCATAGCACTATGTATAATGTCTGATAACGAATACAAAATATTCTTAAAGCATAATTCATTAAGTTTAGGTTTGCTCAACATCATAATATTTGCACCAATGTATATGCCTATTTTAGGATTTTTTGTGTTACCTTGGCAAATTATAGCTATTAGTTACTTTATGCTTAGTTGGTATACTAGATTCTATTCTATTATGAACAAGCAAGCAGATGAAATAGAAGTGGAAGTAATAGATATTACAGATAACACAAAACAGACAGAAACCATAGAAATTAAACAAATAAACTAATAGAATATCATAAGTTTTAATGAGACTAGATAAACGCTTAGCAGAAATTTATCAATGCTCAAGACACAAAGCAAGTGATATGATTAATCAAGGCTTTGTGCTTATAAATGGCAAAAAAGCAACTAAATTATCCCAATCAATTAACCTAAATGATCATGTTACAATATTACAAGATGCCTTTATATCAGATTTGCTATACTGCTCAAGAGGAGCATTAAAACTACAAAGATTCCTAGATCATACAAGCCCATGCAATTACATAGTAAAAGACCATGCAAGGGATATGAAACCCAAATCGCTTCTATCTATCTCATTGCAAGAATCTTTGTCAAACCAAAAGGCAAAAGGCAAAATAAATAAAATCATATCTATAAAGCAAGATATACACAATCATATTAATAATAAAGTAGTGCTTGATGTTGGTGCTAGTAGCGGAGGCTTTACGCAAGTATTATTAACAAAAAAAGCACGTTTTGTAATAGCTCAAGATGTAGGCTCATTGCAACTAGATAACAATCTTAGGAATAATTCACGAGTATTATCATTGGAAAATATTGATATTCGTGAGTTCAATAGAAATAAAACATTATTTTTAGAATCTTTGCTTACTAAGTCTTATAATAAGTATCAGTGTTTAGATTCCAACAATTTAAATAAAATTAATATAAAACACATGAATAAAACCCAATCAGTACAATACAATCTAGCTAAAGCAAAATTAAGACACACCAACAATAACATATATACAACAAAGCCATTTAGCATACTTACTTGCGATGTAAGCTTCATTTCATTAAAGAAGATTATTGCTTCTCTTTATCATCTTAGCAAACGCATTATTTTACTATTTAAGCCTCAATTTGAAGTTGGTTTGCATGCCAAGAGAAACAAAAAAGGACTTGTTACCGACAAAGAGGCTATTATAGAATCTCTAACAACAATGCTATATATCTTAGAAGATTATGGTGCTAAACTACTATATGTAGAAAAATCACAGGTGAAGGGAAAAGCTGGAAATGAAGAGTTTTTTATATTTTGTCAATTCTAAATTACCCTATGATTCAATTGCTATAGGAAAGTTCGATGCTATGCACGATGCACACATCAAGCTGCTCGAATTAATTGGAGATAATGGCTTAGCTCTTAGTATAGCTCAAATAAAGCCTCCATTTATCACGCCACCACAAGAAAGAGAAAAATATACTAATATCCCTTGTTATCGTTTAAGATTTGATGTAATCAAATCATATAGTCCTCTTGAATTTTTAAAACTAATATTGTTTGTATTGCCAAATCTAAAACGAATAGTTGTTGGATATGATTTTTGCTTTGGTAAAAATCGCGCAAGTAGCGCATCTGACATTAAGCCTTTGCTTGTAAATATTGGAAAACCACAAATAGAGGTTATTATATTAGAATCTCAAAAATGCAATAATATGCCAATTCATACAAGCATTATCAAAGAGCTAATCAAGTATGGAGATATAGCAAGTGCTAATAGCATGCTTTGTAGGTTTTATAGTATTAAAGGGCTTGTTATTACAGGACAAGGCATTGGAGCAAAGCAACTATATCCAACAATCAACATTGCTACAACCCTATATTTATTGCCTAAATATGGTGTATATGCTGGGCTTTGTCATATACATGGAAGAACATATAAATCAGCAATATTTATTGGAAATAGGCTAAGCACAGATAGGAAATTTTGCATTGAATGTCATATCATTGAGGATATATCAATAAAAGTATTAAAGGGGGAGCAAATTAGTATAAGCCTTATTGACAGAATACGAAACAATCAAAAATTTGAAAAACTAGAAGATTTAAAGGTACAAATATCTAAAGATATAGCCCAAATTCAAGTTTTGTTAGAAGATGCAGAAAATCAAAAATATAGAGATTAAACTATAAGAATATTTAGCAAATATGCAATTTTAAACTTGAAATATACCAAATATAACACTATAAGACAATATCCAAACCATAAAAGCAAATTATGATTGCTCTAATATCTCTGCTAGCATAAAGCTTAGCTCTAAGGCTTGAGTAGCATTTAAACGCGGGTCGCATTGTGTATGATAACTCTTATGTAAAATAGATTCACTAATATCTTGCACACCACCTAAACATTCTGTAACATCAGCTCCAGTCATTTCAAGATGAATTCCGCTTGCAATGCTGCCCTGCGCCTTATGTATGGCAAAGAAACTTTTAATTTCATTTACAATATCTGTAAATGATCTAGTCTTATATCCGCTACTTGCAACCTTCGTATTGCCATGCATAGGATCGCAACTCCAAACAATATTACGCCCATCATTGCAAATATCTCGAAGCAATGATGGGAATTTATCTTCTATTTTATCTGAACCCATGCGCACAATGAGGGTAAGTCTACCTTTTTCATTTGATGGGTTGAGAATATCGCAGATTCTAAGAATGTCATCCTTTGAGGCATTTGGTCCAATCTTTACGCCTATTGGATTCTTAACACCGCGCAAAAACTCAATATGAGCATGATCAATATCTCGCGTGCGCTCACCAATCCAAAGAAAATGTGCCGAACAATCATACCAATCGCCACTTATAGAATCCTGCCTTGTTAATGCTTCTTCATAATTCAGCACCAAAGCCTCATGAGATGTATAAAAGGAAACTTCTTTAAGCTGCCTAGTATTATCAACATCAATGCCACAAGCTTTCATAAATCTTAGTGATTTTTCAATTTGACTAGCTAATTCCTCATAGCGCTTACCAAAATTGTTATTAGCAACAAATCCTAGATTCCAATTATGAACTCTCTCTAAATTGGCAAATCCTCCTTGAGAAAAAGCACGCAATAAATTAAGAGTGCTAGCACTTTGATGATAGCCTTTAAGTAATCTTAAGGGATCTGGATTCCTCTTATCTAGCTCTTGAGAATTAATTAAATCTCCGCGATAGCTAGGATAGCTAATGCCATTGATTATTTCTGTATCGCTGCTGCGTGGCTTAGCAAACTGCCCTGCCAATCTTCCCACCTTAATAATTGGACGACTGGATGCAAAAGTTAAAATCACGCTCATTTGTAAGATAATCTTAAACATATCTCTAATTGCATCTGCACTAAATTGTGAAAAACTCTCTGCGCAGTCACCACCTTGTAGCAAGAAGCTTTGCCCGCAGCTAGCTTTTGCTAGCTTATCTTTTAAGCTATCTGCTTCTTTTGAAAAGACTAATGGCGGAAAGCTACTTAGCTCCCTCTCAACAGATTCTATATCACTTTTATTAACATAAACAGGATGTTGCTTAATAGGAAAATCTCGCCAGCTTTCTTTACGCCAAGCAGATGTGATTACTTTGCCCATGCTTTTGCCTTAAGACTGAATTTTAAGAAATAGATTCTATAATAATTTGCATTAAGTAAATATTAATCTTGCATTCAAGTTCACTTACTAAGCAATAAATCCCAAATCTTAGAATCTTTAGTAATCTTTAGTAAAATTATAGCTTTGCATAAAAGGAGCATGCTATGATTAAGTTTGATATACATTTCCCAACCCAATCTAGCCTAAAACAAAAAGATGATGTCTTTTATATGATAAAAGAGGAAAAGCAGACTAAAAAAAGCGGATACTATAATCTACCATATCAGAATAAGGCTTTGCAAGATTCAATTGATTATATACAGACAAACAAGGACATATTAAAGGACATAAGTCATATTGTAATCATTGGCATAGGAGGTAGCTCACTTGGATTAAAAGCTATTGATACCATGCTCTATCATCTACCACATAGAAATCATATATCGCTTAAATTCCTAGAACATACAGACCCGCTAAAGATACAAAAATCCCTCAAAAAAATCCGTATTCATAAAAGCCTATTTATAGTCATTTCCAAATCTGGTATGACAATAGAAACAACATCTCTTATGAAATACTGTGTATGGAGATATAATTTATTAGAATCATCGCTCAAAAATAGGCTCTTGATCATAACAGATAATGACTCTCCATTATCTAACTGGGCTAGGCAAAATCAAATCTATACTATAAACATTGATAATAATATCGGCGGAAGATTTAGTGTGCTAAGTGCTACTGGCATTGTGCCATTAAAGTTACTTGGTTATAAAGTAGAAGAAATCCTAGAGGGAGCTAGAATCTTACAAGATTCCTTTTTTAATCGAAGTGAAGAGCATATATTAGAAAAAGCGATATTTATGGCAAAAAACCACAATTTGCTACCAATGAATATTTTATTCTCTTATTCAAGTTCTTTTTGCAATTTTAATCTATGGTATATGCAGCTATGGGGGGAAAGCCTAGGCAAGCTTAATAAGAATGACAAGAATATAGGACTAACACCAATTAGCCTAATTGGTAGCATAGATCAACATTCATTCTTGCAACTAATCTTAGAGGGTAAAAAAGACAAAACAATTACATTCTTAAGCATTAATCAAGAGCACTATAATGAGCTAGCTATACCAAACATAAACATACGGGGACTAGAAACTACTAATTTTGTAAATGGGATCTCATTTGCCAGGCTACTCGCTGCGCAAAAGCTTGCCACTATGAAGGTTTTGCAAAACGATGGAGTGCCTTTGGATTCTATACAAATTGACTTATTGCATGAAAAAAATATAGGTGCTTTAGTGATGTATTATGAGCTATTAACATCTGCTGTGGGCTGTATATTTGAGATAGATACATATAACCAACCAGCAGTTGAGCGAGGTAAAAGAATATTATATAACTATGTATAATAATTATAAAAGGCAAGATAAGGTTTAGGATAATTGTTCTTTTATCATATTGAGTAGTGGAGAAATATCTCTATATTTAAGATTCTTAATCTAAAAGTTAGAATAACAATGCTGCTTAACCCTATTTAAGTAAAACTAAAAATAACAAAATAAGCTTATCTTGTTAAGAATAAACGTAATAAATGCAAAGCATATATTAATTCTTAATTCTGACTAACTACTGATTTGGTATAATAAAAAGTTTAACTACCAATTAATTTTTACAGCTGGCTTAATAAAACGTTCTGGTTTATTTTTCATCATATCTAGAGACTGTTGTATTTGCTCAAATTTTCCCTCTAATCGATGGGTAATGATTGGTTTAACATCTAACTTTTCAGTTTGGAGTAATCTAGCTAGCTTTTCCATTCTATATCTTCCACCAGGGGTTAATCCAGCTTTTATGGTTTTATGTCCCATGCCAACATTCCACGCTACACGCGGAATAGTGATATACTCTCCACTGCCTAGATAATTAACGTTAGAAGCAATACCACCATTAACTAAACATTCGCAAGCATCCCCGATTGTGCCAAGCCCACCTCCTGCAATGAGAACCTTATCCACACCTCTACCTTTTGTTAAATCCATAATCTGCTCTTGGAATGGAGCTTTTGTAAAGTTTATGTAGTGAGTAGCACCATAATGCTTATTTGCAACTTCATATCTAAAATCCACACAATCTACGGCATAAATCTCACTTGCTCCCATTAAATTTGCTCCAGCTGTAGCCATTTGCCCAACAGGTCCAAGCCCAACCACTGCTACAGTCTCGCCTGGCAAAATTTATGCATTTTCAGCACAATGAAAACCTGTAGTAATCATATCGCACAACATCACAGCATCCACAGGATCTACACCCTCGGGTAAATGTGCAAGATTCCCATCAGCATCATTAACATGGAATCTATCAGCAAAAACTCCGTCTTTAAAATTAGAAAATTTCCAGCCCGATAAAGCTCCACCGCTATGTTGCGCAAAACCTCTTTGAGAGTTTTCTGCATTCCAATCAGGTGTAATAGCAGGAGCAATAACCTTATCTCCAACCTTGAAGTCCTTAACAAGCTCTCCTACTTCAAGAATTTCCCCCACTGCCTCATGACCTAAGAACATATTAGTCCTCTCACCTATGCCTCCCTCATAGCATGTATGCAAATCAGATGTGCAAGGTGCTACTGCAATAGGGCGAACTATAGCATCTAAGGGACCCATAGCTAACTTTTTACCTGTTGTTACTTCCTCTAAATATTCTTTTTCGATGATTCCAACAGAACCAATCTTTAGCATTGCAAAACCTTTAATCATAATTGTTCCTTACATTTTATTACTACGCGCTAATCTCTAACGCTAACAAAGCATAACAAAATTATGCGTAACAAATTCATAATGCGAGCAATATTCATCTTTAATTCATTAAGCAGTATTACAAAAGCCATAAAGTGAATATATGGAATCTAAACCATATTGTATAGAATTGTTACATAAAACATATAATATTAATAATATTAGGAATAAAAATAGTTAGCTATGCAGCAAGCAAGCTAGAAGAAAATCTAAGAATATACAATCAATTCATATTTATCTAAGATAATATGAGGGTTATAAGACATCTTTGCCTTGCGCAATCCATCAATGCCCAAGTCTTCTTCACGATTGACGTATTTAATATCAGCAAAACAATGACTTAAAAGCTGATGATTAATAGCCTGATAAGCACCACGATATGCTATATCTGCTTTTTCTATATGTATCACACAAAGCTCGCTAGAGATAACCTCGCCAAAGCTAAAAGCAATAATCCTAGAATCAAATCGTAATAATCCACCCCTAAAACCAAGAGCGCAATAATTTTGCAACACACTAACAATGCCCTTAGATTCAGCAATCAAACCAGAATCTATATGATCTTGAGACCAAAGATGCCATGTATCTTGTAATTCTTGTAAATTATTGGAATCTATCTTTTCAAAAGAAAAACCTCTATATTCCTCAAAAAAGCGATTTAGATGATTTTTTTTTCTGTGATATTTTCTGCCTGATAGCTCGATTAGATTTTTTGTTAGATAAATATAATCGCTTCTGTCTCTATTTAACAAAGGCTTTATATCGCCAAATATTTCTCGAAGTATTGAAATACTTTTTTCTTCTAACGAATGAAATTCTAAGGGTATGTCCAAATCATCACAGTATTGGCTTAATATTTCTATACAAGAGTGCTTATTGCCAGCTCCTATTGGAAAAAAGAAGAAAGGATTCTTGTCTATGTATGTAGTCCTAATTACTAAACATTCATGAATGATAGCAAATTCAATCTTCCTAGCTAGTCTCCAAATAAATAGATTTCCAAAACTAATATCTGAAATCATAAAGGAATCTTGCTTCAAGTAAGAGAGTATTAACTCTCTATCATCAAGCGTAATATCCTTAAAATCTATCCTTGTGTGTTGCATTTCATCTGCAATCATAAAAATTATCTCCTAAATATGCTTCTTACTCTATTTTGCCGAATTTTATCGTATTTGAGTAAAATTACACAAGCCGCAAGGGAACTATGCAAGTTTAGTTAACTAGACATAATGCAAAAAAATAAACTAAATCCACCCTTAAGTTGAATTTATGATTAAGGAATATCTAATGATTAAAATATTTGATACAAATAATCCATCTTTCAAACAAGACTTTAGAACAATTCTAGCAAGAGCCAAAAGCGACATGTATAGCCTAATCCCAGAAGTGCTTTCAACGCTTCAAGATATACAAAAAAGAGGACAAGAAGCAATCCTAGAGCTAGTAAAAAAATATGACAAATGGGATCCAGAAAGCTTAAAAGATTTACTAGTAGATAGAAATCTAGCAGAAGACGCATATAAAAGGCTTGATTCAAAATTAAAAATAAGCCTGCAAGTAGCTTTTGATAGGATTTATGAGTTTCATAGTCTAAGCAAAACTAAAGGCTTTATTCATCATGATAGATTTGGGAATTTATTGGGAATGCAAGTTTTGCCTGTTGGGCGCGCGGGCATATATGTTCCGGGTGGAAAGGCATTTTATCCTAGCTCCTTGCTTATGAATGCAATCCCAGCAAAGGTAGCAGGCGTGAAAGAAATCATCATGACTACACCCACGCCAAACAATCAAATAAGCCAAATACTTTTAGCAAGCATACATCTTTGCGACATACAAGAGTGTTATAAAGTCGGCGGTGTTGGTGCTATTGGCATGCTAGCATACGGCATAAACGATGATAATACACATAATAATATGCTAGGAGATTCTAACTCTGATGTGTTTCAAAAGGTAGATTGCATTAGTGGGCCGGGAAATATATTTGTAGCAGCGGCAAAGAAGCTAGTATTTGGTGATGTAAATATCGATATGATAGCTGGACCAAGTGAAATTGGCATTATTGCTGATTCTAGTGGGAATCCAAATTACATAGCAATTGATATGCTATCCCAAGCTGAACATGATGAAATGGCAAGCGCGCTATTAATAACTGATGATTCAAATCTAGCTAAAGAAGTAGCAAAACTCATTGATAATAAACTTAAGTCTCTGCCAAGAAAAGACATTGCTAGTGCTAGCATCGATAATAGAGGGGCGATTATTATGGTTAATAATTTAGAGCAAGCAGCATATTTGATGAATCAAATTGCTCCTGAACATTTAGAGATAATAACGCAAAATCCATATAGCTTGTTGCCTTTAATCAAAGCTGCAGGCGCAATATTCCTAGGGCATTATACACCAGAGGCTATTGGAGACTATCTAGCAGGTCCAAATCATACATTGCCAACAGGAGGTAGTGCTAGATTCTTTTCTCCACTAGGAGTTCAACATTTTTGCACTAATAGCTCCATTATATCATTCTCTAAGAATGGCTTAGAGAATCTGGCACAAGATTGTGCAAACCTAGCCAATCAAGAGGGCTTAGAAGCACATAGATTGTCTGTCCTCTCAAGACTAAAGACTTAATGCTTGATAGCTTGCTTAAGACTAGTATCTAAAAGATTTATTAATTCTATAAATTTTAACCCTCTAATATTATTACTAAACAACCTTAAGCCAAACAATCTATCAACAAAATATATGAGTGTGATAGAAATTATCATATTTTTTATAAAATGGTAGAAAATGAAAATAGCAGAAGATTTAATGAGATAAAAGATTCAACGAAATATATGGTAAAAGTAGTAATGATGCATACCGTTTTGATATAAAGCTAGATATTAAAGGCAATGACGTAGTGGCATTAGAGATCAATCTATGTGTTTCAAATGGTTTTTAATCTTTATTTTAGCCTATTAAACGGTAAGACTCTAAAAAGCAATGATATAGAAATGCTTTCGCTTATTAAAAAACTTTAGGGCAGATAATTATATATTCTATATACAAGCATAGGAATAATTTTTATACAGGGTATTACAAATTATAACTACATCACTACATTCAAGCTATTATCTCAAAAAGAAAAAATGAGAGATTAAATATTGCGTTTTGCCAATATTTAATCTTGGCAAAAATGGTTAGAGAGAAAATCTTATGAAGCAGTGTAAAGAGCTATTGTTGCTTATAAATTCTGATAGCACTGCTAAAGAAGTTGAGAAGATTAAAGAAAGAGAATAATTATGATAAGCTAGAAATTATAAAACTAAGCGATATAAACATTAGCTTTAAATAAATAGCGAATCTCTTTAGTCAAAAAATATTGAGCATTACGGACTAAGCACAAAAAGCAGTGTAATATCTGCGAGCTTTAAAGCATATCTTATTAACAAAAAATCATGAAAATAAGAAATTATTAGAGCCAAATACAAAGAAAAACTTTTATATGCTTTAGAATATTTCACAAGAAGGTATATAGTGCTTTATGCTAATAGTTAGAATCTAATTATTTAGGCAGTTAATCCCTTGTTATATCCGCTTTTTGGTGATTATCAATCTCTTAAGTTCTTTGTTTCAAAGATAGCTTATATAACTTTCCTTGTCATGTTGAGCTAACTAAAGTTAATTCAACATCTCTTTTATTATTCCTTATTATTTGGATTCTATATTTTAGAGACTCTTAAATCCTACAAGCTATAATTGCCTTCTTCAGAATTCTAAACACAAATTAACCTAAAGCAGAACAAATGAAAAATGTTTTAAACGTTGCAATATGTTCATTAATAAGCTTATGGACTTTGTTTCTTTGTAGCTTATGGAAATAAAGCTGCTTTTATAAACTGTAATAATAAAGATGATTGCTTTGAAAAAGGAAAGAATTTATATCACAATAGTGATTTGTGAGAGTGCAGTGCGATTTTTAGCAAAGCCTGCGATATGGGTTATCTAATGGTGAATACCCAAAATATCTTCCACTTTGTCATTTCTATGAGATTATTCGCAGAAAGTCTCAGAATGACAAATTTATTATAGATGTTCGATTCGCTAAACATAACAAGAAGCCACCGCAAGCCACACATCAAAAAAATTGCAGTATTTTTTTGAAAATAACCACAATTAAGGCTTGATAGGATTTAAAGAAAGTATGAAAGAATTTAGTAATTAGTAGGCTAAAGTAGGCTTGTCTAAAAGGATATATTTACACAAGCTTAAAGGCTTGTTTATGATATTTTGGGAGAGGCAAACAAGAAAAAAGTATTATTTTTAATCTTTAAGCAATAAAGACAGGTTAATGTGTTGGGCGTTACCCCCCCCCCCCCACTCATTAATCATAAATTCCTACCTTAACAAGCCAAAATGACATGTATAGAAAAGTTATTTAATTCTAGTCTTAGCATATAACGTGCTACCCCTAACATCTGTAATCATCACTTCTGCAATATTACCCATATCAATAAATTCATCTTGGATTCTAACAAGACGGTTAGTATCGCTCCTGCCCTCACTAAATGTCTCTTTAATAGAACTTTTATTAGAATCAATAAGCACATAATGAGTTTTGCCTAACTCTCTTTGACTATTTTCTTGTAGGATTTCTCTGTGCCTATTTTGCAATCTAGCTAGTCTATCCTTTGATACATTACTTGGCACACTGCCATTATCTCCCCATGAATATGAAAGGGTATTTGGTCTTGGCGAGTAGATAAAGCTATACAATGTATCAAAGCGCACAGATTCCAAAACTTTCATAGTCTCTTCAAAATCATCATCACTTTCATTTGGAAATCCAACAATAATATCAGTGCTAATGCCCACATTTGGCACTTTGTTTTTGAGGTAGGATATACGATTTAGATACCATTCTTGCGTATAGCCTCGCTTCATTTGCTTTAGAATCCTATCAGAACCGCTTTGCAATGGAATATGAATACTTTTGCAAATCTTTGGATTGCTTGCAAATTCATCTAAGAACTCATCATTCATATGTAATGGGTGTGGGCTTGTAAAACGAATTCTTTCTAATCCATCAATCTTGCTTAACTCCTGCAATAGCATTGTGAAATTTATATTCGCATGTGGCACACTAAACCTTATGCCATAATTATTTACATTCTGCCCTAGTAATAGAATCTCCTTAGTTCCATTTGCTACAAGCCTCCTAGCCTCTTTATTAATTAAGTCAAATGGTATAGAAATCTCTTTACCTCTTGTAAATGGCACAATGCAATATGCGCATTTTTTATCACAACCAATAGAAATATTAAGCAATGCCCTATAGCTGCTTGGCTTAGAGTTTGAAAATACATACATGCTATCATCATGACTTATATCTACCTCAACTGCCTTTGGAGTATGTATAATACTTGTAATTTTAGAGATATTCCTAGCCCCTAACACAAAATCTACATGCGGAGAACGTTTAATAATCTCATGACCCAATGCACTAGCAGTGCAACCACATACGCCAATCTTTGCGCCTTGTTTTTTACGCTTAGCAAACTGCCCTACTTCGCTAAATAGCTTTTGTTCAGGCTTTTCTCTCACAGAACAAGTATTAATAAGTATCAAATCTGCTTGCGAAATATCACTAGTTAGGGTATAACCCTCCTTCTCTTGTAACTCTGAAATAATATGTTCACTGTCGCGCACATTCATAGCGCAACCAAGCGTTTCTATATAAAGCTTCATAGCTGTCCTATCTAGCTTTTTATTATTTAAATTCTAAAGAATTGCTAAAAGCGTCATGCAGCATTCTTAAACTATAAAACATGTATCTCATATATATAGTCTTTTTCATCCATGCTAATTCTTACTTCACGAATGATAGTTGCATGATCCTTACCCTTAAAAAAAGTCTCTATCTTCTTTATATTTTTCTCTGGATTCTCTCTATCTAAATAAAATATAGCACCCCTCTTACCATTCTCATTAACAATAGATAGCATATCTTCCAATGTTAGAATACTTTGGGAGGCATCTGACTTTAAGGAATTCTTTGCAACTTTAATCTCCATACATAGCCCTTTATAGTAATTTTAAAGCATAGCACAAATTATAGCATAAATGCCTGTATGATAAAACAATCTAAAGGCATATTAAGATATGGATTTTAGTAACGGTAAAATAAAGTAAGACTATCAATTATAACATAATATTATTATATGTTTGCCATTTGTTTATTATCAAAAAATTAATCAACTTTTAGATAAAATTAAAGCTTTTATTAATATATATAATATGTAGGAAATTCTATGCAAAATATACGAAATATCGCTGTTATAGCTCATGTAGATCACGGAAAAACTACCCTTGTTGATGGGCTCTTACGTCAATCTGGCACATTTAGTGAGAGAGAGCAAATAAATGATCGCGTTATGGATTCTAATGATCTAGAAAGGGAGCGGGGCATTACGATACTCTCTAAAAATACAGCCATTACTTATAAAGACACAAAAATCAATATCATTGACACACCCGGACACGCCGATTTTGGCGGTGAAGTAGAGCGAGTATTAAAAATGGTAGATGGTGTACTTTTGCTTGTAGATGCCCAAGAGGGCGTTATGCCACAAACTAAATTTGTAGTAAAAAAGGCTCTAAGCTTTGGAATCCGACCTATTGTAGTAGTGAATAAAATAGACAAACCAGCTGCTGAGCCTGATAGAGTGGTTGATGAAGTATTTGATTTGTTTGTAGCAATGGGAGCAAGTGATGAACAACTTGATTTTCCTGTAATTTATGCAGCAGCGCGCGATGGCTATGCAATCAAAGATTTAAATGATGAAAAAAAGAATCTTGAGCCGCTTTTTGAGGCGATCCTAGAATATGTCCCTGCTCCTAGCGGAAATAGTGAAGATCCTTTGCAAATGCAGATTTTCACACTTGATTATGATAACTATGTAGGCAAAATTGGTATTGCAAGAGTATTTAATGGCACAGTAAAAAAGGGTGTTAATGTAATGCTTGCTAAAAGCGATGGTGAAAAGGAAGTAGGACGCATTAGCAAACTTATAGGCTTTTTGGGCTTGGCACGCACAGAGATAGATAGTGCACAGGCAGGGGATATTGTAGCCATTGCTGGATTTAACGCCATTGATGTGGGAGATTCTGTTGTTGATCCAAACAATCCTATGCCACTTGATCCCATGCACTTAGAAGAGCCCACTATGAATGTTTATTTCGCCGTAAATGATAGTCCTTTGGCTGGCTTAGAGGGTAAACATGTAACTGCAAATAAGATTAAAGATAGACTACTAAAGGAAATGCAAACAAATATTGCTATGCGCTGTGAGGAAATGGGCGAGGGTAAATTTAAAGTAAGCGGGAGAGGAGAACTACAAATCACAATCTTAGCCGAAAATCTAAGGCGCGAGGGCTTTGAGTTTAGTATATCTCGCCCTGAAGTCATTATTAAAGAAATTGATGGGGCAAAATGTGAGCCTTTTGAGCATTTAGTCATTGACACGCCCCAAGACTTTAGCGGCACAATTATAGAACGCTTAGGACGTAGAAAAGCGGAAATGAAAGCAATGAACCCAATGAATGATGGATTTACTCGTTTGGAATTTGAGATTCCAGCTCGTGGACTTATTGGTTATCGTAGTGAATTTTTGACAGATACAAAAGGCGAAGGCGTTATGAATCATAGCTTTTTGGAATTTCGCGCATTTAGCGGCAATGTAGAATCGCGTAAAAACGGAGCATTAATCTCTATGGAGAACGGCGAGGCGACAGGATTCTCACTGTTTAATATTCAAGAGCGAGGTGCTCTATTTATCTCTCCGCAAACAAAAGTATATGTGGGAATGGTGATTGGTGAGCATAGTAGGGATAATGATTTAGACGTAAATCCTATCAAGGCAAAACATCTAACTAATATGCGCAGTAGCGGGGCTGATGAAGCCATTAAACTTGTGCCACCACGCGATCTGACACTTGAGCGCGCATTAGAGTGGATAGAAGATGATGAGATTCTAGAGGTAACACCGCAAAATGTAAGAATCCGCAAAAAGATATTAGAGCCAAATATGCGCAAAAGGGCTAAAGCTAAGTAAGGCAAACTATTCTAATGTCTCTCTAGTTTTAGCAATGATAGAGGAGATTCTAATAAGTTAAGAATCTAAAATTCACATAATACATATTCAAGAATATTTATTCTATGAGTTCTTTAACAAAATAATAGTAGAAATTATTTATAAATCAACTATTTTTTGTATTTTAATTTTATATATTATTCAAGTATTTGTATAAGTTGGGGAGTGAATAGAGGGGCATGGGAATTGTGCCCCTCTATGTGCCTGAAAAATCCTTGAAAATCCATTTGTGTATTTTTATA
>NZ_JRPD02000064.1 GCF_000765805.2 Helicobacter muridarum | reverse complement strand
AAAGAATTGTTATTTATGGCAATCTCATTATTGCACTCATTATTTGCAAAATCCACACTTTTAGCTACACTAGCAGTAGCCAAAAGACTAGATTCTGATACTTTGTTGGATATTGCCTTGCTAGATTCTGTGCCTGTATTGATAGATTCTTTGTGATGTAGCACATTATGATGTTGAGCCACCGCCTTATCATTGGTGGAATCATTGCGAATTGCATGAGGACATAAGCCCGATGCGGGAGTTTCTGCGACTAAATTCCCGCTAGAGTCTTGCGCAATAGTCTTGTTATCTTGGGGCTTTAGCTGATTACCCTTATTTTTATCACTTAAAACGCTTGTTTTGCTATGTTGAGCCAAGACATCTCTTACATCATATCCCGCCTCTTTTTTGTCATCTTGATTTTCTCCTTTGCCATGTTGAGCCACCGCCTTATCATTGCTTTGAGGGCTAAGAATCTCATTATCGCATTCATCGCTCCTCGCATTCTTAAGGCTAATCTCCCCATTAGCCCTATATGCATTTATAAAAGCCTCTGCTTCTTTACTTATAGCCTTAATATTGTATTTATCCTCTTTTTTGCATACCTTTACAATGGCTTCTATTCTTTGATTATGGATAAAAGCCTCTGCTTCTGCTTCGCTTTTAAATGGCTCACTCCAAATGCGCAATACTTTTCCGCCACGACCTATGCCGTTGATATAAATAAAAGGTAAAATTTTACCTTTTAATGTGCAAAATTTTTTGCCTCGCTGTTTTGCACGAAAACATGCTTTTTCTAAGCTTTTTTTAACGATATTATTTTGCAAAGCAAACTCTTTACTACTTAGCCATTGTTTCAT
>NZ_JRPD02000063.1 GCF_000765805.2 Helicobacter muridarum | reverse complement strand
AATGCCATTGATGCAGCTGTGGCTGTTGGATATGCTTTAGCTGTAACTCATCCTGCAGCAGGCAATATTGGTGGAGGTGGATTTGCTATTATTCATCTAGCTAATGGAGAAAATATAGCTCTTGACTTTAGAGAGAGTGCACCACTTGCAGCCACTAGAGATATGTATCTTGATAATAATGGCAATGTTATACCAAATGCTTCTATTATTGGACATCTAGCAGCAGGAGTTCCAGGCACTGTAAAAGGAATGAGTGCTATGCTAGATAAATATGGCACAAAAAAGCTAGCTGAATTAATACAACCAGCTATTGATTTAGCAGAAAATGGCTTTGTTATTACCGATAGACAAGCAGAAACAATGCTAGAAGCAAAGGAGCATTTTGAAAGATTTGCAAGTTCTAGGAGATACTTTCTTAAAAAAGATGGTTCTACCTATAAAGGAGGCGATACCCTTGTTCAAAAGGATTTAGCTAAAACTCTTAGGCTTATACAAAAAGATGGAGAAAGTGCTTTTTATCAAGGCAAAATTGCAGATATAATAGCAGAAGACATGAAGAACAATGGAGGAATTATTACTAAGCAAGACTTAGCACAATACAAAGTAATATGGAGAAAGCCTGTAAAAGGGACTTATAGAGGATATGAAATAATATCAATGTCTCCACCTAGTAGCGGTGGAACACATATAATTCAGATTCTAAATACTATGGAAAATGCCAATATAAAAGCATTAGGATTTAGCTCTTCGCAAACAATTCACCTTATGGTAGAGGCTATGAGACAAGCCTATGCTGATAGAGCTGTATTTATGGGAGACCCAGACTTCTTTAGTATTCCTTTAGATACATTGCTTAGCAAAGAATATGCAAAGAAAATATATGACAATATTAAAAAGAACAATAATAAAGCTATTCCTAGCAAACAAATAAAAGCTGGATTAGGAATCATAAAGGAAGGACAAGCTATTAATCCAAATGCAAAGGGATTTAAAGAAGGTAACCATACAACTCATTATTCAGTAGCAGATAAATGGGGCAATGCTGTAAGTGTTACTTATAC
>NZ_JRPD02000006.1 GCF_000765805.2 Helicobacter muridarum | reverse complement strand
GGGTTTTACAACAACGGTAATGTAACACTCACTAATTCCTTAGCATTAAAAATTGTTTCTAAAGAGCATTTTACCACAAGCTCAAGTTTTTTAACTCTTACTTTTGGAATTTTTCAAGCCATTTTTTCTTTTCTTTTTGCTTATTTATTAAGCTTTTTAGACGTATATTTTTGGATATTTATCTTTTGTGGAATTTGTTTAATATTTAGCTTTCTTGTGCTTTTACCCATAAAAACTACTTCGCATAATTGACTTCAGATAAAAACTCCCATTTTAAAGGTTTGTATGGAACACAACAAGCTTCAATGACCCAATACAACAAAGAAAAGCTAATTTTTACCCTGCTCTTTTCTCACTTCAGTGATAGCTTTCCCACCTAAACCATAATTGTCTGTGTCAATTTCATCAATAATCACCACAGTAGAAGCCTTGTTTTTATGCAAAACTTTAGCAAGCAAATCTGTAACGCCCTCAATCAACTCTTGCTTTTGCTTTAAAGTAGGCTCGCCGTTTTCTTTTGTGATTTTTATATTAACAAAGGGCATAGGTATCCTTGATTTTGATTTCTTTATATTTTAACATAATTTTTAAATTTTACTATTTTACACTAAAAACTTGAAAACAAAATTTAATTATTTTAAAAATTCATTTGAAAAAATAACTATCAACACATAGATAAAGAAGTATTTAATGTGGTAAATCCTTGCTCTTTCTTTATTTGATATTGTAATGGAAATATTATTTATATTTTTAGAAGTATTATTTATCATTGACTTCAATTTGCTTATTTTGCAATTCAGCTTGTTGAATTTGTAAATCGTTCATAACAGTTAAAAATTTTCAATTGCTCATTATCCATTTAAAATTCCATATTTTAAATTTGTGTTTTTTATTCTAGTTTTTGTTTGTATATTATCATTTTTACAAAGATTAAGGAAGGTGGCTATTATTTTTACGCTGTGAATATCAAGAACAAGTTCACAGGCTATATAAACAACATATAAAAGGATCATCTCAAATTATGCAAGAATCTAAACAAGAAACAAGAAAAACAGAAAGAAAGCCTAAGCTAAGATCACTTGGACAAGATACAAAATATGACTTTAATTACAACCCAGATATATTAGAAACAGTCCCAAATCCGCACCCTGATAATGACTATTTTATAAAATTTAACTGCCCAGAATTCACATCTTTGTGCCCAATTACAGGGCAGCCAGATTTTGCCACTATATATATAAGCTATATTCCAAATAACAAAATAGTTGAATCAAAATCATTGAAACTATATCTTTTTAGTTTTAGAAATCACGGTGGATTCCATGAGGATTGTGTGAATGTTATTGCTAAGGACTTAATAGCAATCTTAGAGCCTAGATATTTGGAGGTATGGGGTAAGTTTTTACCTCGTGGTGGGTTAAGCATAGATCCATATGTAAACTATGGCAATGGCAAGAGATTTGCCAAAATGGCAAAAAAGAGATTGCTATTACATGATATATATCCAGAGATAATCACTAATAGATAGAGCAAGGAATAAATAATTGTAAATAGAGCAAAACATTTGCAATTTACTTACATAATGATTACTTGCCTACTAAATACAGCAAGGATAAATACTATCGAGCTTAACTCAATAACACAATTTAGCATAATAAATAAGGAAACTCATGCTATTTAATTCATATGAATTTATATTTGTTTTTTTACCTATTACATTTTTTATATATTTTATGCTAAATCATAAAGGATTCACTAGAGTTAGCATTATATGGCTTATGTGCGCTAGTTTGTCCTTTTATGGATATTGGGATATAGGGTATCTACCCTTACTCTTAATGTCTATTGGATTTAATTATTGTTTATCTGGCTTTATTATTAAAGCAAGAAGAAAAAATATAGAATCTTTTGCATTAAAACCTACTAAGAAAAATTTACAAAATCTAAGCCTAGATTCTTATATGCTTGGATTAAAATTGGGTAATGCAAATCAAAGCAAAGAATCTAATACATCTAATGATTGTTATTCTAAAGTCTTAAAGAATGAAACTAAATATAAAAATATTGAATCTAAATCTCTGATAATACTAAAACCAAAGCTACTTCTTTTTATAGCCTTAACGTTTAATATAGCATTGCTTGGTTATTTTAAATATATGAATTTCTTCTTAGAAACTATAGAATATATATTTCATAAAGATATTCTTACATTGAATATCATTTTGCCGCTTGGTATTAGCTTTTTTACTATTACGCAGATTGCATACTTGGTTGATTGTTATGAAGGGGTAGTAGAAGAAAGAAGCCTTATTAACTATGCGTTATTTGTTACATTTTTCCCACATTTAATTGCTGGTCCCATCTTACATCATGCAGAGATGATGCCACAATTTACCAATAAAAATAACAAGGTTTTAAATCACAAAAATATTACTAGAGGGATATTTATTTTTTCTATTGGATTATTTAAGAAAGTAGTGATTGCAGATAGTTTTTCAATATGGGCTAATGCTGGCTTTGGTGTTGTTGATTCTGGAAGATTTTTAAATATATTTGAATCATGGGCTACATCTTTATCTTATACATTTCAGCTTTATTTTGATTTTAGTGGATATTGCGATATGGCAATAGGGCTTGGCTTGCTATTTAATATCATGCTGCCAATTAATTTTTATTCACCTTACAAATCTTTAAATATTACAGAGTTTTGGCGAAAATGGCATATAACACTTGGAAGATTTCTTAAGAGTTATATCTATATTCCATTAGGCGGCAATAGGAATGACAAGCATAATAGAGATACTAACAAAGATTACATAGATAAAAGAAGAATAAATAAGTATATATATACTAAGCTTAAGATAGAGCATATTCACAATAAAATTTTTACATTGCGTAATCTATTTATTGTAGCCTGCATTAGTGGCGTATGGCATGGTGCTGGTATAGGATTCATTATATGGGGAATCTTGCATGGTATAGCAATGGTTATACATAGAATATATTCTTGGTGGATTGATAGTATAAGAGATTCTAAAGATAATGATGCTAAGAATAATAAAATAAGGGGCATATTAATAAGTTTTCTAGATTCCAAAATTTATAAGATTCTTTGCTGGATTGTAACATTTAATTTTATCAATATTACTTGGGTATTCTTTAGAGCAGAAAATTTACAAGGCGCGCTAAATTTACTTAAGGGTATGTTTGGTATTGTGTGGGTTGAGATTCCGCATAAGGCTAGATTAGTTCCTCATTTCCTAGAAAATATATATGGAAGAAATGATACATTGATATACATAGTTCTAGCTTTTATTATGTGTTTAGGTTTGAAAAATAGTGTAGAAATTACAGGTAAGTTTAGAGTTAATGCTATGTGGGCTATTTTTACAATGGTTATATTATATACATCAGTAATTATACTAATTATAAACCCTTACAGCGAATTTATATATTTTAGTTTCTAGAGATATAAGCATGATAAAGAATCCATATAAACTGTTCTATCTATGTGTCCTTTGCGTCCCCATACCATTTGCAGCAGGCATTTCTATCTTATTATATCTATATGATCCTATGCAAATTTGGCATAAGCCTTATTGGAGAGATATTACATTCTTTGACTATACTGGACATGGGAGATCGCAAGCTAGAGGGGTGATAGATTTTTATCAGTTTGATTCTATAATCATGGGCTCATCAATGCTATTTAAATCAGATGAAAAACTAGCAGATGAGAAGCTTAAAGGGACTTGGGTAAATTTCTCAACAGGCGGGGCTAGCAACTATGAAAAAGCAGTAATACTAAACTATGGATTAAAGCATAAGAACATAAAGCAAGTCATCATGTCTATAGAGGGATTTTGGCAAACAGTAGATAAAGATGCTAGAGACTTTAAATATATCTATGATGAGAACCCAATAAATGACATAAAACTATATCTAAATTATCATTTCATCTCATGCGCTCTAATATGGTCTCTAAACCAAGAATGTGTAGGAAATAAGAACACATATAGACAAAGAATTCAATCAAGTGATACACAAAGCAATACAAAAACAGCAGACACAACAAAGTTAGATACAGATGAAGAAATAAGGGCATGGTTAACTCGTAACCAAAACAAAAAAACTAAGAAACTCTATGATGATTTGAGAAATTTCGCTAACAATCCATTTACAGTAGCAGAACATGAAATAGATATAAAACGTCATGAAGCATACTTAAATGATAATATTTTATTCTTAGCGAAACAAAACCCAAATACCAAGTTTTATTTTGTAATACCACCATATACTAGGCTTACATTTAGATTGAAAGATGAGATATATGACTTATATGAATGGGAGATGTCTTTAAGGCTTTTAGTAGAAATGACAAAAGACATGGAAAATGTAGGAATTTATGGCTTTGATTCACTAGATTACCCCAACAGGCTTGCAAACTACTTTGACACCACACACTATGGGCGCGATATGAATGAAATGCAAATTGATTCTATTGCAACAAACAAGCATAGGATAACAACCAATAATGTAGAATCTTATATACAAGAAACAAGGCAAAAAATAGAAAGCTATGATATAGCAAGAATTGCAAAAATATTAGATATGGGATTAAAAGATTAACAACAAGGATAGAAATGAACATATTTATATTATTTATAGCTATAGCATTTGGAATCTCACATGCAAAACACAGTGCAAATAGTAAGATTACATTCAAGTCGTATGACAAATCATTTCACAAGCTTATAGATTCTAATCAAGAGCCAATTATTGCATATGAGGGAGGCGAATGGCTAGAAGGAGTGCAAGCATTACCAAATGGCAATGTGGTTTTTAGTGATGTAAAATCAAATGTGTTACTGCTACTCAAGATAGATTGGGAAAATCAAGAGCCTAAAATAAAAACTAGTATTTGGCTCAAACCTTCTCATTTCCAAAATGGTCATGCCCTAGATACCAAATGTAATCTCATAGCCGCATCGCATGGCAAGCGCGCTATTGAAAAACTAAATTTAACTACATTAAAACAAATAAAAAGCCCAAAGCCATTAAAAGAAGAACAATGGAAAGTATTACTAGATTCCTATCAAGGCATGAAATTTAATAGTCCTAACGACTTAATCGTTGATAGCAGTGGAGATATTTGGTTTAGCGATCCAAGATTTGGATTATTAAATCCACTCGAAGGATATGGAGGGAAACAAGAAATTGATGGGGAATTTGTATATAGATATTCTCCTAATTCAAATGATATAATAAGGCTGAATACGCCATTACTAAAAACCCCAAATGGGCTAGCACTTAGCCCTGATGAAAAGATTCTATATATAGCAGATAGCCAGCTAGCATATGATATTAACAATAAATCCTTGCAACATAGAATCCTAGCCTATGACATAGCTAAAGATAAAACTCTAAAAAATGAGCGAATCTTGGCTGTTATTGAGCCTGGGTTTCCTGATGGGATTAAAGTTGATTCTATGGGAAATATATGGTCTAGTAGTGCCAATGGCATAAAAGTGTTTAATGCGAGTGGAAAGCTATTAGGAGAGATTATTTTCCCTCAAGTAGTTGGTAACTTTGCCTTTAGTCTAAATGATTTAGAATTATTAAATATAAATAGACAATTCCAGAGAGATGCTAAATCTCATCAAGCTAAATATTCCAACATAGAATCTAATATAAAATCAAGCAAACAAATCAAATCGCTATTATATGTAGCCTCATTATCAAAGCTATATATCTTAAAGTTAAATGTGCAATCAGGTATAAAGAGATAATCAAAGATATACTAAAAGTGTAATATTATTAAGGAGGGTATACAATCAGCAATAATAAGTCGGTGGTTTTACAATCTTTCAAAAGAAAGTAATCCAAAAGTATCTATCAAAAATTGATAAAGAATTATTAACTGAAAAATATTCTTTATACTGCCAGATATTTGCAAACAAAGAAAAACAAAAAAATATAAGAAACTCAAAATAAGAACAATATCAAGAGGGTTTTATTAGAGATTTATTTTGCTCCATCTTAGGCTATACAATTGCGCCAGAAGTAAATTACAATATTCTTACTGAATTAAAGAATGAAAGTAAATCAAACTCCAAGAAATCAGATGGAGCTATTATTATAAATAATGAAGTGAAAGCTGTTATAGAATTAAAGGGAACTTACACGCAAGATTTAGACAAAGTAGCATTTCAAGCGTTTAGTTATAAAAATCATCACGAAAAATGTAATTATGTAATAGTTTCTAATTTCGAAAGATTGCGTTTATATGTTGAAACTCAAATAAAATATGAAGAATTTAATCTTTTTAATCTATCAAAAGATAGTTTTGATTTGCTTTATTTGCTTTTACAATTAGAAAACATAACCAATGATATACCACTGAAATTAAAATACGAGACATTAACAGAAGAAAAAGAAATAACCAATAACTTCTATTCCGATTATTCAAGTTTCAAAGGGGCTTTATTTAAAGATTTGATAAAAAACAATATAGAGATAGACAAGCTTTTGTTATTCAAAAAAACTCAAAAGCTTCTTGATAAGATTTTGTTTGTTTTATTCTGTGAAGATAGAAATCTGCTACCCATTAATTCAGCTATTGGAATTATTAACGATTATAAAAAATTGAAAGAATTAGGCTATTATCAGCCATTATATAATGTTTTCAAAACATTCTTTGATAGAATTGATAAAGGCTTCAAGAATGATAGCGACAGTTCAAAAGATGTCTTTGCATATAATGGTGGCTTATTCAAACCAGATGAAACACTAGATAGTGTAAAGATTGGCGATGATGTTTTATATATCCATTCTCAAAGATTGGCAAATTATGACTTTCAAAGTCAAATCAGCGTAGATATTTTAGGTAGGATTTTTGAAAACTCATTAACGGAAATTGAAGAAGTCCAGAAAGAAATAGAAAACGAAAGAAAAGGAATAAAGGCTAAAAACGCAAATATAGGAAAGCGAAAGAAAGACGGAGTTTTTTATACACCAGAATATATTACTAAATATATTATTGAAAATACAATAGGCAAACTTTGTGAAGCAAAGAAAGAAGAGTTGAAAATAAATGATAAAGAATATACTTTTGATAAAAAATATCAAAAAAAGACAATATACCAATTAGACGAAAGACTAAATAAATATCGCGATTGGCTTTTAAGTCTTAAAATATTAGACTGTGCGTGTGGCTCTGGTGCTTTCTTAAACTCAGCATTGAGCCGATTAAGAAAGGAGCATACTTTAATTGATTATCTCTGGTCTAAAATACATAAGAATGAATTAAACTTTTCTCAAATTGAGAATACAATTCTCGAAAATAATTTATATGGAGTAGATATAAATGAGGATAGCATAGAAATTACCAAATTATCATTATGGCTTCATACCGCAGCACGAAATAGAAAATTAACAACTTTGAACGATAAAATTAAATGTGGCAATTCCCTTATTGATAATGAAGCAATAGCAGGAAAAAAGGCTTTTAATTGGAAGAAAGAATTTCCAGATGTTTTTGAAAAAGGCGGTTTTGATGTAATTATTGGAAATCCGCCTTATGTAAGAAGAACTCAATTAGATAATAAACAGAAAAATGAAATAGAAAAAATATTTTTCAGCATATAAACAATATGATTTGTATATCATATTCAATGAATTAGCAATAAATTTAGCAAAACAAAATGGTTTAATTGGATTGATTCAGCCTAATAAGTTTTTATCTGCTGAATATGGTTTATATATCAAACTATATAAATAAAAATTGCTCCATTAAAAGTATAAAAAATGTTTCTTTAGATAATATTTTTTCTGACGCTTCAGTTTATCCTTATATATTCATATATAGAAAAATAAATCAAAAGTTTTAATAGATTTTGAAAATACTAATGATTCTAAAAATATAATAAATAAAGTAAAAGAAAAATCTAAACAATTAAAAGATTTAACAAAATCTATAAAGAGAGGATTGCTAAACTCTAAGATAGATTTTGTAGAAAAATCTGATATAGAAGCAATAAAATCTACTTATTTATCAAATGGTTATTGTTTTCCAGTAGAAAAATTATTCATAGAATATAAGGATTCTAAAGAAAAAGAAGAAAAAATAAAAGAATTTTCACAAGATTTAATCTTGCTTCCTCGAACTGTTTTAAAAATAAAAGCGATAAAGCATAATTAAAGAAACTCATATATTAGATAGAATATATTATTTTGATATAGAATCAAATATAATAGATTTTGTTTTGGCTATTCTTAATTCAAAACTTACAACATATATTTATAATGTTATTTATGGCTCTACAAAAATTGGTGGTGCTTATATTTATTTGAAAGGAAGTCAAATAGAAACTTTCTATATTCCCAAAACAACACCAAAGCAACAGAAGCCATTAGTAGAACTTTCTGAAAAAATGCTGTCTCTTAATAAAGATTTACAGAAAAAAACAAATAGATTTATTAGCAGAATTAAAGAAACTTACAATCTGAAAAAGATAACGCAAAATATAGAAAGTTTTTATAATCTATCTTTTGCCGATTTTGTGAAAGAATTAGCAAAACAAAAGATAAAAATTTCAATGAAACAATAGAAAAGACGGATAAAGAAATAAATACTTTAGTCTATTCGCTATATAATCTTACAAATGAAGAAATAAAAATTATTGAGAGGGAGTGAAAAACCAAGCAATGAAGAAAATTATAAAAAATAGCATTTTTTCAAAAATGGCTTTTTAAAAATAGTATTATGTGATAGAATTTTTACATAACTATTATGTAAGAAGTAAGTATGCTAGATAATAACCAAATCATTAGATTCTCAGTCTCCTTACCTGCAAATTTACTGCAAGAGCTAGATTCTAAAATTACTCAAAATGCCTATCAGTCTCGTTCTGAATTAATTAGAGATTTAATACGAGAAAAGTTAGTTGATTCCAAATGGGAAGATAAAAAAAATAGCAATGGCTTTCTAGGGGTGCTAGTGCTAGTATATGATCATCATAAAAATGGGCTAAATCAACGTCTAAATGAAATACAGCATAATGCTGGAGTAAATATCATTTGTAATACACATATACATATAGATTCAAATAATTGTTTAGAGACAATTGTTATAACAGGAAATAAACAAGATATAGAATCTCTTAGCTTAGAAATTGGCGGACTATATGGAGTAAAATTCTGCAAGCTTACAAGAACTGCAAGTTTTGATATTTAATGTTTCATATTATTTGTTATTAAAGGAGTAATGATGGGCATAGAATGTAGCACATTACAAATAGTAAACATAATAGGATATGGCATCACAACCAAGCCAATAGTAGAACTACTTAACTATTACAATATACACTGCCATATATATGATTCTAAATTTTTGGTAGATAGTGCTAAACAATGCGAATTAGAGCATAGCATGGGAATCTGCACAGAAAAAAATGATAAAAATTGCTACTATCCACTAAATGACTCTATAAACAACAATCATATCATTAACTCTATTAGTATTATTAGTCCGGGAATTAATCCAAATATGCCATATCTTAGATTCTTCAACAATATTATTAGTGAATATGACTTTGTGTATTTTCTTTTGCAGCATGATAAGTTTATAGATAGACCATACACAATATGGATTAGTGGAACAAATGGTAAGACTACAACCACAGAGATTAGCACCCTATTGTTACAAGCAAAAGCTGGTGGTAATATTGGAACACCATTAGTTAATCTCTTGGACTACAAAAACCTAAACAATAGTATTGATTATAGTCTTAACATGCTTTTTAACTACTGTATCAATACACAAAATATAAACAACAATGAGAATCAAGAAAAAGATAAAAGATGTGCTAAGTATTTGCTGCCTAGCTCTCTGCATTACCAAGACACAAAACAAGAAAATAATAATTACAAAAATATCATGAAAGCAAATATATGGGTGCTTGAAACTAGCTCATTTAGCCTACATTGGAGTAACTTCGCCATGCCAAATCTATATATATTGCTTCCATTAAGCCAAGACCACATTAGTTGGCATGGCAGTTATGAAAACTATATAATGGACAAGATAAATATATTAGATATAATGAGCAAATCTGGCAATGCAAAGAATCTATTCGCAATCATTCCTAAAGATCTTTATCAATATGATTTTGCCAAAAAGATTATAGATCTAGCAAATATTAATATTTTCGCATATAAAGATTCCAAACATTTATGTGAATATTTTGCAATTCCTAGCAAATATGCAAATCTATTTAAAGAGCCATTTAAACTCGATTTCGCTATGAGCGTAGCAGGAACCAGTTTTGCTGGAATTAGAACGGATATTAGTCTAATTGATAAGTATAAAATTGGCGAATATAGAATCCAAGAGAGAATTCATAATAATTTGCTTTTTATTAACGATTCAAAAGGCACAAACCCACATGCAACCCTAGCAGCAATAAAATCCTATAATATCTATAACCTCTACTTAATACTTGGAGGAGATGCCAAAGGGGCAAAACTAAATATACTATACGAATATATAAAACAACATAAAATCAAAGTTTTTAGCATAGGCAAAGACGGCAAAGACATTATGCTTGAATGTCAAAAACTTGATATTGAAGCTAAATTTTGCAAAACACTAAGGCAAGCTATGGAAGAAATATCTAAAGATTTATGCACAATATTACAAACAGGTAATGAAATATCAAATCAAAATATAGCAATAATGCTATCACCTGCATGCGCTAGTATCGACCAATATCCTTCATATAAGCAAAGAGGAGAGGAGTTTTGGCTGCTTATGAGAGAGATATTTTAATCAAGTAAAAGGAAAAATCATGCAAAGCAAAGTAACAATATATGGAATCAAAACATGTAATAGCATGAAAAAAGCATTTGAGATTCTAAAAAATGCGGATATAGAGTATGAATTTGTTGATTACAAAAAGCAAACACTAGAGTCATCATTTCTAGAATCCTTAACTAAAAACTTGCAAAGCAAAACACAAGATGATCATGGTTTAGCTAATATTATAAACACAAGAGGCACAACATATAGAAAGTTAAGCAAAGATTTTGCACATATTAAAAATGCCAGTGATATAAGCGAAGAAATGATTATAAATAATCCCTCTATTATAAAGAGACCATTAGTAATCCTAGAAGGAGAGACTACTAAGATAGCAATAGGATTAGAACAGCTAGAAAATCTAATAAGAGACATAAAATATAACAAGGAGAACATAATATGAATCTAGCAGCATTATATGCCAAATACCTTGAGCAATTAATAAACAAAAAAAGACTTATATTTACACAAAATGCTAAAAATCCTAAAGACAATAAGAATCTAAATGGTTTTAAGAACATTAAAAATCTAAAAAACTTAAGCAAAACTAAATATATTTTGTTTTTGTTTTCGACATCTTTGCTTTTGGGTGCTCCAATAGGCTTGTTTGCAGATAGCATAAATCACAATATACTATCAAATATGAACCATTCTACCAATAGCACAGAAATCAAAGCAAGCAGCAATTTTAGATTCCAATCCTTCTATCTAGATCATAAAAAAGCCGCAATCTCAATAGATAGCGATGTAAGCAGTTTTACTACTGACACTATGCAAAAATATGGCAAGCAAGAATATCTAGATAAATTCTACGCAGTCTGGAATCCAAGCAACATTAACACTGATAAAGAAAATGTATTTTATATCTTACCATCATTACAAAATGCCTTAGAATATTCAGATCAATTAAAAAAACTAAAGAAAAATCCACCAAATAAAAATGCTAAAAACTACAAAAAACTACTAAAAAAATACAATGATGATATTTCTGAATTAGAAAATAAAATAAACTCTTTGCTTGGGGTCGGAGAGAATTTAATGCCAAATACCTTAGAAGAATTTAGCAACATTATAGATAATATGAATATCTCTGAATTCCTAAAGAATCCAAAAAACGCCATTGTAATAGAAGCTACATCTATTCGAGGTGTGCCAAGCAATAAACCTAGATATAAAAATGCTAGCGACTTCCCTTTTGATAGATGGCAATATAGCTTAGTCTTTGAAGGGACACCTTTAGCTATAACTCATTTCAGCAAAGATGGACGATTTGCACACGTTCAAGCTCCGTATGTTTTAGGCTGGATAGATACACGTAATATTGCTTTTGTAGATAAAAACACACAAAGAAAAATCTTACAATTTGAAGATTATAAGATTCCAAACAAGGACTTTGTGCCCGTATATTCTAAGTCACAATGGATATTAGATGCAAGAATTGGGCAAATATTCCCATACGACAAAAAATATAAAAAACTAATTACATTTTACAAAGACATAAACAACTATGCACAAATTCGCGAGGTGGACTTTAACTCATCTCTATTTGCAGATTTTCCATTGCCTTTTACGCACAAAGATATGGCAAACATTATCAATAGTATGATAGGGCAAAAATATGGTTGGGGAGGATTATTTGGTAATAGAGATTGCAGTGCTTTCACTAGAGATAGTTTTGCTACATTTGGGGTGTTCCTGCCTAGAAATTCAGCAGCACAGGCAAAATTTGGTGGAGGATTCACTGATTTATCAAATATGAATAATAAGGATAAAGAAAAATATATCATAGAACATGGAATTCCATTTGGCAGTATAATTTGGCTTCGCGGACATATTATGCTATACATAGGCTACAAAACTATTGAAGGCAAAAAAAGGGCAATTGTGGCCCACAGCGCGTGGGGTGTGAAACCTATAATCAACAACAAACAAGAGGATATTAGACTTGGTGGAGTTAAACTCACTACATTGTATGTAGGAAGCAGCCTTACATCTAGTGAGACTACAAGCAACTTATTAATATCTCGAGTGCAGGGTATTACAAATTTATACACAAGTACTAATGACACAGCAACAAATCTTGAGCGCAGCGGTATTGATATGTCTAAGCTACAAATAAACTATTAGAAATTAGGATTTACTATAAATATTGTATTGGAGTCTTGAATGATATTTATCTCAAATGCTTAAAAATTGACAATAAAACTCTAATCTCATACTTTAGGCTTAGCATATTGCCAAATACCAATATCTAGTAACATATAATTTAGCTGACAAAATTCAACTGCTCAAAAAATCTATTTGAACCTTTTGAGTAAATTTTACAAGCTATTACAACAAAGTCACAACTCCTAATTAAGATTTACCCACCGCTCATAAATTGCAATAACTCTAGTCTATCATTGTCCTTTAATATAGTCTGATCCCATAATTCTTTTTTTACTATATCCAAATTTAGCGAAATGGCTACAACTCTTTCCTCTATGCTAAGCTCTTTTAATAGATTAGAGATGGAAATATTATTACTAAATGTTTTTATCTCCCCATTGATAATAAGCTCCATAATATCTCCTTCATAATAACTCCGATATCCATACTATAGTATATCACAATTAAGGACTAATTCATGGATTCTATAATAGAATGAAGATTTTACTTGGGGATAACATGACTTTCATAAGAGATATAATAATGCAAGAAGATGCAGTATTCATTGCAGATTCTCATTTCAAACAGGGAGATATAAAGCTAATAGAATCATTCCTTGAGATTCCTAAAGGCAAACAAATCTTTCTAATGGGAGACATCTTCCACTTACTGGTTGGAGCCTTACAAAGCAGCCAAGCACAAAATGAAGAATTAATACGCGTTATTTGTGAGCTAAGTTTTAACAATGAAATAATATTCATAGAGGGAAATCATGACTTCAAATTGAAATATATATGGGAACAAGGCACAAAAACAAAACTTTGCTTCACTAAAAATCTAGCCCACAATGTAGAATACAAACCAGGCAATATAAGAATCTATGAATACCAAATGCAACCAATTATTCTTAATAACTGGAAGGGTGATGCTTGTATATTAGCACATGGAGATTTGTGGATAAACCCGCTCTATAATACATACAGAAAAATTTTGAGCAGTAATATATTGATAGGCATTTTTAGAATGCTCGATAAATTAAGTTGTGGTATAATCTACCGTAATGTAGCATATAGAGTTAGCCAGAGAATGATTGGAGAGTTTTCATTTTATCGATCTGATTTTAGAGAATTTATGCTTGAAAGAATAATGCAATATCAAAAGCATATTATCTTGCCACTGACTAGAGATAAAAAATCAATCTATAATAATTTTTGCATTATTGAGGGACATTTTCATATCGGGAAGTCTATAGAACAAGATAATATACAATATGTGGCATTGCCATCTTCATATTTCACAAAAACATATACATTGATTACAAAAGTAGGAAACGATAATGGACAAAGAAAAAAGTGTTAATAGGGTTTCATCAAACGGTATAGAGCTAGTTGATTTTCGTATAAACGAGGAAATTAATGGAGAGATATACGAAGGCATTTATGGTATTAATGTAGCCAAGGTTCAAGAGATTATTCAAATGACTGAGACATTTGACCTACCTGCTAGTCCTGATTATGTCCTTGGTGTGTTTGATCTGCGTGGAATAATTATACCACTTGTAGATTTGGCAGCTTGGCTAAATATTAAGGAAAGAGAAGCAAAAATACCCCTGCAAAGCAAGCGTATAATCATTGCGGAATTTAACAATCTAAAGATCGGATTCTTAGTACATGAAGCAAAACTTATAAGACGTATCACATGGGATAATGTGCAAGCCGCTAGATTTAGCTCCAATAGCCACAATTTAGAGAGAAGCAAGATAACAGGAACCACAAGAATAGAGGACGGCAAGACATTACTGATTCTAGACTTAGAGGGAATTATAGATGATCTTGACTTCTATGGAGACCAACAAGAGAAAAAAGAGTTAGGAGATGTATTTAAAAAATTTGATGGGAATGTTTTAATAGTAGATGATAGCACTGTAGCTAGAGCCTTATTAAAGAAAAACCTGAAAAAAATGGGATTTGTAGTGCTAGAGGCACATGATGGTAGTATGGCAATCCAAATGTTAAATGAACTCTATAAAGAGCATGAGGATAATATATCATCTTACATTAGATTTATTGTTTCTGATATTGAAATGCCCAAAATGGACGGATTTAACTTTGCTGAATATATAAAAAATGATAAAAGATTCCAAACTATACCGCTAATATTTAACTCTTCAATCTGTGATAAATTTAGTGCAGAAAAAAGTAAGAATATAGGAGTAGATGCGTATTTGGTCAAATTTGATGCCAAAGTCTTCTACGAAGAAATATCAAAAATACTAGAATAACATATAAACAATTCTTTTTGTGTTATAATCTAGCGACTAAACAACTATTCTGTGAGGTGTTTTAATGAATGATGATATGCAAGAAATAATGGAGGATTTCCTAATAGAAGCCTTTGAAATGGTCGAACAATTAGACCAAGATTTGGTAGAATTAGAAAATAATCCTGAGGATTTAGATTTACTTAATAGAATCTTTAGGGTAGCGCATACTATTAAGGGTTCTAGCTCATTTTTGAACTTCGATGTTCTTACTCACTTAACTCATAATATGGAGGATGTGCTAAACAAAGCACGAAGAGGAGAGCTAAAGATTACACCAGATATAATGGACGTAATTTTGGAATCCATAGATCTCATGAAAGCACTTCTTAACGTAATTAGAGATAATGGTACGGATGCTGACAGTGGAATTGATGTTGGCGACTGTGTGAAGAAATTACAAGCAATATCAAAAGGCACAGGACCAGATGATGGAGATTTAGACTCAGAAACACAACAAGCAGCTCAAGCCAAACCAGCCCCAACTAATCAGCCAGAACAAGTTGAAGCTCCTTCTAGTGATAATACAACTGAAGAATCAAGCGAAGAAGAACTAGATTATGCAAATATGTCTGCGGATGAAGTAGAAGCAGAAATTGAACGACTTTTAGCAAAAAGACAAGCAGAAGACAAAAAACGAAGAGAGGAAAAACGAAAAGAAGAGGCGAATGCCCAAAAAGAAGCACCAAAACCAACTAAACCAGAAGCAAAGCCATCAGCTGAACAAGCTGCAAAGCCAGCTCCCAAACCACAAGCAAAGCCAAAAGATAATGCTCAAAAAGCACCTTCTGTTGCTGTTGAACCAACTGTAAGAGTAGATGTCAAACGATTAGATCACTTGATGAATCTTATTGGGGAACTTGTGCTTGGTAAAAATAGACTAATTAGAATCTATGGTGATGTAGAAGAGAGATATGATGGTGAAAAATTCTTAGAAGAGCTTAACCAAGTAGTTAGCTCTATTAGCACAGTTACAACCGACTTGCAATTAGCGGTAATGAAAACTCGAATGTTACCAGTTGGAAAGGTATTTAGCAAATTTCCTAGAATGGTTAGAGATTTGAGCCGTGAATTAGGAAAAAACATAGATCTAATAATTAGTGGAGAAGAAACTGAATTAGATAAATCAATCGTAGAAGAAATTGGCGATCCGCTCATACATATAATACGAAATTCATGCGACCATGGAATTGAAACACCTGATGTTCGTAAGGCAAATGGCAAGAGCGAGACAGGAACTGTGGAGCTAAAAGCATACAATGAAGGCAATCATATCGTAATCGAAATTAAAGATGATGGAAAAGGGCTTGATGCAGATATGCTAAAAGCAAAAGCAATTGAAAAAGGCTTGCTTAGCGAAAGAGATGTAGATAGTATGAGCGACAAGGAAGCATTTGGAATTATCTTTAGACCTGGGTTCTCCACTGCGGCTACTATTACTAATGTAAGTGGTCGAGGTGTTGGAATGGATGTAGTAAAAACAAATGTGGAAAAACTAAATGGGATTATTGAAGTAGATTCTGAAAAAGGTGTTGGCACTACACAAAAACTTAAAATACCACTTACGCTAGCCATTATGCAAGCATTACTTGTTGGCGTACAAGAAGAATATTATGCTATTCCATTAAGCTCTGTATTAGAAACAGTTCGCGTTTCTCAAGAGGAAATCTATACTGTTGATGGTAAAAGTGTGCTAAGGTTAAGAAATGAAGTATTAAGCTTAGTTCGCTTAGCAGATATATTTAAAGTAGATTCAGTATTAGAAAGTCTTAATGAAGTATATGTTGTAATTATTGGTTTAGCTGAACAAAAAATCGGAGTAATAGTAGATTATCTAATTGGGCAAGAAGAAGTAGTTATTAAGTCATTAGGATACTATTTAAAAGGTACAGAAGGTATAGCTGGTGCTACAGTGCGAGGAGATGGAAAAATTACTCTTATAGCAGACGTAGCCGCTATGATGGATATGGCGAAAGATGTAAAGGTAAGCGTAAGCAATCTCATTTCTCAAAATTCAGTAGCAAAAACTAAGAGTGCGCCAAGTGACTATGTTGTCCTAGCAATTGATGATAGCAATACAGACCGAGCAATTATGAAAAAATGCTTAAAACCATTAGGTATTACCGTGATTGAAGCAAGCAATGGTTTAGAAGGGCTAGAAATAGTTAAGAATGGTGATCATGATTTGGATGCCGTGTTAGTAGACATTGAAATGCCTCGCATGGACGGCTATACGTTTGCTAGCGAAGTAAGAAAATACAATCGTTTTAAGAATCTTCCGCTCATAGCAGTGACGAGCAGAACAAGCAAAACAGATAGAATGCGTGGCGTGGAATCTGGTATGACTGAGTATATTACAAAGCCATATACTCCAGAATATCTATTAAATGTTGTAAAACGTAATATAAATCTACAAACTAGCGGAGAATAGAATGGATAACAAGCAAATAAAAGATGTATTCGCAAAGCAACAAAAGCAACTAGACGGTTCAGAGCTACATGGTGATTCTGAAAATATTGTCCAGCTAATAGGATTTGTTGTAGGCACAGAGGAATTTGCAGTTCCTATTCTAAATGTCAAAGAAATTATTAAACCTATAGATTTTACTCGTGTGCCCGGCACTCCTGATTATGTCATGGGAGTATTTAATTTACGAGGAAACGTATATCCATTGATTAATTTACGTATGAAGTTTGGTATACCGCCTAACAAGCAAGACGGAGATACTCGTTATCTTGTTGTAAATCACAATGATGAAATAGCTGGTTTTGTTATTGACAAACTAACAGAAGCCATAAGAATAGACGAAAGTCTCATCGACCCTATCCCAGATACATTCGATGAGAAAGAAAATCTAATGTATGGAATAGCAAAGCAAGGTGATAGGCTTACTACTATATTAAGAGTTGATAGTTTACTTAAACGCACATTCTAAATATTCTATTTTTTAAGTATTGACTTAGGTTCTGTTTTATTTATATAAGTGAAATAACAAATTTATAGAAATACAAAAACAGAAGCATTAATTATATTATTTGTAGTAAAGCAATCTTTAAGATTCTTATCATATAAATCATTGACTAAAGAATCCAAATTACAATCAAAAGTATCATTTACCATAGATTTATACATTTATTTGGTCTTATAGTATTTTAATAAGAACCAAATTATCGATATATTAAGAATTTCTATATAAATACCAGTTATCGATCATAAATCCAGTCAACTTTTATACATGGTTATATTGATCAGCCCTTAATATCTAACAAGTGAGAATCTAATTTCATAAGCATAGTATCCTCTGTGACAACTCTTTCTTCTATATGCCCTACACTAGTATGCGATCTATCATCTAGGCTAATGGCTTTCTCAAAGCTTTGAGAATCATCTCCTTGTCCTTTTTTTTCTTTTTCATTTTCAAATTCCCTCTTGCCATTTCCCTCTTTATCTTCTAGTTTATGTGATTGCTCAGTTGGACGAACTTCTTCTATCTTTTGCATCTGCTCATGGAATATGCTGTGATTTAGCGTAGTTGGATGCGGCATATTATTTGCTTGAATGGCAGATGTCGCGCTACTAGCCTGATTAATATAAGTAAGATTCCCAATAGAATTAAGTGCCATGAATCACTCCTTATATGTTATTAAGATGTATACATATCGTCTTTTCCTTAGAATAAACTACATTTGCACCTTGTAAAATCCTGACGAATTTACGTTTAGTAAAGTCTATCACAACTGATTTATCATTTATACCACAAAGTTTAGCAAGAAGCATTCCAGCACGCATAAGAGTATCAGAATCTACCTTAACACTATGGATAATCAAATGCGATGATGGAACATTTTTTACATGTAACCATAAAAAATCTCCTTTAGCTTGTTGCAATAAACGCAAATTTTCAGTTTCATTTCTACCTATACTTACGCAGATTCCATTAATGTAAAAACTCTCAAAATACTTTTTAGCTTCTTTTGTTTTTTTTACTCTTTTTTGCTTTAGCACTTCTATTTCCTCTAGGCTAGCATTATTAGCAAAGCATATTTGATTTTGCAAAAATTCAATCTTTGATTCTAAATTCTGCTTTTGGAGATTGATATGCAATATTCTTTGTTTTAATTTTTTTGCCTGTTTAAATAGCTTCTGGCTAACTAATGAAGCTTTGCTCTCTTGTGGAATTTCATAGATTTTGTCATTAATTCTTATACGAGTAACATATGGCGGAATGTCATCTAAATTCATTAATATATGATTTGCAAGCATAACTAGCTCCTCACGCGAGCTTTCCAATTCACTTACTTTAGGTAAAGAGTCATATAGAACTTGAAGTTTATTTAGCTTTATATGCAATCTTTGTAACAATCTGTTTTTATTTTGAACTACTAATGAATCTTGCAAGTTTTGATAATGCTGTTGTAGTTTACGTAGGAATAATTCCCTATCCTCCAAAAAGAGTTGTTTTGTAAAGCTTGGTTGTGGCATAGGAGTTAAAGCTATTTTTGGTGCGATAATTCTAGACAATGAAGAGAATCTAAGCGCAGAGATAATAATACCATCGCAGACAATAATAGCATTGCTTGCACGATTGATTAACTCAAAATGCAAAAATATTCTTTGTTGCTTATAGGCATTTTTTATATTGCATTCAAATATAAGGATTTTGTTCATACCATCAAGCCTGCATGACACAATCCTAGATTTATGACAATATTTACGCAAAGCAATGTCAAATGGAGCATGGTAAGATTTAGTTTTAAAAGAAGATTCCCTAAAATAAATACAAGGATTAGATTTATTCAAATCAATACAATAAAGAGCAGCATCAAGTCTCATTTCAATAATATTATCACTTACGCGCTCTATATGATTTATATATTTATATGTAGAAAAAATATATGCTAGATTATAAAGCGATTGTAACTGCATTATCCTTACTCCCAAACCTATAAACATTGCGTAATATTCAAAACCTAATGTTTAAATCTATGCTAGAATCATATAAACATTAGCAAAACAACCTAAGCACACATATAAAGAAAGGCAAAAAGGAATATCTTGTTAGATTTTATCCCATATATCACGAACGCCAACGTTATGGCTTTCTTGTTATTATTTTTGCGTTTTAGCTCTATACTAGCATTTTTTCCATTTTTTGATAACCAAATTATACCCGTTAGTGTTCGTGCGGCATTAGCCTTTATACTAGCAGTAGTATTTATGCCTACACTACAAAGCATAATATCATATCCCACATTAGCTAGCTTTATATTGGCTGGATTGTTTGAAATTACACTTGGATTTGTATGTGGACTTGTGTTACAAATTGCATTTTCTTCGATTATATTTGCAGGTGATTTGGCTAGTTTTTCCATGGGATTCACAATGGCTAGCGCATATGATCCTACAAGCGGAACTACTAAACCAATCGTAGCACAAGTCGTAAGCATGCTCTCAATACTCATGGCATTATACTTTAATTTTCACTATCTGCTAATTGATATTATAGCCTACACAATAAACGATACACCTTTGGGTGGATTTCTAATGACTACAAGCATACCAGACATTGCAAAATACTTCGTAAAAGCATTTGGAAATATGATACTTATAGGATTCTCTATGGCTTTTCCAATCATAGCCGTTATTTTGTTATCAGATATAATCTTCGGTATGATTATGAAAACTCATCCACAATTTAACTTACTTGTAATTGGATTTCCAGTCAAAATTGCCCTAGCTTTTGTTATCCTTACAATCATCGTACCAAGCATAATCTACCATTTCAAAGAGGATTTAAGCCAAGCTATAAAAATACTAGCAAAGATTCTTGGACAGTAATTTTAAGGAGCAAATTATGGACATGGGTTTTACACTTGAAGGCGATATAAATAATAGAAACCTATCTATAACATGCACAGGCATTATTTCGGATTATGAAAGCTTTAAAGACTTTAAGAAAAAATTATTCGGGATAACCAAAACAGACGAGATTGAGCATATAAAAAATAAATCATTTGATGTGCTAGATATTAAGTTCGTAGATTCATATCCCCTGCCAGATTGCTTAGTAGGATTCCTGCTAAAGCTTAGCGATAGAGACGGAATAAGAGTAAATCTTACAACAAACAACAACAAAATGTTAAGTTTTTTCATATCAATATTCTTGGATGAGAAATTTAATGTGAAATTGTTCTTGTAAATTACTTAGTTCTGATAGCATTAAGTTAGTTTTGTTTGATAAGGAGCATTATGCAACAGTATTCAAAGAAGGTTTTAAGTCTTAGTGAATCCGCCACAATAGCAGTAGCCACTCTAGCAAGAGAATTAAAGGCTCAAGGTAAAGATATATTAAGTTTTAGTGCCGGAGAGCCAGATTTTGATACGCCCAAAATCATTAAAGACGAAGCGGTACGTGCTCTCAATTCTGGTTTTACGAAATATACAAGCGTAGCTGGAATCCCAGAGTTATTACAAACTATAGCAAACAAACTAAAAAGAGATAATAATTTAGAATACAGCCCAAATGAAATCATCGTTAGCAATGGAGCAAAACAATCTTTATTTAATACATTCCAAACAATAATTGATGATGGGGATGAAGTGCTTATTCCAACGCCATATTGGGTAACATATCCCGAGTTAGTAATTTATAGCGGTGGTAAACCTGTATTTATCAATACTATAGAGGAGTATGGATTCAAAGCACGTGGCATAGACTTTGAATCCGCTATAACACCTAAGACTAAGGCTATTGTATTAACTAGTCCATCCAATCCAACAGGCATGATATATAGTAAACAAGAATTAGAATCAATTGCTGAAGTAGCAATTAAACATAACCTATGGGTAATTAGCGATGAAATGTATGAAAAGCTTGTATACGATGGAGAATGCACAAGTATAGGTTCTCTTAATAATGAAATATTGCAGCGCACTATAACAATTAATGGTTTGAGTAAAAGCGTAGCAATGACTGGTTGGCGAATGGGATATGCCGCCTCAAAGGATAAAAAGCTAATAAAGCTTATGGATAATCTACAAAGTCAATGCACTTCAAATATTAACTCAATTACTCAAAAAGCCTCCATACCAGCTATTGATGGAAGCGCAGACTTTGATATTAGACAAATGCGGGAAGCCTTTAAAGAGCGAAGAGATATAGCATGCAGTCTAATTAAAGAAATACCTGGCATTAGCGTTACTAAACCAGATGGAGCATTTTATCTATTCATTAATATTCAAAATGTAAAGGGATTTAATGGGGATAGCATAGCATTTTGCAAGGAATTGTTAGAGAAAAGCGGTGTAGCATTGGTGCCTGGTAGTGCATTTGGTATGGATGGTTTTGTTCGTATGAGTTTTGCGTGTGAAATAGAACAGATTAAAAAAGGATTTGTTAGAATTGCAGAATTTATTAAAAATTTATAGCATTTGTTTACCCAATGAATATCACAATCTTAAATTATTCTCTCGAATTATTTATAGTGATCTCGTAAATCACAAGAGAAGTTAATATAGATTATTAAATATAATAACTTAATTATAAATAAAACTTAAGTAGGCTTACAAATATAAATCTATTTTGTAAGCTATCTAATTCCAACTTAGATTGATTAGTAATTAATATCTCTGTGCTACTAAATTATGAAAAAAAGCAATCCCATGTTCTGATATACCAGAATCATTATTGTCAGCCATAATTCTTCCCTGTCCTTTATATCCCCTTGAATGCAATCCCTTTTGCACACTCTCTACTAAACGCAAATCCTCTGGGCGAAATACATCTCTATACCAATCTATTAAATCTTGATATTCCTTTGCTATATCTTCACTAGGTAAAAAAATATCATAGTATTGCAAGGTTGTTTCAGAATCTATTGGAAATTCAAAAATGACGTTAAGCATGCCCACTGGATTCACATTCCACATGGTGCAAGGCCATAACCAATATCCAGAGAATGAAGACTCTCCACTAAACTGAAAAGATTTATCAGATGGAATAGCTAAGCCATATTGCAATGACCAATTAGTAAAGAACTTATGCCAATATTTATCAACCTGAACAGAATCAGCAAACCCGGGATGTGCAGGAGCACAGTGATAGCACTCCATATAATTATCAACAATATTTTTCCAATTAGCTGGAGTTTTTGTAGTAAATCTAGCAACCCTTTTTAGCTTTGCTGCATTTGGCAATGTTTTTTCAAAAGATTCCTTTAATCCGGGGAGCTGCTGTTCAACTGTTTTATTGCAATTTGGATTCAAATTAATAAATACAAACCCCGCATATTCCTCACATCTAATAGATGTAAGACATGCATCATGCTTATTAAAATTATAAACATTATTGCAATTCCTAGCATTGACAAATGAACCATCTTGATTAAAAGCCCAAGCGTGATAAGGGCATGTAAGATTCTTGGCACTCCCCTCGCCTTCAACAACTCTATGAGCTCTATGTGGACATACATTATAAAATGCTCTCAATACATTATCACGTCCGCGAATGACAAGTATAGATTCATCAATAATTTCACGAGTGATATATTGATTTGGCAAAAGCACATCGTTGACATGAGCAATACAAATCCAATCTTTTGTAAAAATATTTTCTATTTCATGGCTAAAAACAGAATCATCAATATAATATCTAGCTGGCAATGTATATGCTTCTTTTGGGTTGCTGCAAAAATCCTTTGGCAAACTAATATGTGTAGACATGATCTTATCCTTTAATATTTGGTTTGAAAGATGGCTCCCTTTCTTCATTATCATCGATACATAGCACATAAGTATCTATTGTATGCGATGGCACCCGAGAATAGTCATTAATAAGCCACCTTATAAAACCAAACATAATAATTAATAAAATCAATAAAAATGGTAATCCAGACAACACTACTGAAGTCTTTAAAACGGACAATGGAGCATTGATATATAACATTGCTAGCGGTATAAGTGTTAATAAAATGCACCAAAATAATTTCATACCTCGACTAGGATCTTGCCCTTCTGATAGATTCCTAGTTGAAGTAGCAGCCATAGCATAGGCAACAGCATCCACATGCGAAGCTAACATAACAATCATAAGAAATAACAATACTGCAAGGAATACCTTGCCTAGCGGTAGATGTAAAAATGTAGCAACCAAGGCAGCTTCTCCACCTTTTTCATTCACTATGTTAACAACATCAAGAGCACCTGTTAAAAATTCATGAATGCTATAACTTTCAAGCACTCCAAAAAGAAACCAAGTCCCAGAGCTAGAGCCAAGCAAAAACGCCCAAATAATTTCACGCATCTTCCTCCCAGCCGATACACGCGCAACAAACAAAGCGACAGCCGGAGTATATGAAATCCACCATAACCAATAATACACTGTCCAAGACTTAGTAAAATTACCATCGCCATAAGGATCTGTGAATAAGGACATGCCAAAGTAATTAGAAAAAATAAACCCCATGCTATTTACTATATTGTCTAAGATAAATTGAGTAGGACCAATGACTAGCACAATGGCAGCTAGAATCAAAGTGCCATAACCAAGCACAGAGCTTAAGTTTTGCATGCCCTTATCTATACCCATGTATGTGCTTAGCAAAAACATCGTAGCAGAAGCAATAGTAATAATTGCTCGGGTAATAAAATTATCTGGAATCCCAAGTAAAGCAGATAGCCCAATACTTAGTATAATCACGCTTAACACTAAGGAGAGGGTTAATGCTCCAACTGATGATAATAAAAAAACCATATCTACAACCTTGCCAACAAACCCTCTAGAATCTATTCTAAAAATCGCGGAAATCATACCTGATAATGATAATCCCTTGTTTTTGCGAACATGAATATGATATGTAAAAGCAATAGAAGCTAATGCATAAGCAGACCAAGCAGAAATTCCCCAATGAAAAAATGAGTAAGCGGCAGTGGATTCTAATGCTTTTTGCGATTTAGGAGTTAAGCCTAGTCCGGGAGATTGATAATAATAAACCCACTCTATGGTAGCCCAATAAAAAATAGATGAACCAATTCCAGCACAAACAAACATAAACAACCAAGGCATGGTTTTGTATTCTGGCTCTTGGTCTCCCATTTTAATATTTCCATATTTACTAAATGCAATATACAGGCATATAAAAAGCCCTATTAACACAATTAGCTGTATTGATGAACCTAAATAATCCGTAACCAAGCCAAATAAAATAGAAGCATATTTATTTGTCGCCTCTGGGAATAAATAAATGCTACCAGCTACAACTACAACACAAGCTATTGACATAAATATAAGTGGTCTATCAGCGGCTGTATTTAATTTATATTCATGGTGAACAGATTTGGATTGTGTATTCATCATTACCTCATTAATTCTCATAAAGTTAAAGCAATTAAGATGATAATAAATAAATATCTATAAACAAAAAGTAAATGTAAATTAGAAAATAGAAAATGTGAAATATTTTACAGTTAATCATTTTATAAGAATAGTAATATATTTTCTAATATTAATAGAATAATGCAATACATAGGATTAATATCGATTTTAGAATCTCAATCTATATGCAATCTTAGATGTTTATCTTAATATTTTTCATTCTAAGTTTCATATTTATTTTTGAAAATTAGAATGAAATGTTTAGAACTTAATATATGTTTGTTGTGAGCTATAATCTAATATTGATATAGAATTGGTTATGTCTAAGATATTAATTGCTAGATTATTAGAAAGTTGTTTATAGAATCATGAATTAAGTATATTGCATCTATTTAGAATCTTGTTTGTTTGTGTCTTGTCTATAAGCATACGTTGACATGTGACGTTTGTTTGGATTTGTAAGCAACTTCTTGATTTTATGTATAGAGCGGATTATATGTTGCTTTAAGGAATGAAAATCCCATTCTAAGATTCCCTTTCTGCAAACAAGCGCAAATGCAGTATTTCTAATTGACATTTCTCTGCTTAAGTAAAGGAAGATAGCCTTAATGCGACGTCTAATAAGATTACGCTTCACTGACTTGGCAACCTTCTTATTAATGCTAAATCCAAGTAGAACATTTCCACAAAGATCACGATTATATTTTCTACTATGCTGTAACTTATATTTAAGCTTATTTAGAGAAATAGCATGAATGCAAATATTATCATGATTTAGCCTTACGCCATCTTTAAAAAGAACATTGAATTCAAATGAATTTTTAAGGCTAGAAATAGCTTGTTTTGAATTCTGATTAGAACAAAAATAATGCGGCATACAAATCCCTTATTTTTTAAGTATAAATGCCAAAATACATCTATGCTATTCTTTGCTTTAATATTATATCCATTTGAAAATCATAAAATTACTCACCACTCAAAGCCAAACTTTGCGCATGTGCAATTAATGGGTCAATCACTTTATCCAAATCCCCATTTAGCATAATCTCTTCAAGACTATAAAGAGTAAGATTTACTCTATGCTCTGTCATGCGATTTTGTGGATAGTTATATGTACGTATGCGCTCACTTCTATCTCCACTGCCAACTTGATTTTTTCTTGCTTCATGATTCTGTGTAGTCTGCGCCTCTAGCTCTGCTTCATAAAGCCTTGCTTGCAAAATCTTCAACGCTTTGTCTTTATTCTTATGTTGTGATTTTTCATCTTGCATAGATACAGTTATACCCGTTGGAATATGAGTTATTCGCACAGCAGAATCTGTAGTATTAACGCTTTGACCTCCATGTCCGCCACTACGAAAAACATCTATCTTCAAGTCATTTGGATTTATTACAACTTCCAAAGAATCTACCTCTGGCATAATAGCCACAGTGATTGCTGAAGTGTGGATTCTGCCTTGTGATTCTGTTTTTGGAACACGTTGAACACGATGTGTGCCACCCTCATACTTTAAGCGAGAATATGCACCATCACCTTTGATTAAAGCTATTACTTCCTTGTATCCACCAACTGAATTTTCACTAGAGCTAATAATCTCTACGCGCCAACCCTTAGAATCCGCATAACGACAATATGCACCAAATAAATCACCTACAAATATTCCGGCTTCATCTCCGCCTGTACCAGCACGAATCTCCAAGTAAATATTTTTTTTATCATTTGGATCCTTGGGAATAAGAAGAATCTTGATTTCGTTTTGAAGCTCTGATTCTCTAAGCTCCAATTCTCTTAACTCTTCTTTAGCAAGCTCACCTAATTCCTTATCATCTAATAAACTCCTATTACTTGCTATATCATCAAGTACTTTTAGATATTCCCTTGCTTTCTGCGCTATCTCATCAGTTTCACTTTTCTCTATACTAAATCTTTTTAATTTTTCAACATTGGACATAACTTCTTGCGTGCTTAGCAATGAAGATAACTCATCATTTCTAGCAATAATTGGCTTTAACTTCTCTACTAGCATATTCTACAAAATGCCTAGAATTACTGCTCTTGACTAAGCTTTTTAACAAGTACATTAAGCCTTGAAACCTTTCTTGCCGCAGTATTTTTCTTTAAGATTCCCTTACTAACAAAAGAATGTAATTCCTTATTAGCCCTTTTAAATGCCTCGCTAGCACCAGATACATCTTTATTGATTACAGCCTCATGCACGCCCTTTATAATATTTTTTATTTTTGTGCGATAATAACGATTGCGTTCTGTTCTTTTTTGTGTTTGCCTGATCCTCTTTTCTGCGGATTTATGATTTGCCATGCTACTCCCTTAATAGAATTAAAAGTTTTTATTATAACATCTTACTTTTCAAATTGGATAAATTATTCCATACTTAATGAAAATATAGTATTTCAAATCCATAAAAATCTTGTATATCATAAATTCCTCTCATGTTTTTAATATCTTCTAAACAAGCTCCCTTATCTCCAATCAATGCCGTAAAACCATGATTTGAATTACTTAATGATTTTTGCAATTTTTCACAATGGTTGAAAAAAACATATTTACCGTTATGCATATATGGAACCAAAAGGGCGTAATTAGCACTATGTATCATAAACACAGCAATATGAGAATCTATTGACCTTTCTTCTAATGAAGAAATTTGTTGTTGTAATGTGCTTTGCATATTCTCAATGCGATTCCCATAGAAAAATACAGCAATAATACCAGCAAAGCACCAGGTCCATAATATATAAGCGAAAAGTCTATGTCTATTTGTCAAAAAATACATAAGATATGGCACACATAATAAAACAATAGGAAATGCGGGCATAATGTAGCGTAATGTTTTAAAAGGTGCAACAAATATAACTAAAAACATCCATATAAAAGAACAAATAGAATAAATAGCTATTAAATCTTGCTTAATAATTTGATGCAAGGACTTTATCCTAAAAGAATAAAAAAATAATACAAACCCACATAGCAACAGCATGCAAATAAACATTCCCAGATTACTATATATTAAATAAAAAAATGATTGCGTAATTTCTGTAATATGGGAAACAAAATAATCTAAATTAATTTTATCTGCTGCTTCTTTCCCCCTATCTTGAATAATGCCTGCAAAATACTTTGGATATATTAAAACATTTAAAACCAAAGACAAGATTGTTATATATATATATATATATATATCTTTTTATACAAAGAGCAGTATATATTCCACATACCATAAAAATAATAGTAACAAAAGCAATTGTAAAATATCCAGATAACAATAAAAGGGAGGTTGAAATAATCAAGAAACAAGACATACGCACAATTCTAGGTTTTAAGTCTTTAGGTGAAGTAGGATTAATATTGCAATTATTCAAGAGACAAAAAAGCATGCTATTTGCCCATAGAAACAAAATAAACAAACACTCTTGTAACATATAAGGTCTCATGAATAATGTATTTGTGATAGAGGCTGGATTTAAAAATGCCATCATTAAAAATACAAGTATACATACTTGCATAGTGTTGCTATTAGAGCTAGCAAGTAGTAGCAGATTCCTTACTAGGCAAATAGCAAGAACAAAACTAAAGGCAAATAAAACAAGATTTAGAGATATCCCTCTATATAGTAAGCTTTTTGTATCATTGTCTATAAAACCAATATGCCATAATCTAAAAATGCTGTAATACAAATTAGTATGTGGCCTGTCGCGATTATTCTTCCAAAGCTTTGCAATATCCCTAAAAGCACCGCTAATAGTAGGGTCATTCCACAATAATTTTTCTTTTATTGTATTAGAATCTAATACAATACCATCTTCATAAAATTTTCCCCAACCATAATCATTATATTCTGAAAGCACAATAGACAGAACTTCATCAAGATGTAAATCTACCCTGTGTTCCAAATAATACAATCTCAATCCTAAAGATATTAGAAAAGTAGTTATAACTCCAATATAAAATAATCTAATATTCATAATAATTACCCAATAACTGAATTTTAAACAAATGCAACACAAAAATATGATCGTAAGTAAAAATGTTCATAATGAATACAATTTTATAAGTGTATTATATAAATAATTCTATATTTATAAAGCAAGAAATAGTATTTTAAAATCCACAGTAAAATATACAAAAATATAAGAAGGTATGATGAATAATCAATCCATAATAAAATCCAAACATCAAGCAAAATAAAGTAGTCAAGGATACGAATTGTCTCATAATAATAACTTGAACTTATTCATGCAAAAAAGAAGTCTATATATTCTTAGTAATGCTAGAGCAAAAGGAGAATTTTATCTGCGTTGCTTATATGCTGATGATATAGACTTTAGTCCGCTTTATCTATCTAATAAAGAAAACACAGTAATCAAAAGTGATTGGTTTTGCTTATTTAATTTTTCAAATCCACAGTGTGCTATTGACACCATATTGCCAAATGCCATGACATTAGATGAATTCTTTCAAAAAATTATATATACATCAAATGCATTAGTCCCAGGAAATCTTCGCGAATTTTTCCTATCTGTTGCCTTAAAAACAATAAAGCACAATAAAGATCTATCTAAATTGCAAAGCGCGGGCATAATAAATCCAGAAGAAAGTTTTATTTCATATTTGGAGAGCTCAAATATATTATTGAAATTCTATGATGAGCTACGTGCTCATAAGATACCAATTACAATAGACAATATAATGAAATTTAGTGAAATTGATACATATATTGAATATGAATGGCAGTTGGCACTATTAGCAGAGATTTATACAGAATATCAAAGAATCCTAAGCCTTAATAATCTAACAGATTCTATTTATAGTAATGATATTTCGCATAACTACCATATATTAGAGGCTTATTTGCAAAAGTTTGAAAGCGTGCATATAGACCTTGATGGTTTTATATCACCAATACAATATGAGATCATATCGCATATTGCTAAAATCATTCCTATTTGCATACATTTCAGCACAGATTCTTATAATATATCACACTATACACATGCCTTTAGCAAGAGTTTAGAATCCAATTGTAAATATATCTATTGCGTTTCAAATGATATATTGGTATGCAAAAAAGAATCAAAGCTAAATACTAACAAAATCAATCTATACAAAACACAAAGGCAAATTAATCAAGCAAATCTAGCCCTACATCTTGCGCTAGATTGGCAAAATCAGATACTAGATGATAAAGCTAACGAAAGCGACTTTGCTATTATCCTGCCTGATGAATCTTTTGCAACAAGTTTAATGGTTTTAGATTCTTGCAATTTGTTTAACTATGCTATGGGAATTAATATCCAAACTTTAGAAGAGTATATGGTGCTAAAGTCATTGCAAGACAATATGACAAAAGATATAGCACAAAAAAATAAATATGACTTTCAAACTAGAATAGATATAACACCAATAATTTCATTTATCCTAAGCCAAAGAAAAAGCATAGAATCTAATCAAGACTACATATCAAAGATACAATTCATATATCAATCATTGCAATATATGCTATCAACAAGTCTGAATTGGAACATTTCATTTAGCTTAGAATCTAATAATAATTTGAATGAAAATTTAAGTGAAGATTCTCAAATAGAATCATTTTGGGGCTTTTTGCAAGATATTATAAAACATCAAAACTATTATATAGAAGAACCCAAGATAGAACATTTAGAACAAATTTTACGTATTATTTTCTACGACTATGAAATCATTATTTCAGAATGTATAAAAATTATATCAAGCCTATCAACATTGTATAATGTTAATTTTTTAGCAACATCAAGACTTGGTTTTTACGAGCTTTTTATGCTTTTTATGCGCGATATAGAAAGATTTAGTTTAAGCGATACAACTGGTGGGAAAATACGAATCATTGGAGCATTAGAGGCTAGAAGTCTTAGCTTCAAAGAAGTTTTGATTCTTGATTTCACAGATGACTTAATACCAAATGTCAAATCAGATAATATGTTCCTAAATTCCAGAATAAGAAAATTCTACAACATCCCAACGAAACAAGATAAAGAGAAGCTATTCAAGCATCATTATTTCAATATCATCAAAAACACCCAAAAAGCACATATAAGCTTTGTCAATAATGCTCAAAAAGTTCCATCTACTATGCTATTTGAATTGCGTTGCGATATAGATATGGCACAAGATATTGACATGATATATCAATACTATGATATGCAAGATAACTTGCCATATAACTTTGTTGAAGATAATTTTGGCGCATTTAGCTATACAAAGCCATTTAGTCCAACTGCTATTGATATATATCAAACATGCCAGCGTAAATTCTTTTTCAAATATATTGAAGGCTTAAGCAGCGAGCCTACAAGTCCTAATGGGGCAAACCATAAAGATATTGGAATCTGCATTCATAACGCATTATATAAGGCTTATTCTAAATTTATTGGAACACATATTACAAGCGAGAATATAGATTTGTTAGCCAATACATTTGAGCAAGAGTGCCTACATCAAGCTCAAAACACAGAATATAGCACCACAACAAAGCTAGAGATAGAGAAACTTTGCTATCTTGCTAAGCATTTCTTTGATTATGAGAAAAGCAGGGTTAGAAAAAGCACGATAGAAATTCTAGCCCTTGAATATGATTTTCATGCAAAATGTGGGAAGCATGAATTTGTAGGAATTATAGACAGAATAGAAAAACATGATAATGCCATTTGGATATATGACTACAAAACAGGAAAAAAGCCAAAAGATATAGAAAGCATGCAAATGCCAATATATAGCCTTTGTATTGAGATGGCTAAGGAAAGCTTTAGCTTTTTAACTCCATATAAAAATTTGCCAATGAATTATGTCTATGTATATGCATCTGAATTTGCACAGGATAATGAAAAATCTTTTATCTTAGAACAAAAAAGAGAGAATTTAAAAGAATCGCAATCAAAACTATTAGAAATATTAGAATCATTTGGTAAAGAGAATACGCAAACAAAACAAACTGCAATATGTAATATTTGCGAATATAACCTCTTATGCCAAAGAGTTTAATACAATAAAAACATATAAACTTAATTAGCACTAGAATACAAAAAAGTAACTCTAGCTAAAGCATAAATTTCTAAAACTACAAATATGATTTATATCTGCACTAGACTAGTATGCTGCGAATTATCTTGAAAACTTAACTTAAGTATTCCAAGCTATAATTTCTATTCTATAAAAATATATTTGGGTAGGAAAATATTTGTTTTGAAATTTGATATATGCCTAAAATATAAATTATTCATTAAATTGAAGTTTTAAATTTTACATGACTTAAAGCAATAGCACTAATATCAACTGCATATTCAAAAATCTATGCAAGTAAGAGAGGTAAGAGAAAATAAGCAAAACAAGCTAACAAAATTTCTGAATAACTTCAAGCAATTTATCTTTAAAGGTATAAATATCTTCTAACTTTTCGATTTTGATTCTCTCATCAATACCGTCATTAAATGAAATATACTTGTTTGCTGTTTTGAAATGTAAATAACATATCCATTTCCTACGACTATCATCACATACAATCCCAAGATAATTATTCGTATTACGATAACCTAGCTTTCTACTATCTATACTCTCAGAGAGGATAGCACGAACTATATGAAACCCTTCTAACTCTTCTGTGCTAATTTCATTGCCATTTTCAGACTCTATCTTATCTTCATTTGGATTGCTATTTTCTTGGTTTTGAAATTGAAGTTCATTTTTGATTGAATTGATTTTCTCATTTGCAATGTCATTGATAATCTCATTCAAAGAAGCACGTACATATTCTTTAAATTCTTCAACCAATCCTTGGGTTGCTCTTTTATTTGTAATCTGTGCAATAAAAAATTTTGCAAAATCATCACTTGGTTTTTGCATTTGATCCTTGATAACGCTTTTGATTCCAGTAGTATATTTTTTGCGATTTGCCATATCCAAAATAGCATCTAAATTGAGCTTATCTCTAGCAAATCGCTCTAAATCTCTTTTATTCCTCTCTTTTAAATTGAGCATATTAATCACCATAAAAGGAGTAATATCCATTTTATTTTTTTCATCCAAGTCAGAAAAAAATCTATATTCGATTCCATTTGTAAGAATCCCAAACTTAGCATCAGTTACAGTAAAATATCTTACAAGCTGGTTGTTGTGATTATCAAGATTTTCATGGATACTTTTTGCCTCAATCAATATCAAAGGTTTGCCATCATTCATAATAGCATAATCTACTTTTTCTCCCTTTTTGCTCCCAACATCAGCAATGTATTCTGGCACAACCATACAAGGATCAAATACATCATAACCCAATATATTTAAGAAATGGGGCAATAAAAGCCATTTTAGTGGCTTATTCTGTTTGAATACTTTCTTTAGGTGTATTTCTAATTTTTTCTGCTAGAGCATCAAGTTTTAGAACATCCATAGATACCCCCGAATCTTTCATGTTATCTTATCTATATCATAAGCAATATTATATCAATATCACTTTAGTTTTGTCAAAGGATAAATGAAATTATAATAAAAATTAATAAAAATGCAAAAAATAAATTTTGTTTTGAAGTTATAAATATTGCTTATATGAGGCTAAAAAATTTAGTCCACAAAGACAATAAAATTTAGGTTATTCTAAGTTAAGAAAATAGAGGCTAATTATTATTGAACCAACTAGAATCAAATATTAGATTCTGCATAGTTTGCTTTTCAAACTCTTCTATGGCTAGTGCTATGCAGTAACTACTTCTTGCTTGAAATCTACATTGTGTGATTTTGTCCTGCATTACCTTATAATGTAAATATACATCTTGTGGCACATGAAAGGACTGCGGCTTTTGAGCTGCGAGGTAAATAAAAAATTGCCCAAAGCTATACGCATTGCTAAGATATGGATTAGCGCAAATCAACATAGAGCTAAAGTCTTTTCTATGAATGCAATCAAGATTAACCGGATATGGTGAGTTTGCCTTAAATGTAGAATCTTTAATAGTAATTTGGTATTCAAGAAAATTATTTCTTATACCAACATTAGATTCTAAATTAGAATCTTTTGGGCTAAATCCAATATCATTTTTGTAGCTTTCATTATTATATTCTATATCTAAATTTGCTTGTGAATTGCTAATATTTTGAGCAATTATTGTTGGATTGCATTCAAATGTTATTTTACCATCTATGGATAAAGTATTGCCTCTTATACTAAGCTTAGCATCACCTATTCTAGCACTAGTGCTATCTATAATCTCTAATGGTATTGGGCTTTTGCACTCTGGTATAGGAATATGCGAACCTTTAAAAGATATATAATCATTATAATAAACCTTGCAAGTAGTTAAACTACAATCAGATATATGCAGTCCCCTTTTTGCAGAATCGCTTTTATTGAAAAAGCCACTAAATTTTACTATTGGGAAACTTTGTATGAATTGTTGGAAATAAGATTCTATTTCCTTACTAGATATGCCATTATCATATTTAAATTCACTGCCAATCATAAACACAGTGCCAAACACAATAAACAACATTAATATAGCATTAATGCCAAACATTCTATTCCCTTAATATTCATAGCTAACTGCAAATCTCTTTAAGTATAAAAGATTATATCAAGAAAAACTTACTAATGATTACAAAGCTAAATTAAAAACCACCATCAAGCTAAGACTCAAAACAAAATCAAGGAGTTTTTTGCCCAAATATATCCTTTTTTATACGCAAAATCTCATTAATGATATTTGGTGAACCACGAAGCAAGGAGTGTAGCTCAAGAAAATACACATTATCATTTTTTACTGCGTTCAAATGTTTAAAGGCTGGATTAGCATTAATTAGCTCATTTTTATCTGTGATTCTCAAACCATATAAAATAACTTCTGGATTTTCTTTTAATAGAAATTCTGGGCTAAGAATTGGTCGTTGTCCTACTATATCTTTAGCAATATTATCTACACCAATTGCATCTAAAACATCACTAGGAAGAGTATTTGCGCCAAACACCATTAAGGGCGTAGCACTATATATAAATACAGCTCTTTTATTTACTGGCATAGCCTTGATTTGAACTAGCTTATCATTAAAGTCATCTAAAAGTTTTTTAGCATTTTCCTGTTTATTGGTTATATCTCCCAATGTGATTATGTTATTCTGAATATCTTTTAGACTATTCACAGGTAATTGCATGGTCTTTATTTTCTGTCTTTCTAGCTGATCTTTTAATCCAATGCTATAACTTGTAAGAATAACTATCTTTGGCTTTAAGCTTAGAATCTTCTCTATGCTTGGATTAGTAAAAGTCCCAACTTTTTGCAATTTTTTAGTCTTTTCTTTAGGCTCAATTGTCTTCATATCTGGGATTGCAAGTATTTCATCTTCTGCCCCTATCATGTATAGAATCTCAATGCTAGCTGGATCTAGCACAATCATAGTATTCTTAGATTGTCCTAACACAGATAGGTATAGCATTGTAAACAATACAAAATAAAATCTCCACATTTGTGTCTTAAGCATATATTTTCCTTTAATAATAAAATGGATTATTATTATATAAAAATTATTACGTTTCATCTCATTTAGGATAATAAAATATAAAAATTAGCTATTCATTAAAGCTAGACAAATAGCTACAAAACATTGGAGCAATTCTTGCTACATCTTTCAAACACAAAGCACCACCATATTAAAATAAACACAATTAAGATAATCTGATTAAATTATTTATCGAAATTATTTTGGGTTTAAATTGTTTGCATATAATTCTAAAATAGAATAATATAGTATTTAATAAGCGAGGAACTTTATCATGAGAAAGATTTCTTATTTTACAAAAATTTGTGCTTCAGGGATTGTTGCAACAGCATTGGTTGCAGGATCATTAGGATCTAGTGCTAGCGCATTACCTCTAATAGGGATTGAGGCTGGCGGAATTGTTTCGGCAGATTTTAGTGATGCAAAACACTATAATTTTGATAAATCATCTCTATCTTTTGGTGGTTATGCTCGTATATGGCTAAAAACGAAAATAAGAATAGCTCCATTTGTAAAATTCGAAAGCGTCTCATCTGGATCGCTTCTGAAAAATAGATATAACAATATACAATATGGTGCAGTAGTTGGATACTCTATATTTGGAATTCTAACTCCTTATGTTGGGGGTTCACGCTCGACATTTAATAATAACCTAACTGATACTTGGGCTCTTAACTATGGCTTGCATTTTACACTTCCACTTGTGCCATTAGCCATTGGTCTTGATGGGTCTTATCAAAAACCAAAGTTAGATGGATATAATATGAATATTCATAGAATCGGGCTAACCTTAGCACTTCAGTTTTAGTTTAACACTAAATACTCATAGCCCTATAATCTAATTGTTATACATACTTGCTAGGATTTAGCAAATGAACAGAAAGCACCTAAAGGCTAGAAGAAAAAACAATATAAATACACAAAAGGAGCTGCTACCTCCTTTTGGATTTAAGAGAAAGTTAAAACTAGCAAATACACCGAACTCAACACATGTAAATATCAAAAAACATAACAAATCTAAGAATATAGATAGCCACACAGAATCCAAAGCTAACACCCAGCCCATTATTCCGATTGCAAATGTTGGCATTATGGGTAAGCCAAATGTAGGCAAAAGCTCTCTTTTCAATCGATTACTAAAGAAACAAGTAGCCATTACTTCAAACATAAGTGGTAGCACTAGAGATATAAATAAGCAAAACCTACGGTTAAATGAATTTGATATTTGTATCATTGATACTGGTGGATTGGATATACTTGATTCTATTGGGACAAGAGCTAGGGCAAAGCAAAATACAAGCTTAATACAAGCAGATTCTAAATCTTGTAACTTTATACCTACTATAAATCAAAGCCATATAGCTAGTGCATTAAAATATGACATTTCGCTACATTCATATGAATATGTAAAACAAAGCGATATTATTGTATATATGGTTGATGGTAGCATGGGTGTAGATGATAGCGATATAATGATTTTTAGAGAGCTATCCAAACAAAAACCAGCAATATTGGTATTAAACAAAGTAGATAGCGATAAAATTGCATTAGATACTCACGATTTCATGTCTTTTGGAGTTGAGTTCATAATGATTTCTGTATCCAATAATCGAGGTATAACAAAACTCATCACAACAATAGAATCAACAATTCAAAAGTTAATAAATACAAACCAGCTACAAAAGAAAAGAATTTTGGTTGATGATAAAAAAATATCGCTTTTAGATTCTAGCCTACATAAATCTTTTACAGCAAAACAAAATTTAACCCAAAGCATAGGATTAGATCCACTTGAATATTATGACAGATCAAATGAAAAAATATATTTCTCAATGGAATCAAATCAAGAAGAAATTCCGCAAATTCATGTAGGGATAATAGGCAGACCAAACGTAGGTAAAAGTTCCATATTAAACGCTATAACAAAAACTAATCGATCCTTAGTCTCCAATGTAGCGGGAACAACAACAGATCCAGTCAATGAAAGTATTATTCATGATAATAAACAAATTACATTCGTTGACACAGCAGGTATCAGAAGACGCTCAAAAATTAATGGCATAGAAAAATACGCATTGGATAGGACACAGAAGATTCTACAAGAATGCGATATTGCCTTGTTGGTATTAGATAGCAGCATGGAGTTTGTAGAGCTTGATGAAAAAATAAGCTCTATTGCCATCGATAATTCTTTGGGCATTATTGTTCTTTTGAATAAATGGGATATAAGATGTAAAGAATATACCAAGCTAAAAGAAAATTATTCACATAAATTTAGATTTCTAGAATATGCTCCAATTATCACAGTATCAGCCGCTACAAATAGGCATATATATGACATAAAGCAAAAAATCATAGAGGTATATAATAATTTTTCTTATCGTATACCAACTGCAAGGCTCAACGAATGCATACAAGAAGCCATTAAAAAACACCCAATTCCAAGCGATCATGGCAAGTTCATTAAGATATATTATGCTACACAGTTTGATACCAAACCGCCACGTATAGCCCTTATGATGAATAAGACTAAGCTGCATTTTAGCTATCAAAGATACTTAGTCAATACCATTAAAACAGAATTTAAACTCTTAGGTACTCCAATTATATTGGAGCTTCGTGATAAAAATAAAGATGATGCTAATCCCAATTAACATAAAAAGTAAAAATACTAGTAATATTATAAAGCGCGTATTAAGCAAATCACTTCATATAGCCAAGATAGCTTAAACTATTTATATTTAGACTCTGTAACTATTTTTGTATTAGTATCTATCTCGCTTGATATGATTTCTACCATTTTAGAATCAGAAATGCCAATACCTACTTCAACCATTCGTATAACATTACCCTCCTCTAATATCCAAACTTGCCCTTTGGGCTGTGTTTTTGTATTAGTATTTACAGCTCTTTCACTACGCGGTCTTGATGGTCCCCCTGCTTGTGTTAAAGGATTTGATGAGGCTTTTTTCTGTGTTACTTTTGATTTGCTTTGCTCTGGGTCATAGAATAACGCACTAAGTGGCACTATCATTGCACCGCTAGAGCTTGCTACTTTAATTTGCGCAGTTGCATTCATACCGGGCTTAAGAAGAAGATTATCATTATTCACATGAATTGTAGTTTCATAGCTAGTTATATTATCTGTGGTTGTGGCTGCAAAATTCACCCTATCAACACTTGCCCTAAACTCTTGATTTGGATATGCGTCAACGTTAAATATTGCTTCCTGTCCAGTCCTTACTCTGCCAATATCTGATTCAGAAATATTTACAACAAGATTCATCTCACCAAGGTTTTCAGCTAGTTTAAATAATGTTGGAGACTGAAAATTAGCCGCAACAGTCTGACCTAAGCTAACACTTCTCTCTAATACAATACCATCAATTGGGCTTCTTATGATTGAATTTTGCAAGTCAATATTTGATGTGCGCAAATTTGTTTGAATCTGATTAATAGCTGCTCGCTTAACCTTTATATCTGCCTTAGCAGAGAGGTATTCCATCTTTGCAGTTTGTAATTCTAACAATGAGGGTGAACGCCCGTTTGTAGCTTCATATAGTTTTTGTTGTTGCCTATAATTCCATTCCTTTTGAGAGAGAGATACTTTAGAAGCTTCTAGATTTGCTAGAGCTGATGTGAGTTGCGCTTCATATCCATCTTTAGTTTGATTTAATTTGTTTGGATTAATTTCAGCTAGGATTTGATCCTTTTTTACCACATCATTTACATCAACATATAGCTTATATATAGTGCCTGAAATTTGGCTACCTATCTCAACCTCATTTGTAGGAGAAAGAGTTCCAGTAGCAGAAACTGTTTGTGTAATATCCTTTTTAATGGGGTTTACCGTTGTATAAATGACTTCATTACCGTCTCGTAATACAAAAAGCATAACCAATAAAATCAAGAAGGCTAGAATAGCAAGCCATACAAATAATATATATTTCTTTTTTGTTGGAGTTATAGTTTTATATATATCTTCACTAGTTGGCATAAAAAATCCTTAATCATGATCAAATGTGAAAATGTTATAAATCATTGGCTATATCTTCCTTTTTACTCTTTTTGCTCTCATATATCCTATAGTCTTCTAAGATTCTATCTCTCTGCATATCGATATGATATATAGATTGGCTTGGAACTAGATTCCCACCAAATGCCTTATAAAAAGCAATCACAGCTTGATTTTGAGCTAAATACGCGCTAAGCAAACTATTCTTAGCTCTCAAGTACGTATTAGCATACTCAAGTCTTGAAATATCATCTATTAGGTTTTGCTTATATCTTGATTCCATAATCTCAAATGTATTTTTATTATTTGCGAAGTCTTCTTGCGATATGGCTAAAGCAGTATTTGTGATCTCCATATTCTTTGTAGCATTTTCAATCTCTGATACCGCTGTATTAATTGTATTTTGTAATGTATAAAAAGCCTGTTTAGTGTCCTCTTTAGACATAATATAATCTTGTGTTATAGACTGCCTATTTAATAATGGCATAGCAAGAGAGCTTGCAATCTGCCATACCATATCACCTAAACTATTGCGTGGAGAAAATAGAATCTGACCTAAACTCCCATTGATATTAATATTAGGAAAAAGTGCCATTTTTTTATTATGTCTTTGATATAAGGAAGAATTCAAAGCAAATACACTAGATTTCACATCTGGGCGATTAAAAACAATGGAGCTAGAAAGACTATTTATGCTAGGAATTTTTCCTTCATTAAATATATAATCAATATTGCCTATATCAAACCCTAATTCATTTTTATTTAATAACAAAAGTAATGCATTTTTGTTTTGCTCTAACACATAATTTAAGTTCAATGTTACATTCTTTTGTGATAAGTAATTACTCTTTGTAGTTGCCACGCTATCTATACCTATTAATCCTAAGTGGTATTTTTGATTTGTTAATAGATAAATTTGCTCTAAATTATTGGTAATCTTTTCATTGATGAGTATTGATTGAGCAATCTGTCTAATCAAAAAATAATAATTCGCCACATCACCTATTAAAACAACTTGTGCTTGATATAAATTTTGTATAGATTGTAAAACCTGCTCCTTATTTGCTAAGCGCAGTGCATTTAATTTACCAAATATATCTACCTCCCAATTAAACGATAGGGCAACATTGGTAGTATTTTGCGTAACATTAGTTTGTATCCTTTGATAATTACTATCACTATAATTATAATTAAGATTAGCATTAGCTTTTGGAAATAGATTCCAAGTATTAACCTTTGCTGTGGCTCTAGCCTGCCTTATTTTAGATTCAAGAATCAAGAGATTTGTGTTAGATTCCAATGATTGCAATATAATTTTCTCTAATATTGGATCCGGAAATAATGCAAAAAATGTTTGTATATAGTCCAAATTTCTCATATCAAGGTTAGAATCCCCAATATGCTTTAATATCTCTTTATTATGAAACTCATTTCGGACATTAGTTTTTAAGGCTAACTCTTCATTTGTAGGCAGCTTAACGCATGCAGTCCAAGCCAAACACAAAATGGCTAAAAAAGCAACATGATGAATATATAAGCAAACACAATATATGTAGCATAAATTAAGCATATAAGAAAGTTTATATCTTATATCGCCAAACATGATATTAATCACCAAAATAAGTTAATTAAATATAGAAATAAGTTTTGCTTGACAAAAAATAATAACATTATCATATCCTTAAACTCTAATAAAAATTAGTATTAAGACTAAATAAATAATGGATTATAATATATTATTAGTAAAAATAATCATAATATAAATATCAAATTTATCATAACTTTAGACATGGACGTATCAAGTCAGTAATAGGTAAAAGTTTACGTTTAGCAATGCTACATATAAATTGATGCACCTCATCACTTGAAATTACTGCATTAGGATTCTTAGAATCCCCAGTAGAATGTAAGAATCCGACAAAATCTCCATTAGTACTAAACAAGGGAATTCCATAGCCTGGATTGCGTTTTTGTATAGATCCAATACTTGAGCTTGTATAATTTAGAGTATTGTTTTCAGTAACAAATGGGAATAGAACTTTATCCGAACGTGATAGCAATGTCTTTTTTAGCATTCCCTTTTGAATTGGAGTCCAATAGTGCAAATTAACTCTTTGATGATAAAAGCTTTCAGGTCTAGTATTGCAATAAATATCTGTGTAATTTTCAGCACGAAGCAAGGCAAGCTTATCGTCAGTAGCCCTAAGCCTTAGCATAGCAAAGCACATTAATGATTGTGAAGAATCATCTTGAATTTTTGCAACTATGCTTTTTAAATAAGAGTTGCTCTCATTCAGTAAATCAGCTGTGCCAAGCACATAGCCATCTTTAAGCAATATTCCATAACCCTGCTTTTGCACACCATTGTCAAAAAGCGCGCTAATAAACACTACAGAATATAAAAAACCCTTCTTCTTACCACCAAGAGGCGGCATTGAACCACTTGGAATAAAGTTAGTTATATTAGTATTGGGCTGCTTATTGGATTGGTGAGAAGAATCATGATTTTTACTATGGCTAGATGCTGTATTGCTTGTTGGTCTTTTTGTCTCATTTGTATTCTTGATTAAAGATTCTCTTTTTTGATTTATATTTTTTTCTTTATTATTCTTAGAACTTTCATCATTATGTATAGCATTTGGATTGCATTCACCATATAAATCATTGCAATCAATATATAATGTATCGGCTTGAATAAAGATTATGCTAACTATTAGTCCTAGCATATATATGAACAAAGGGAGTAGTCGAAACATCATAAATCCTTAAAGATTATTTAGTTAAAAGATTCTATTCTCATTTGTTTATAAGCAAAAAATGTAACATTTCACACTTAAACAACTTCGCTAACTTGAAAAATCAGATTAAAATTGCTAGAATTTCCACACCTAGACTTAATTTATAAGGATATTTTTATGGAAGCAATAAAAGAATTTAATATCTCTCAAGAAGAGTTAGACAATTACAAATATGCCATAATTACAACATCAAAGGGGATTATAAATGTTGAGCTTTTTCCACAGCATGCCCCACAAACTGTCGCAAATTTCGCAAGCTTAGCAAATGAAAATTTTTATAAAGATAAAACTTTCCATCGAGTTATTCCCGGGTTTATGGCACAAGGTGGTTGCCCAATTGGAAATGGGACAGGCGGTCCCGGATATAGAATCAAATGCGAATTGCAAAACAATCCTACAAAGCACAATAGAGGAACAATTTCTATGGCACACGCGGGTAGAGATACAGGTGGTAGTCAATTCTTTATTTGCTTTGCACCACAGCCCCATCTAGATGGAGAGCATACCGCATTTGGTAGAATCTCTATTAGAGATAGAAAGGCTTATGCTGTGCTTGATTCAATAACAGAGGGAGATTCAATAATAGACATTAAGGTTGTGAAAGAATTAGAATAACCTAAAAATCAAGCAAAAGAAAATATTTTAAACTATATTAAACTAAGCACAAAGATTTTATGATAAAGCCATCTAATTTTAGATTGATTTTATGCCATGAAGAATTTAGAGATAAGTTAAATTTAAACTAAATATTAGTATTAGCAGGTGTTTGACCAAAGAAATTCAATTTAAAATCAAATAGTATAGGCTAGAATCAAGGCTTAGATACAAAGCCAAAATAATTGACGAAAGAATTGCATTTAATATTAGCTATTAAGCAAATCCTCAAACTCCCGAAGCAAACTATAAACTTCATTCATACCTATGTCCCAAAATTGCTTTTCATTCACATCAAAACCAAAATCAAGAATTAAATCCCTAGGACTCTTGCTTCCTCCAGCACTTAAGAATGAAATATATGTTTGAATAAAATTCTCCTTATCATTGCTATTTTTATACAAGCCAAATAGAGCCAAAACTAGCAGTTGCCCATACGAATAAGCATAGCAATAAAATGGTGAGTGGATAAAATGTGGAATATAGCTCCACCAAAGCGAATAGTTCTTAGTAAGTTTAATACTATTGCCAAACATTCGTTCATTCTCTTGAAGCCATATTCTATTAAAGTCATCTTTACTTAATTCACCATCTATATCATGGATTGCGCGCTCAAAATTCGTCATTACAATCTGTCTAAACAAAGTGGAGAAAATATCCTCAATCTTACCTGCATACATATCTAGGAGCTCTTTTTTACTTAATTGATTTTTCATAGACGAAAAAAGAAGCATCTCTGCAAATACAGATGCAGTCTCTGCTGTAGTAAGTGGAGTATCATGATTTAGCGCCCCTTGACTTTTGCTTAGCTCTTGATGAATAGCATGACCCAATTCATGCGCTATGGTGAATATATCGCGCCTATTTCCAGTAAAATTAAGCAACACATAAGGATGCGAACTAGGCGTGCTACCATGGCTAAATGCACCGCCTCGCTTTGCAGGCTTAGGGTGAGAATCTATCCAGCCTTCATTTATAGCGCGACTTGCTATTTCGTGAAATATAGGACTAAATTGCTGAAATGATTGCAACGTGAGCAATAAAGCTTCTTGAAAGCCTACATTAGACTCTTTTTGTGAAAATCCAAGTGGAGCATAGCGATCATAATCTTTAAGCCTAATATCTAATATCTGCGATTTAACATTGTAATAACCATGAACCAAATCCATATTAGCATTAACACATTCAATCATACTATCAACACTTTCTTGAGAGATTTGATTAGATACATGTCTAAAAGATTCTGGTTTTTCATAGCCACGTAGCTTTTTATTTATAGCAACATTTTTTCTAACCATATTTAATATATAAGTTAACAAGTGGGAATGCTTCTCTAATCCTTTGGTAAAATTCTTTTGTGCCTTTTTGCGAGTCTTTCTGTCGCTTACATGCAATAGGGCTAAAATTTGCTCCTCGCTTATCTCACTATTATCACTAGTTGATTTAAAGCGCATATTTGCAAAGCTCTCATCAAATAATCTTGAAAATGCATCAACTCCAACAGGAGATAAGCTCAAAATGATTTGTTCTTCGGGCAAACTTAGTTTATACTTCTTATTTTCCATTAGATTGGACAAGAAGAATTGGTATTTCTTGGCATTTTCACTAAAGTCTTTCATCTTGTTAGAATCTAAATTAGCAAGCTCAAGCTCAAAAAATATAATCTTTGAATACAAATCATTGCATTTCATTTCATAATCAGCATATTTAGCCCCATATTTCGCGCTATTAGTAGCAAAGCGCAAAAATACATAAGTCATAATTGAACCTATATCTTCACACAAATTTTCATATATTTCTATAGATTTTTGAAATTCACTAGCATTTAAAGAGGATAACTTACCCTTATAGCTTGATTCAAACGTGCTAAATTTGGAATCTAAACTAGCATAAAACGAATCTAAATCTTCTTCACTCTTAAATAGAGAATCTAAATTGAAATTAAGCTCTTTTATTTCTATATCTTGTTTTTTATGAGTTTTCGTATCTGTAACAACTAAGGATTGGGAATTGGACATATTCTCTCCTAATATATAATGGTAAAATAAATCATAGAATAAGCAATTTACGAATGCAGTCTATGTTTCTTGGCAAAAAGTATATTGCGATTAATATAACATTAGTAAATATTCCATTGCAAAACGAGGCACACATGCTACTAAACCTAACAAACAATGACATAACAGATGAAAACTTACGCCTAAGTTTTCATACCAAATTCCTAGCATTGGTATTCTCTATTGGACTATTTTTAATCTTTATTGTAGGATATATAGCACTCAAAGGACTTAAATCTGATTTTGATAATAATTTTCCAAGTGTTTTAAATGAAATAAATTTATTAAATGAGTTTCAAAATCAATATATATTTGAAGCCATGGACTTCTTACAATATCAACATATAGAAAATCATAACAAAAGCGCGTATTTATGGAATCTTTACAAAAATCTATATGTTGATAATAATATAAGACGTAATCAAGGAGGATTTAACTTTATACGCGAACTATACAAGTCAATTTTTTTTAAAATTAGTTTTAAAGAGATAAAACTATTAGAATCCCAAAAGGTGGCATTGATTGAAGAGCTAAATAATATAGTAGGCTTTCAAGTCAACGGCAAAGATCAAAAGTTAGATTCACTGCGCGATAAAAAGCAAATAAGTCAACTAACCACAAATATTATGAATATAGAAACTTCCATTAGAATTATTGAGAAAAATATAACAAATAGTTTTTTTGCAGCTACAATTAATATTCTCTGCATGATAGCTATGCTTATTTTTATAATTGTAATAGGTCTTACTTTTGTGATTTTAAACTTCATGCAAAGATTAAATACATACCTAAAGAGACTATTTGACAATGCTACAGAAGAGTTACAAAACCTAAATGCCAAACTACAGCAAGAAGTCAAAGCCCAAGTAGAAATAATAAGGGAAAAAGATAGAATCATGTATGCCCAATCAAAGCTAGTTTCAATGGGAGAAATGATACAAAATATTGCACATCAGTGGCGTCAACCTCTAAATTCTATAATATTAATTATACAAGCTATTAAAAGCAAATTTGACAAAGGTAAGCTAAATCAAACAATGATTGATAGTCAAACCAAGTTAGCTCTAAATATAGCTGAAAATATGAGCAAAACAATAGATAGTTTTAGAAGTTTCTTCCGCATGGATAGCACCATACATAACTTTAACCTAAAGGATACAATACAAGATTCCATTGCAATAAGCAAGCCAATATTTCAATCGCTAAATATCCATATAAACGTGGAATGCCCAAATGATATTATTTTATATGGCAACAAGCAAGTTTTAATACAAGTCTTGCTAGTCCTATTTGGCAACTCAAAAGATGCATTTATTGAAAGAAACATTAAATACGCAGAATGCTTCATTATGGTTACAAGAGATGATCTAGAAAACAAAGGCTATATTTGCATGTCTTATTATGATAATTGTGGAGGAATTACAGAAGAAATACTAGATAAGATATTTGAGCCATATTTCACAACCAAGCACAAAAGCTTAGGAACAGGTATTGGTTTATATATGGCAAGAGAGCTGCTTAATAATCACTTAAACGCAGATATAATAGCTAGCAATCATAGTTTTACATATAGGCAAAAACGATACAACGGAGCACTATTTACAATCACCATAAAGCTAAACAAAGATAGGAGAATATATGCACAAGCTAGATTACCTTAAAAATCTAACTATACTATATGCAGAAGATGACGAATATGCCCAGCAAGCATTGTCTATGGTTTTGGAGGACTATATAGGAAATATTATAACCGCAAAGAATGGCAAAGAAGCATTAAAATTATTTAGCTCAAATAAGATTGATTTATTAATCGCGGACATTTTAATGCCAAAGATCAATGGAATTGAGCTAGCTAGAATCATCAAGGAAAAGCAAACAAATATTGATAGTGTCCCAATTATATTTGCTACCGCATTCACGGATACAGAATATCTCCTTGATAGCATCAAACTTAGATGTGATGGTTATGTATTAAAACCTATCAATATAGATAATTTGTTAGAAGTTATTCATAGCGCAATGCTTCCTAGAATCCAATTAAAAGAGATTCTCTCTAAGAATATATTGCTTGAATTTTTAGATGTATTTATAGGTGGCAAGAAGATTGAAGTCATCAAATATATATTGGAGCATTGTAATTCTCAAAGTATATTTTATGGCTCGCACGATGAAATTGCAGATTCGTGCGGAACTACACGAACAACAGTCGCTAAAACAATTCAGCAACTGATAGATCTTAAACTTTTAGTTAAAGTTCGCAACAAAACATATCACATCAACACCAATCTAATCAAGGCAAATGCAGAATCAAAACAATTAAAAAATAATGCATAGATTACGCATTGATTGTATACTTAATTATATAATCGCTAAAAATTCAAGGAGATTGTATGTCAATATTTAGACTCAATGCCATTTGTGCTATATTTGCTTTTGCTCTAATATCTATGCTTAATGCCCAAAATAATATTAACCAAAGTCTAGCACCAGCAAAAAATACAGTAAAGCACAACATAAATGAAGATAATTCTACCAATAAGCACAAAGAAGTAAAAATACGTGGAAATACATTAGTAATTACTGATGCATCATGTGGCACACATGAAAATACTAACGCTCTTAATGCTATAAGATATAAAGATTCTAAACATAGTCTAAAAGATAGTGATTGTCAAACTAGTGATCACTAAATATCTTATATTGTAGCAAACTATAAATTTTACATTTAGTATATTGAATATACACATCTGTTGTAATTATATTACAAAATTTACATTGCAAAGGATTGATACTTATATTATCAAAAACGTCAAACCCTAACATAGCATTAACTTTATTAAGCTATGCATATTTATTACTTAATAATTTAATAAATATATCTCTTTGCATGCGGATATTGATTTAATCTTTTTAGTTTCTCTTTCATCATTAGAATATTTATATAAGCTCTAAGTTGGCTTAGACTAGCCTTTGGCAACATCTCAAATATAGAATTAGATATTTGCCTTATATATTTTTCTTTATATGACAAAAATTCATCTATGGTATCATATGAACTAAGCTTACTAAGAGGTGAGATGAGTTTTTTTGATTCCATATCTCTTGCTAGAGAACCTGCTAAAATGAAGTTTGAGCCAACATCATATTCAAGCACAACAATGCTTTTAAAATTAGGAATTGATTGTATAGATTTAAGCAAACTAATATTTCCTGAGTTATTGCTATATCTAAGAATTATGTCCTTAAGTTTTGGAGTTAATAGATGGTTGTCTTGTAAAATATAGTTAATTGAAGACAGAAATAAAAATGTATCAAGCAATACTCTACTTTCATAAGAAACGTTATAGCTATGACTTAATCCCTCTAAAATAGCATTAATAGCTCTAGTATGAAGTCCAGCTAGAAATAGATTTGCATATGCAAAAACAAAATCTAGTGGTTCTCTTGTTTTTAATGCCCTACATAAAAATGCTTCTCCCTTGAATACATAAGAATCAAATAAAAGGTGTGTACCAAATAGCCCTTCAGATTCTAAAACATCTGTAAATGAAACTCCCCTTTTGTAATAGAAATTAGCCCTACTTATATCCCTTATAACATCGCATCTAGGACATTGTCTAGAGAAATATAATTGCAATGTAAGCAAGATAGAGGGCGCATTAAGACTCCTAGCACTTTCAATTAAAATACTTTGAGATGATTTTGGTATCTCTTTTTTGTGATTAGAATCCATAGAGTATCTAGATTCTAGCATTAAAGCATTAGCTTCTGAAATGGCTATTGCATATGCAAGAATATCACGTTTATTATATGAGACATCAATCCTAGATATATCTTTGCTAGATAGCATGCAAGATAGCGGAACTATAGTAGAGCTATTGCTTAATGCTTGCTCCTTATATAAGGTTTTAATATTCTGTAATATTTCCGTTTTTAAGATTATAGATTGATTGCTACTTTGAGTATTTTCTTTATTATGAATTTGGGTGGGTGGGACACTAAATACTAACATTCCAAACATCAGCCATAGAAAACATAACAAAGCCAATGCAAAATATATATTATCTCTATTCATGCTAGCTATTATAAACTATAATGAAAGCAAAAAATTCAAATTACTAATAAAACTATCATGTTACGCCTTACTCACCTTGTCATGTTGAGACTTTAGTCTGATGCGAGAGATTTGAGCTACTAAATTCCCGTAGGTAAAACTCATCAACAGAGATTCCTCATCTAGCTTTAGGCTATGTATAGACATGGACAAGAATAAGAAGAGATTCTTTAGCCTAAGCCACGACAAACACACTTATACATAATGTGAATAGCAAAACATCTCTTAGACTTTATATCAAATAACCCAATAATGTTCATAAGCATTACCCATTAATAGCATAAAATATAGTTCTTAATTTCTAAATTTAAAGATTCTATTAAAATTGTTTATATCCCCTTAATCATGTTTTTCTAACATTTTTTAGAATCATATATAGGACAATGCAAAGGAATGTATAAGATTCTTTATATGAAGTTCAAATTCTTCACTCACTTTGATTTAAACAATACTTTACAAAAACAAAGATTAGAATCACTCATATAAGATAACAAATATATTCTGTGGTCCATGAACACCAAATACCGTTTGTAGCTCAATGTCAGCTGTCCTACTAGGCCCCGCTAAAAAAACAATATTAGTTGGCAATTCATAATTATCGCCAGCTATTCTCAATCTAGCAAAAGCATCAAATAGATTTGCTACTATATCTTGTTTCTTCAATAAGATTATACAAGTTGTAACAATTAGCGAAGCTAAACGAGGATTATTTTCGCCTGTAGCAAGCCCAAGTATGCCAAGATTTGCTACACCAACTTCAGCATGTAAAATACTAGCCTTTATTTCAAATAGCTTATCCCTATTATTATCTATGCTATCTTTATATATTACAGCATTAGATTGCAAGGAATCTACAAGGCTACCAGATTTAGTTTCAATATCAAGCACATTTTTTGCACATAAAATCTCTTTTATATCTTGAGCCTCTAAAATTTCATTAATAGTTTTAGATAGATTTTGCTTGTTGGTAATAGAGATTTGTGCCATATTTGCCTTTTGATACTGTAAATAAACATTGACTAAATCATTCCTATCATATATCATGGAATCAAAATGTCTAGGGCTAACTTGCGCTATTGGATTATGGCTTCTTGCATTACGCAAGGATTGTAGTATTTCTTCTTTACTCATAAATCACTCCTTTTAGTCGTTTAACTTTTGCATGCAAATTCCCATTAAGTTCTGGCAAATCATGATTCAGCAACCATTTGCCAAATATACTTCTTTTTGCTATTTGCATCTGGGCAAAAAATTTAATGAATGGTGAAGCAATATGTAAAAGCTTAAATCCAATGCGCCATTTAATACCACTTGTAGCAACTTTACTAAATTCTGTCATCATCTTTTGCTCTTTGCTATCGCGCCTAGTATTCATATATCCAATTACCTTACCTCTGCCCTGCCCTACTTTCTCGCTACGCAAATCTCTAATGAGTTCGGCTAATGGAATCTTAACTGGACATTTTTCAGAGCATCTACCACAAAGGCTACAAAGATTTGTCATATATCCACAATTATCAAGTCCAAATATTTGTGGCGAAATAACCTCGCCAATTGGCCCTGGATATGTAACAAGATATGAATGCCCGCCAATCTTATCATACACAGGACAGTGATTAAGGCATGTCCCACAGCGAATACAGCTTAAAGCCTCATGGAAATGCGGTTGTGAAAGCATATTGGAACGATTATTATCAAGTAAGATAACATGAACTTCCTTTGGTCCATCTAACTCATTTGGCTTTCTTGGACCAGATATAATATTGTTATAGCATGTAATTGGCGCGCCTGTGGCAGATGGGACTAGCAAAGTATCTAATATACAAGCATCTTCAAAGCTTTCTACTATTTTTTCTATCCCACAAATAGCAACATGAATATCACAGGCAGTAGAACTCATCCTGCCATTGCCCTCATTTTCTAGTAACCAAATTGCTCCTTCATTTGCAATAGCAAAATTAACGCCTGTTAACCCCATCTTAAAATTTTTAAACTCTTTGCGCAAATAACTCCTAGCAATGCCATTTAATTCTTCTGGGACATTAGTAAATTTTACCTTTAGATTCTTTGCAAAAATCTCACCAATTTGATTTCTATTCTTATGAATAGCTGGCACTACAATATGAACTGGTGGTTCATTAATTAATTGAATAATAAGCTCTCCTAAATCTGTTTCAATAGCCTTTATACCTTTTTCCTTAAAATAAGCATTTAGATGGATTTCCTCGCTAGCCATAGACTTACCCTTAAGGATTGTTGTAATGCCTTTTTGTTTGGCTAAATTGAAAATAATTTCATTTGCTTCTTTAGAATCCTTTGCCCAATGCACATTAATTCCGCGCTCTTTAGCCTTAGATTCAAATCGCTCCAATAGTTCAGGAAGATTTTTTAATGCTTTTTGCTTAATTTGTTTCCCAACATCACGCAAACCTTCCCAATTGCGATATCTGGTATTAATAAGCTTATGCCTATTGCTCTTTAATGTGTCCATAGAAGTTTTAAGATTCACTCTTAATTGCGAATCGCCTAAATGTGTTACAATTGAATCTTGATATTCTTTATCAGAATGATAGAGATTTGCACTCATGAATGCTCCTTTGTTAGTTTTAACAAAATATGTATAAATTCAAAGCTAAAATTATGTATTATTAATTTATGCAATACCTACGCGCTCTGCCAAAAAATCATAGAGATGTTTAGATGGTATATTGCAACCGATCTTTGCCATAGCACCGCTTATATTTAGCAAACAACCCGCATCTGCTGACACCAAGCACTTAACATTTTTTGTCTCAATATCCTTTATTTTTTCAATAACCATTGCTCGACTTATATCTGGTTCCTTTATACTAAATGTTCCTCCAAAACCACAGCAATCCTCCTCTTTATCCAACTCTATAAGCTCTACATTCTGTAATCTTCTTAATAGATTCTTTGCACTTGGAATACATTTAGTTACTCGCAAAGCATGACAATTTGAATGCCAAGTGATTCTAATTGGGCTACCAATGTCATGGTAACGCACATTTAGCACTTTATCTAGATATTCACTTAACTCATAAACGCGTTTACTAAGGGATAGAAAATCATCTTGATATTCGCTTCCTTTAAACAGCTCAGCATAATCAACTCTCATCATACCAGCGCAAGATCCACTAGGCACTATAACTGGATACTCATCTCTAAATAACCTAAGATTGTGCAATGCTACTTTCTTGGTCTCCTCGTAGTAGCCACTATTGTAACTAGGTTGACCGCAGCATGTTTGATCTTTCTTAAAAACAACCTCAACACCCTCTCTTTGCAAAAGCTTAATAGCATGTAAACAAGTATCTGCATAAGCTGCACCGCCTAAACAAGTTGCAAAAAAATATACCTTCGACATAAACTTCCTTAAATTAAGCTAATTATATAGATTTTATCAAAAATCTATGGTTATGGTATAGTGAGATACTAATTGATAAGTTAAAATAAAATTATGTATAATAAAGTTACATTACTTTATTATAATAAAGCGAACTAACAAATTTTTTTGGCTAAAATTTTCTTATTTATACATAGGTTAAAAAAAATAAATAGAGGGCATAACTAATGAAACATTATAAAATTACAGCAAAAGGTAAGGTACAGGGTGTTGGTTATAGAAATTTTACAAAACTTCAAGCGGACAAAAGACACTATATAGGAACAGTGCAAAATCTTGAGAATGGCAATGTGGAAATTTATATTGGCTTACCAGATTATAGTCATTTAGGGGAATTCTTAGAATTATTATGGGCGGGCAATGGTAGAATGCAAACAAACACATTTGAAGTAGAGATTGTTAAAGAATCCAATTTTGAGCACAAAGATTCTAAAGATTTTCAAGTCATTTCATAATATTTAAATAACTATGCTATATTTTTACCATTGGATTGATATTCTTTCTCATTTTTTATTTGTTTTTATCCTTACATATTATCTAGCTATCAACCTACAATGGTATAACTATAATTTTTTCCGTGTTATTACAAAACATCACAAATTTGAATGGCATATATACTATTTTGCTGTGCCAATAATATTATTCATTATTTTTTACCCACTTTACAATGGACTAATCTTCTATCTATATTTCCTTTTCATCATGCTGCCATTGTCATTCCTGTGGTATCACCAAATGGATAAAAAGTTAGTTTGGACCAAAAGAATAAAAAGGCTATTTGCATTTGTGTTAATTCTACTTGTGTGTTATGAAATTATTTTATCTTTTAACTTGAATTCTAATTATTTCTTATGGCACGCTTGGATATTTACCCCAATAATAGCAGGCATAATTTGCTCTATATGTTATGAATGGATAGCATTGAGAATCTATATTAGACTGGCAAAAAAGAAAATATTGGATATGTCAGATTTAATCGTAATAGCTATCACGGGTAGCTATGGCAAAACTAGCATTAAAAATATTATATATCAAATAATTAAATATGATTTCAAAGCCTATGCTACACCAAGAAGCGTGAACACAAATAAAGGATTGGCAATTGATATAAATGCTTCCCTACCTAGCGATACGCAAGTATATATAGCAGAGGCTGGAGCTAGGAATAAAGGCGATATAGCTGAAATTTCCAATTTATTAAATCAACATTACGCAGTCATTGGAAAGATAGGAAATGCGCATATTGAATACTTTAAAAATATACAAAATACCATTCAAACTAAATTTGAGATTCTATGCTCTCCAAGATTGAAAAAGTTATTTTTGCAAAAAGATAATAAGCTTCCAGATCAAATTGACATAGCTAAATACAATTCTAATATATCGCAATCTAAGAATCTAATCTTATATCCATTTCAAATTAGAAATGAAGAAGCAAATCTTAGTGGTATTAGCTTTGAGATGTTAATAGATTCTAATTGGTGCTATTTTAGCACTACATTACTTGGAAGATTCAATATTGATAACATAGCAGTAGCAATATTATTAGCTTTAGAGCTTGGAATTCCATTAGGCAAAATTCAAGAATACGTAAAGAATCTAGAACCAATCCCGCATAGACTTTTCAAAATGATTACCCCGCACAAAATCATTCTTGATGATAGCTTTAATGGGAATCTTGAGGGTATGACTGAAGCAATTAGACTAGCTTCATTGCATGAAGGACGCAAAATAATCGTTACACCCGGATTAGTTGAGTATGATGAGGAAAGCAATATTAAGCTTTGTGAAAAAATAGATGATGTATTTGACTTAGCAATCATTACAAGTTCTCTAAATGCTAGATTATTTAATTCTCATATTTCTAGGGCAGAAAAAATTTTCATAGAAGATAAATCTGTATTAGAAGATACGCTAGCACAAACAGGCAAGAATGGAGACTTAGTGTTATTTGCAAATGATGCTCCAAATTATATTTAGTATTACCTAAATGGATTAAGGCTAAAATTGTAGATATAATCACAATAGAATCAAATAATATAAAGCCTAAGGAGTTAATCAAGAATGCTTAATTATTAAAGGCTCAATTCACCTTAATCTAATTTCTAACTAATCTTATAAAATTTTGTATAAATTTTGCCTTGAATTTTTGTATTTTGCTTAAATTCACATTCCTTTAAATGCAGAGTAAAACTTTAGATAAAACTTAGTGAAATTTTCTTGCTTTATGTCTTTAGATTTATTAAAGTATTATGCTTTGCATAAATCAAAGAATTCTTGATTCCATTTATGTATTTTACCATTATCAAACTTGTCATTGCTCTGCTTTACTTGATAGTTTAAGTCTTTACTTCATAATCAACTAATATATCATATGCTTTATAAAGAGTTACTATAAAGAATAGTTATAACATTGTAGAATTTTATAATTCTGCAAAGCTCTTTAAAATAGATAGCTTAGAGTAGTTTTTGACTACTTCCTATATACTTTAGACTAGTTTAATATATCCTTAGCTTTGCTGTTATGAGTAAAGTAAAAAAACTAGCATTTATTATATGCTCTGCTATTCATCTATCTAGCTTTTATTATTATCTTAATTTCTTTTTTAATATTTAAAATATTTTTACTTTCTTATGTGATTTAAGATTCTTTAAAGTTAAAAACCTTATACACACTCTTTTCAATTTTGCTTTTGATATTTAAGTCTTGAATGGATTATATACTTGTTTTTTATAGTGAAAAGCTTTACTTAAAGCTTAGTCTATTAAAACTCATTATATTGATTAATCCATTGATTTATTATGAAAATAAGTTTTCACAAATGGATAAACCTTTATCTCTTTTAAACGCATTTTGAATGCTAAAATATCCTTATACGCTTGCTGCTGCTTAGAATCACCCATTTCATAAATACTCTCTCTTGCCTTCATACCTGCACTTATGAGATGAGACCAAATGAGCCTTATATGTTCTTTATCACTATCATCAAGTTTTGCGTATCTATTATCAGTTACTGGTAAAATAATGCCTAGCGCGACATAACGCCAATGAGCGATATTCTCAAAAACATTACTTAAAGCATTGCCCTCAAACACTGCAAGGCTTCCTGTAATCATAGGATTACTCTTTATAGTGTTTTGATAATCCCCTGCTTTGATGGCATTTTCAAGCATTTGTGCGCCTATCCTATTTTGTGGGAAATAGATTCCATTATCAAACAAGAAAACAAGCATTACCGCAGCGTCCTTATTGCCTAACATAACAGCTTGTATGAGCGCATTTGCAGCGCGAGTATTTAGCCCAGAGAGTGCAAAATGCGCATAAGCACTCACAAGCAAGAGAGAATCTTGCTTATTTAATCCCTCACAAAGCAATTTTTCACCACTTAATGCATAAGAATCTAAGCTCACGAGTCGCTCCAAAAATGCCTTGCTTGGTTGCAAATGTGTAAAATCTATAACACCCCGCACTTCTCTATCATTTATTTTTGAAGGCATAGAGCTTAAAAGAAAGCCTATTTGTTCCTCTACAACTCTTAGACAGGTCAAACAGGGGTTATGATAATCCACTTTTGCCAACTGCATAAGATACATTCTAGCAAGTGTAGAATCTTTTGCCAATGTCGCAAGCTCTTTGATATGAGGTATTTTCTCCGCTTCTCTTATATACATTGTGCGTGTTTTCATAATAGAATCCGCAATTAAAGAAAGAGCTTTAGATTCAGCCTTTGCATTATAATTTGCCTTGACTTTTTTATATGCACCTATCTCACAGGTAAGTGCGCTACCTAAACCTGCATTGCTTGTTCGTAAAAAAGCATTTTCCATAAACGTTTCTTTAAACTGCGGGGGAGTAATTTCAGCTGCATACACCACCATAGATAAAACTAAGCCTAAAATATATCTCATTGCCTCTCCTTGTAAAATTTGTGTAAGGTTTTTGAATCTTGCAAACAAGATTCACACATTGAATCTAAAGTGCATCACATCGCCATCTTGCACGATATATTCTTTGCCTTCAATACGCATAGCTCCAGCTTCTTTTGCCTTTGCTTCACCACCATATTTAATAAAATCCGCATAGCTAATGCACTCTGCGCGAATAAAGCCTTTTTCAAAGTCTTTGTGAATCACACCTGCAGCCTTTGGTGCGCTATCGCCTTTTTTTATTGTCCAAGCGCGCACTTCTTTGACTCCTGCGGTAAAATAGCTTATAAGTCCTAGTCTATTAAATCCCTCTCTAATAATTTGCGTTAATCCACTCTGCTTTGCTCCAAGACTTGCCAAAAACTCTGCGCGCTCATCATCGCTCATATCCACCATTTCTTCCTCGATTTTCGCACAAAGCTTTATAGCTATACCACCATTTACCTTTGCATACTCACGCACTTTTTGCACAAATTCATTATCAGATTCTAAACCAGCCTCATCAACATTTGCTCCATAAATCACTTCTTTATTAGTTAAAAATCTTAAATCCTTATTGAGTGTGATAAACTCTTCGCTATCACGTTTAGCAAAGCTCCTCACAGGATTATTTGATTCTAAATGTGTCAAAAGTTCAAGTGCTAGGCTTAATTGAGCATTTGTGCCTTTTTGGGCTTTACTCTCTTTTTGGAGTTTTTCAATGCGTTTATTGAGCGTGGAAATATCGGCAAAAAGCAGCTCAAGCTCGATAATCTCAATATCACTAATAGGGTCGATTCTACCCTCAATATGCGTAATATTAGAATCCTCAAAGCAGCGCACAATATGCAAAATCATATTGCATTCTTTAATATTTGCTAAAAACTGATTACCTAACCCCTCGCCCTTACTCGCACCCCGCACAAGCCCGGCAATATCTACAAACTCCACGACAGAATGCTGAATCTTTTGAGGATTCACAATTTTTGCTAATTCATTTAAACGCGTATCTGGCACAGACACCACCGCCTTATTTGGCTCAATCGTGCAAAAAGGGTAATTGGCTGCCTCCGCATTTTGCGCCTTTGTGAGTGCATTAAAAGTTGTAGATTTGCCTACATTTGGCAAACCTACAATACCTATTGATAATCCCATACAAATCCTTAAAAAATTAATAGACAATGAAAGAAGAATTATATTTTAACATAAAGTATATACCATTTAATAATACATTATTTATTGCAACAAATATTGTGTTATTTATTACTTTTTGAGTATAAAATAATCAATTTAATATATAAATATATGTTAAATTATACTAAAAGCTACTATAGCACATATTGATTATTTTAATAGATTTTGCAAACAAATTATGATACAATCAAAAATCACTCATAGATTCTATTAATCTAGTGCCTAACATTCTAAGGAGATACCTTTGGATACGGATCCTTATCAATCGCTGGGAATGGTTATTCTAGCTTTTATTTTAATCCTCCTCAACGCTTTTTTTGTCCTTTCAGAGTTTGCTTTAGTCAAGATTAGACGATCAAAATTAGAAGAGTTAGTAAAGCAAAACAATCAAACCGCAAAGCTAGCCTTAAAAATGTCGCACTCGCTTGATAGCTATCTCTCCGCCACACAACTAGGAATAACGCTTAGCTCCTTGGCATTGGGTTGGGTTGGTAATCATATAACAGCATTAATACTACATAGCTTAGCTGGAGTTTTTAGCAATAATCAAGATATTATAAATGCTATGAGCTTACTAATATCATTTAGTTTAGTAACACTATTGCATGTAATATTGGGAGAAATTGTTCCAAAATCCATTGCAATTGCTAGAAGTGAGCAAGCTTGCCTTGCTATAGCACGTCCCTTGTATATGTTTTGGGCAATTTTCTATCCTGTAATAAAGTTCTTTGATTTTGCTTCAGCTATGTTTTTGAAATTACTAAAGGTAGAGGCTCATCATGAGGCGCACAGTGATGAAGAATTAAAGATTATTGTTGGTGAGAGTCTTAAAGGTGGATATTTAGATTCTATAGAGGGAGAGATTATAAAAAATGCAGTGGATTTCTCTGACACGCTTGCAAGGGAGATCATGACTCCTAGGAAGAATATGATTTGCCTTGATAAAACATTTGACTATCAAAAAAACATTGACATCATCACCTCTCCACCATATCACACTCGTTACCCATATTGCGAAGGAAGCAAGGACAAGATACTAGGAATTATTCATATTCGCGACATTATATCGGTTAGCATTAAGAATAACAATCAATCAGCACCTTTTGATAGTCTTGTAAAAAAGATGCTAGTAGTCCCAGAAAGCGCGTCAATATCGCAAATAATGCTAAAAATGAATAAGAAGAAAGTAGACACAGCCCTAGTAATAGATGAATATGGTGGGACAGCAGGTATGATCACAGCAGAAGATATTATGCACGAAATCATGGGCAATATAATAGTAGGTCCAACTCCAGCTGATGAGCTAAAAAAGATAGATGACAAATCTTATGAAGTAGATGGCAAAATAGAGTTAGAAAAAATAGAGGAGCTATTCAAATTTGAATATGAAGAATATTTCATGCAAGTTACAATTGGTGGCTATGTGTTGAATCTATTTGGTGATATGCCAAATGTGGGTGACAAGATTAGCGATTCCTTGTGTCAATATGAAGTTCTAAGTGTGGAAGAACACAGAATCAAGAAATTAAAAATCACATTGCTGTAATCTCTTGTCATTAACCTATATATGCCTAACCTATACAAATAATAAATGCTTTTAGATTCTTAAATTAGCAGATAAATCAAAAATAATGCTCGACTGATATTTCTTAAGAATAACAATCAATTCAAAATTTCTAAAATTATCTAATTTGAGAAATCATATACACCTTTAGATACTTGGTTTGGAGCTAGCAGCAATACTCCAAAATTAAATGAAACTCCAAGTATAAAATTAGAAGCTGGCACTTCAATATTATCTGCTTTTAACATGTAATATCTAAGTAGCGGAGATATACTAAAACGTTTAAAAAGTTTAGCATCAATCCTTGTTTCAAGTAGGAACTGGTATCGCGGCTTAATTAGAGAGTTTTCTCCATTAAATAAATATTGCTTAAAGCTAGTTAGGTATAGCCAACGCACATTTTTATTAAATTTATATTCTAACTCAATGCCCATCTCAACGCCTAAGCTATTCAAGGCTATGTTTGGATTTGCATCATGCTCGCCAAACATATTGACATAAAAACTCTTGATATAAGAACCATCAAAAAGCTTAGCCCCCAATGTGTATATAAAGATTTGCCTCCTACCTATACCCTGCGTAGCTACAAATTCGCTCTGATAAGCAAACTTTACATAAGGACCAACCTCAAACGATTCAAACCCCCAATCAAAATCCCATACCCTTTGTGTATAGTCAGTAGACATTAAAAATTTATCTAGGTTTTTATTACGAACAGCTGTATTATTATTTTGCTTAACCTCTGTGAATCCATATTCACCAACGAGTGAATTGAACATAACAAATCGCCTAGCATAATAACTTGCATTAAATGTTAAGAAAACTTGCAATGATAACTGTGAATTGCCTTTTAAATTGCTATCTGAAAAATTGCTATACAATGCTTGATTTTTGAGTGAAGATTGTGAGAAATTAAGTGAAACTCGATTCAAATCGAGTTCCCAACCTCGTTTATTGTCGTTTGTATCTACCTTAGGTTTTGTGAAATATGAAATATTGACCCCATTAGCCCAAACAAATGCGGCAAAAAAACAATATAAAAAGCGAATTAATATCTTATCTAACATTAATCTAGGATTACTTCATCATCAAAATTGCATACATCAACCATATCGCTTGATAAAAATTCAACAGCCTCACCATTATCTAAAATCTTATCTACAATAATTTGGCAAACAATCTCATCTAATACATCATTACCGCAATCTAAACTAAAAAGAATTTCATGATAATGTGATTTTAGATTCTCTATCATTTGGTTTATGCCTTGATATTTAAGTTATTAAGTTTATTAAACTTATTAGTTATCTTGTTATCTTACATAATAGCTTACTTAATTATGACTCTTCTATTGTATGTTTTGATAAATCATTGGTTGAAAAAACTAGCTCATCTTGCATCTCTTCTTGCTTCATGGTTTCTACAATCTCTGCATACAATCTTAAGCTCTCCTTAGCATCCTCTTCATCAATCTTTGCCATAATATATCCTACATGTAATAGCACAAAATCGCCCACACAAACATTATCCTGCACTAAATCTAAACTTGATTCTCTTTGAACGCCAAGCGTATCAACGATTGCTGTATTGTTTTCTGTGTTAATACTAACAATTTTTGAAGGAATAGCAAGACACATATCAATCCTTTAATAAAAAATAAGAATCTTAACATAACTTAAAAATAATAGCTATAAAATTTCATGTCTCTATATTAATTTAAACCAATAAAGATTATAGCTTGTATAAACATGACAAATTTTATACAAGCACTAGAATTTTATAATGGATCATTTACATAGAGAGGCTCGCAGGCTTCACAAAAATCTAAGTCATGCAATACGGTAGGAAAAGTCAAGTTTGTCTTTGGATTACATGATTTGCCTAGTCTTATTTGAGAATCTTTATAAAAAAAAGACTGATTTCCAAAAGCCTTTATTTCATCATGAGTATTAAAGTAGAATATATTGGTTGCACGAAGTGGAATACCTCTTGCAATGATTAATGTCTGTAAAAATATATGTGTAAACTTAATAGCACTAAGGCTACCCGTGCCCCTTGCATAGTAAATGCTACCAATAGAATTAATACTCTGCAATAAGGCTATAATTCCTTCTATATCACTAATATAAAAGTCATGAAGAGCACTAGAATCTATAATCTCATTAGAAGATGCATAATCGCGAATAGGATAAAACTTGGAGTTAGAACAAATCATAGATTCACTAAGCCAAAGTCTACAATCATAATCTCTAAATCTAGAATTCATAGAATGCAAGGAAGCCTTATTACATATCAATATATTGCCAAAGATAAAGGGTAAAATATCACTTACTAGCCCAGAAATCTTAAACCAAGCAAAAAGCCTCTTTTCTTTAAGATTATTTGTTTTAGAATCCAAGCCACAAAGACGACTTGCATTATACGAAGCATCACAACTATCTAATCTCTTATTAAAATCTCTAATAATATTTTCATAATATATACCAAGCAAAACAGGGCTTTGCGTGCTGATTAGGGCTAAATATGCCTTATCACCATTCATACTATAAACTCCTCATAAATGAAAGCAACGAAACAAATATAGAAAGCAAAGCCCTAACATTTGTACCGAACTCCTCATATCTTTGACTTTTTTAGCAAATGGATTAAACTCTAGGCTTGTTAGCTTATAGCATTTCTATAGAAAAATTAAAAAGCTCTATAATCACATATAAATACCAACTAACACAGCAAGAAATAGCTAAATGCTAAAATAGGTTGCTAAACCTGTTATGATAAATCCTATAGTCATAGTGCCAAAGGCTGCCTTACGATTTCTCTTAGCAAATGATGTAACAATAAGCCCGGATAGATAAAACAGCATAAGAGATATAGAAAATCCTATAGCAATAATATCAAAGTAGAATTTACCCTTTGATTTATGCATGAGTAGCAAGATTCCATATATACTTCTTTTTGTTGCACGAACAAAATGATCGCCATTTTTTTCTTTAATTATTGAAACATTGTAGTATATATTTCCTATAGTTGGATTTCCACGCATAATTTTAACTTCAATATCTTTTGGAATCTCTAACCCATTCTCCTTTAGCACATCTAGCATTACTTGTAACTCATCTCCTTTTTTTGGAGGTATATCAAGCTTATAGTTATATACAATAGATCCAGCACCCTCTCTTACATCAAATATATACAATGCGCCAGTTAAAACATAAATAATTGCAGCTGGTAGGAAAAATAAACTTAGATATGTGTGAATTTGCATCCAATTTTTTTTAGTAATTATCATACTTATTTCCTAATTAAATTTTCAAATCGTTATTATAGTGTAAATTAGTAGATTCTAATTCAAAAATGTCTATATTAAGCGTCATTACACCCCCCCCCCCCCTCCCCCACTGCGAGCATAGCGAAACAATCTATTAGAATTTATATTTTTTCAGCTAAAATTTTAGATATATTTTAGATTGTTTTAAGGGAGTTTAAATGGCGTTGCCTTGGATAGTGGCAGGTGGTGCAGCTTTGATAGTGGGTGCTTTGGGGGCTAAAAAAACCTATGAATGGCATATGGAAACAGATAGCAAGGAAAAGATAGAAGATAAAGTGTTAGAAGGTTGCCACTTGGTGGTAGACAAAGGGCTTTATAAGCACCATGGGATTTATGCTGGGGAAGGTAAGGTGATTCATTATGCTGGATTTACTGAATGTGATAATATTTTAGGCGATGTGCTTGCTTTGGGGCAGAAGAGTTGCATTTGTGAAACGTCATTAGAGGTTTTTATGCAAGAGAATAAATGCGAGATTAGATACCATAAAAATAGCCCTTTTGAAGCTAAAGAAATCGTGCAGAGGGCTAGAGATAGATTAGGAGAAGATAAATATAATCTTATTTTTAATAATTGTGAGCATTTTGTAAATTGGTGTATTTATGACAAAGAGTTTAGCACACAAGTGATGGGGTGGGGGGCAGCTGCATTTATAGTGATTGGTATATTTGTCGCAAGCAGAGAGAAATAAAATCGCGTAAAAAGCCGATTTAGATTCCAAAAACTAAGCGTCAATGTAAATATTATAAGGAGAAGATTATCATGAGAAATATTCTTATTTGTATATGCTTGACACTGCAATTAGCCCTAGCTTCCAAACCAGATCAACCTGATTTCTCTATAAATAATCGTGAGTTACAAGAGCCACCAGCCCTCCCACAAGTATATGACATAGTGCTACCTGATGTTATAAGCTATTTTTTAATGCCACATAAAAAGCAAGAAATAAACGCTTTCTTGCCTTATTCTCCAATGGTTATGGAAATATGTGCAATCACAGGAAGACCACAATACTACTATGCTAGTAGAGAAGAACTGCTAAGTGGATGCTATCGTGGAGATATTGGACTAAGTCTATTTGAACTACAGCCATATCAATATTGGCATACTATAAGCAAGCTAAAAGAAATTCATCTAACACCAAAACTAGACACTATAGACAATATCATTAGAATACTAGTTAATTACAGAAATCCAAATAATCAGCAAAATATAATCACAATTGAGATAGGAGATAATAATTACCCTAATACATCAATAGTTATTAATGGACAAAGATTCTATAATCATGACGAAGTTATTAGTAGATTTTATGGTCTAGTAACCAAGATAAAAAGCGATGCATATCCTAGAGAAACATATTCGGCTATTAGTGTTTGGCAAAGATAAGAATCTAGATTGAAATTAAATTCAATAAATACAACATTAGTATTGTAGTATTTGATGCTTAAGTGGTTATTTTCTATGAATATAGAAATTAGCATTAAAGCTTAATTATAATATAATATGCAAATTTTAAGATTATTTATTGTTTTACTTAATTAGATGTTAAAAAACGTCTATAACTTAATATCATTTTGACTTCATTTAGATATTACAAGTTATCAGAACTATATTGTGGAATTTTGGAGAATAAATATGAAAACTAACCTATCAGATTATGTATACTATGACAATACCGATTGTGGTGGTATTATGTATCACGCTAATTACATTACAATTTGCGAGAGAGCTAGATCATTTGTATTCTTCCAGAACAACACTTTCCCATGTGCAGATGAATCGCCAACACATGATGGTTTTGTTATGAAAACAATGGAATCTAATTTTCTAGCTCCATTAAAACTCGGAGATTATTATGAGGTTAGAACAAAGATTGATTCAATAAAAAACACTTCTCTAGTTATTTTGCATGAAATTTATAGGTTAAGGCAAATTGGCATTACAGGTGACGAACCATTATTGGTCTTTAAGATGAAAGCAGTTATGGTCTATATCGATATTAAGAAAAAGCCAAAGAGAATTCCAGATAGTCTTCGCTCTATATTTATGTTTTTCCAAAGCGGCTAATTGAATGAAATAGAAATACTAAGCACTTAATTAAACAATATTATTAAGATAGTTGGCATTCACATTCCAAACAAATAAAGGAGTATTTAGAAAAATATAATAGACTAACAATTATAGTAGTATAAAGGAGAAATACTTGTATAGCATAATTGCCATATATTGCATTATTTATCTTTTGCCAACAATCTTTCTTAATATATTGCAAATCTATCACATAAGATTACATGCGAATAAAGAGCCAGTGATTCTAAATAAACAAGACTATATAATCGCAGCTAACTATAATATTATTGAATGCAAAGTAAAGATCTTGAATAGTATTTGCTCAGCGATATTTATGGTTTTATGGTTTGCATTTGGCATTGAATATCTATATGGATATATTGCATCACTAGGAATTGATAACAAATTTCAAATTGGCTGGTATGCACTTATGTGTTTTGTAGCAATAAATATATTACTAGAATTACCTTTTGATATAATTGGGCTAAAAATAGATACAAAATTTGGATTCAATAAACAATCCATAGAGTCATTTCTTTGTGATAAGCTAAAAGAATCAATTCTTAGCCTAATATTATTTGGAATAGTGTTTGCCGTGTTATTGTGGATTATGGAAACATTTAAGTTTTGGTGGATAATAAGCTTTTCGGTGGTGTTTTGCTTTATTATACTCATTCAACTAATACATCCAACTATAATTGCTCCAATGTTTAATAAGTTTATTCCACTTCAAGATGAAGAGCTAAAAACAAGAATTCAAGAACTCATGACGAGAGTTGGTTTCAAAAGTAATGGCGTTTTTGTTATGGACGCTAGTAGGCGAGATGGTAGGCTAAATGCTTACTTTGGAGGACTTGGTAAATCCAAGAGAGTAGTTATATTTGATACTCTGCTAGATAAGATTAGCCAAGATGGGCTAATTGCTATATTGGGACATGAGTTAGGACATTTTAAAAATGGCGATATAATAAAAAACATCATACTTGTAGGGATTGTAATATTTATTTGCTTTGCAATTATGGAACTATTATTCCATGATATTTGTAGTTATATGGGGATTCAAGAAGCAAATAGTAATGTCATAATGATTACTATATTAATCATGCCAGCCATTATATTCCTTATTAAGCCAATTCAGAGTTACTTTAGTCGTAAAGCAGAGTATAAAGCAGATTTATTTGGTGCATCATGCGTTAGTAAAAAAACTCTAAGGGAAACACTAATTAGATTAGTAAACGAAAATAAAACATTCCCACATTCACATCCAGCATATATATTTTTCTATTTTTCGCATCCGCCTTTAATTGACAGGTTAAATGCATTAAAAGATGATGAGAAAGAGAAAAATACATGATAAGCATTGATTTAGTTTTACGAATAGCAGTAGCATTCCTAAAAGATATAAACCTAGAAGACTTTAAGCAATTAGTTTATGAAACACAATATTTGATAACAGATATTAATTCATTTGAGAATGAAAAGATTCCTAGGGATTCTAGTATTCAAGATTCTAACTCAAGCCATAATCCTAGAGAATTTTATATACATAACCCAAGATATGAAGCAGAACTGTTATTATGTCATATATTAAATTTTACTCGAGTAGAAATACATGCAAAAAGCCAAGAAGAAATAAAAGACTACGACAAACAAAGATATTTTAAGCTACTTGCAATGAGAAAGAATGGCACACCTATTGAATATTTAATTAATAAAACCGGATTCTATGGTATTGAGCTATATGTAAATAACTTAGTACTTATACCAAGAAGCGAAACAGAAATCCTAGTGGAAAAAGCAATAAAATTTATACAAGAAAATGGAATTACAAGCTTTATTGAGGTTGGCACAGGTAGTGGAGCAATAAGTATATCTATATTAAAAAATCTCTTCAATGTATCGGCTATAGCTACAGATATAAGTCCACAGGCACTAAGTATTGCAAATCACAATGCAGATGCACAAAATGTAAAAGATAGGTGCAATTTTATAGAATCCAATTTGCTAGATTTCTATACAGAATCAATATCGATTCAATTATTAATATCAAATCCACCATATATTGCTATGCAATATCCACTTAGCCAAGAAGTATTATGTGAGCCACATATAGCACTATTTGGAGGAGAAAAAGGAGATGAGATTTTAAGGGAGCTTATCAAGCAAGCAAGCAATAAAAATATTCCTTATCTAATCTGTGAGATGGGATATGACCAAAAAGATAGCATGGCACAAATACTAGAACAAATGGGATATATAGCCGAGTTTTATAAAGACTATGCAGGGTTTGATAGAGGCTTTATAGCTAGACTAAGATCACTAAATTAACTTTAATAAAAGTAGCAATTAATTATCGCATAACACAAAAAAAAGAAACAATAAAGGAGAAAAACAATGTTATATATTGATTCTATGTTAATGCGTAAAATGCAAAAAGTTAATACGAATATTATATACATAAGACAGCTACTGCCACATATAGCCATGCTAGTATTTATTATAAATCTATGTTACTTTGTATTTAGCCCACTCAAAGCTAGCGAAGATGCCAACAAGCAAACAAAAATAGGCAATGAATCTAAAATTGAAAAGCCACAGCAAAATGTTCAAAGTATAGATAGCATTATAGACGCAATAGTGCAAATAAATTGGCATATTCACCTAAAACAATCAAATGAGCTTCTAAATGATAGTGAGATAGCAAATAACCACCTAAAAGCCATAAGTCAAGAAGAACTAATAAATAAAAAAGAGTTAATGCTGCAATCATTACCACTAGATATTATTAACAATAAAAAACCAATTATATTTAACTTAAAATCAAATCTCTCTGCATACAAGAAAGGTGAAATGCTACTAAGCGAGTCTGCCATCATGCATGATGAATATGAAAAAATATCAAGTAGCATTTCAATGCAACTTTTAAAGGCTCAAAATATATTACTTACTACTATAATATCCTTACGAAAAAAGCTAGATTTCTTTTCACAGCAATCAAAGGTTATTGAGATTATTAATCCAGCAATAGAGAATCTAAAGCAACTACCAAATAGCTTTGACTTACCTAAAGACTTAACACAAAAACAAATCAAATCACTAAAACTAGCAAAAGAGAAATATCTAAATTCTCTTGCAAGCTACATTGAAATAGCCTCATATTTAGAGTTAAAATCAACTGAATTGCTACCACAAAATACCATGATAAATCTCGCTATGCAATGGATTTTAGAAGGAATTGCTGGTTTTATACCATTAGATCACTCAAATCTAATCGTAGCCAAGATTATAGTATCGTTTGGAATCTTCCTTATATTGTGGATATGGAGAAAGCTAATAGCTCGCTTAGTTATGTTTGTAATGGACTTCATTGTGCATATATCAAAACAAGATAAAGCTATACATTCAGATATTCAAAAGGGAATTATAAAGCCTATATCCCTATTCTTACTTGCTTGGAGCATTAATGTTTCAATTGGGATTCTATATTATCCACAACTAGAACCAGAGAGCATTGCTAATTGGTTTGTTATATTTTATATTATCAATATAGCATGGCTATTTATCGCTATAATTAAAAGCTATGGGGCAGCTATAATTAGCACTATAGCACAAAAATCCACAGATGGTTTTAGAAAAGAAATAATCAATCTTATCTTAAAGGTGTTATATACAGTTGTATGCATCATAGCCTTACTAATAATTCTAAAAAGGCTTGGATTTAATGTATCCGCTATTATCGCATCGCTAGGGTTAGGAGGGCTTGCCGTAGCATTAGCTATAAAAGATATGTTGTCTAATTTCTTTGCTTCTGTCATGCTTCTTTTGGATAACTCATTTTCACAAGGGGATTGGATTCAGGCTGGAGGCGTGGAGGGGAATGTAGTTGAGGTTGGATTAAGACGCACAACTATAAGAACATTTGATAATGCCTTGCTATTTGTGCCAAATTCTGAAATTGCAAATAAGGCGATAACAAATTGGAATAGACGTAAAGAAGGTCGTAGAATGAAAATGGTAGTAGGCGTTACTTATGATGCCACACCAGACAAACTAAGACTCTGTGTAGAACAAATCACAACAATGTTAAAAAATCATGAGGGTATAGCACAGTCTAACGATACATCTGAGATTCTATATAATGACAATTATAAAATGTTGTCGTTGCGCAAGGACATAATATCTATAGATGATTATCTAGGCTATAAAAATTCCCTGTATGTAAATGTAGATGAGCTAGCAGATAGCTCAATTAATATTGCCATAGATTGTTTTACAAAAAGCACTAGCAAAATGGAGTTTGTTAAGGTTAGAGAAGATATTATATTTAAGATTATGGACATTGTTGATAAATGTGGCTTAAGCTTTGCCTTTCCTAGCCAAAGCGTATATGTTGAGAATCTTCCGCCATTTAAAACTCAAAGTGATATTATAAAATCAGAGAATTTTTAGATTGACTATGAAAATAGATTAGATTCTATAACATAGTTAAACTAATGACCATATAGGCAATTTACTTAAAAAGGGGGAGTTATTGTTTTACTATATAATGGCTTTCACCATAGGGCTTACTATTGCTATCCAAGCACCAATTAATGCTTCTTTAGCTAAAAGCATAGAAAATTCTTTCATTATGGCAGCCACTGTTTCATTTGTGGTAGGTAGCATTTGCTTAATATTAGTTGCTAGTATAAACGGAGATCTAAATCTAAATAGTATAAAAAACTTATCAAATCAAAGCTGGTGGAAATTCTTAGGTGGAATCTTGGGAGCATTTTTTGTTTTTGGAACAACGCTAGTGGCACCAAAAATAGGACTTATCAATATGTTTATAATCGTTCTTATAGGACAGCTAATCATGGGTTTAATACTTGATAATATAGGGGCATTTGGTTTAGAAATAAAGCATATATCATGGCAAAAAATCCTAGGGCTTTCAATTATCATAATAGGGCTAATTATATTTTTTTACAAGGAAATATTTGGAACAAAATAATACATGCATAATCATTGAAAAGATTCCTAATCTCATTATAAAATGGGGATAAAAAGTATAAAAAATCTAAAACTTCATATAATGGAAAAGCAAAAAGAATACTAGAAGTTTATTCATCAAGCATTACCATATTACCCGGATTACTTTTGTATTTCTTAGGCTTTAAGATATTTGGCTTATTAATAGCGAATATAAAGCAAAATGCAAGTGCCAATAAGTAAAACCAAATAAATCCATGAAATCCAAGATATTGCATTAACACACCCAAAAGTAGAGGCGCAAACAAAGAGCCTAGAGAATAACAAAATAACACAGCACGACCTAGCTCAACAGCCTTATTCTTATCAGTTAGCATATCATTTGCCCTAGCAAGTGCTAGGGCATAAAGGCAGAATATTCCACCACCTAAGAATACAGCCAAAATACATTGAAATATAAATGATAAATTTAGTAGAGCAAATAACAACATAACGCAAAAACCAAGCCCCGCGCAGAGCATAATAGCAAATTTCCTACCAAGCCTATCAGATACAAAACCTATGCTAGTTTGTGCTATGAAACCACCAAACATAGCCGATGCAATAAAGTAGGATACAGTCCTAGCATCAAAACCTTGTAACAATATAAATACGCTTGCCATAGAGAAAAATCCATTCACAAGCATACCGGCTATAAAGCTTGTAACAAGGGCTAAAGGAGCTATATCTAAGATCTTAGGTAAAGATATTGGGGTTTTTTCTGGAAGTAGAGGCTCTTTTATCCGTATCAAATATAATGGTAAAGTAGAAAACATAATAAGGCATGCGCCGATTATAAATACAGAATGTGTCTCTAAATTTAGAGCAATAATTAACACCCCAAACCCTGAAGCTATATAATAAACTACTTCATAAAAGCCTAGCACCCTAGATCTTACAGAGTTTTTTGCTTTCTCGTTAAGCCAAGATTCTATAACCATTAATACACCGTAGTAACAAAATCCGAGCAATAATCTAAAAATAGCCCATAAATAAAGCTCATCAAAAAGACTATGCAATAAGCTGGCAATAGCAAAAAGTGCCGCAAATATACCAAAAGAGCGTATATGTCCTACACGCGAGATAATCCTATGCCCAGCAATTGTTGCAACTAACGCACCAATAAAGAAACATGAACTAATAGCTCCAATAGCTATTTCACTCATGCCCGAACTCTTTAAGATAACCCCAACGGAGCTTACAATCAATGAGTTGCCAATAAATAAGAATGACATGCCTATAAAAAGAGCATTCATGGATTTTATAGTGCGTTTTGGACTAGGCATAGCATACCTTGACAATATAGAGTAATCTTAAATTATACAAAAAGCTTAAAAGTATATCAAAATATAGAGATTTATAAACAAATTGTTATACAATTTCTACTAAACATAAACAAATGGCTAAGGCTTGATATGCAAACATTACGAAATATATGGAAACAATTAAATCCTATTGTAATATTTTTTGTATGCTTGATCGCACTAACATTTACTTCATTTTTTATTTTTGATATTTCTGTAAATCAATATAACAATAAACAAGAAAATATATCGTTGTTGGAGTTCCATAATTGGAAGCTATACGAAATAGGCAAAGAATATATGAGTACTGAGGTAAGCGGCGAAGTTGCCAACAGATATGAAAACAAAGAAATATATAATGACTTTGAGATTAAACGACTAACAGAAGATTCTGCTAAGTCTATTGAAATACTAAGAGGAACAGAAGCTATTCATCAAGGAGATACCTACGACTTTCCGCTAGGTGTAGAATATAACAATTTCCATAATATTAATTTTTTTTCAGAAGCTGGTGTTTATAATGTTGATACTCAAATATTCACTGGAAGCGGAAATTTTAGAATCACAAACACACAAGGAATAACAAATGGCAAGGATATACTTTATGATAAAAAAACTGATACAATCATAGCTAAGGATATACATTCCCAAATCCTAAACTTCAATCATAAAAGTAACTAATAACAAGAATAAGGGTTAATGATGATATATAGAATCCTTTTTATAATATTGTTTCTTGAAATTTGCCATGCCAACAGTAAAAAAGATACTATTGATATAGTAGCCCAGCAATTCAAGAGCGTCGGCAATACCACAACAATTACAGGCAATGTAAAGATAACAAAAGGTAGAGATACCTTAAATGCCGATACAGTCATCGTATATACTGATAAGGAAAGAAAGCCAATATCATATGAAGCAAAAGGGAATGTGAAATTTACATTGATCACTGATGATAACCGCGAGCTAAGGGGTAAAAGCAAGAGGTTAATTTATAATGTGATTAAAGATGAGTATAGATTCTATGATGATGCCTTTGTGCAAGAAATTGGCAAGCCAAATACACTAAGAGGTGATGAGATTATATTAACAGGAGATGGAAACTACGCAGATGTTGTAGGAAAGAAGAATGCTCCAGCTAGAGTTATTTTCTCACTTGAGAAATGATTTAAATTAATTATTCTTAATTATTCATTATTCTATTATTATTTTTTAATCAACTCTACTAAAATTCAAATACATATACTATGAAGCCAAATAGATAGAATCTAAATCTACAATCAACTAAGCTCTTTCCTTTTAATCAAGTAGAAACATATAGGAATGATAAAAAGCGTAAGCAAAGTGCTAGTTATCATACCACCTAGCATAGGGGCAGCAATAGCGCGCATAATCTCGCTTCCCACACCATGGGAGAACATAATAGGAGATAATGACGCAATAATGCTTAATGCTGTCATAAGCTTTGGTCTAACTCGTTTTGCTGCACCACTCAAAACACACTCTTGCAATATTTCTAGCCAATTTGAGCGAAGAGTTCTAAATTTTGCAGAATCAAGAGGTTGATTATTGCTGCTAGAATTAACCTCACTAACAAAAAATTTATCTTTTGCATCATTAAAGCTTTGCTCAAGATATAGCAACATAACAATGCTTGTCTCACTTGCAACACCAAGCAATGCTAAAAGCCCAACAACGCCGGCAATACTTAGATTAAATCCTAAGTAATCAATTGCTAATAATCCTCCAAGGATAGCAAAGGGAAGGGAGAAAAAACAAAGCAAAGTATAGCCCCAATTTTTTAGAGCAAAAAATATCAGGACAAAAATGACAAAAAGACTTAATGGAATAATATATTTCAATGTCCCAAGTGCTTTTTCTATATACTCACTCTCTCCGCTAAATTCATAATAATAACCATTAGGAAGTGTAACATCTTGTAAGATTCGTATAGCCTTTTGCTTGTAGGCTTTAGCACTTACTCCCTCCTTTGGTGTAATATATATGAAATTCACACTTAATCCCTTTTCACTCTTCAATTCCATAGGCGCACTAGCATAAGAAATATTTGCCAACTCTCTTAAGGGTCTAAATCCTAGAGCTGTTTTAATATAAAGCTCTTTAATGGATTCTATGTCATTGCGCTGTATGTCTTGCAATCGCAATGAAATAGGATAGTTTTCTATACCATTAATCTTCTTGGTAATTTCAACACCTCCTAATGCTAGATTAATGGTAGAAAATATAGAATCTTTGCTTACTCCATAACGTGCTAATTTAGAATCATTTATATCAATATCAATATAATATCCACTATTTGCTCTTTCTGCAAAGACCGAAAGGCTCTCATTCATAGACTTTAATTTTGATTCCATATCAATAGATAATTGTTGCAGTATTTGTGTATCACTGCCATAGATTTTGATGCCAAGCGGTGTGCGAATACCTGTAAGCAACATATCCGTGCGTCCACGAATTGGATATGTCCATGAGTTTGTAATGCCCGCTATCTTTAGCTTTGATTCTAATTTATCACGCAATAATGCCCACTTCTTAGAATCAAACCTAAACTCCGGCTTTAGATGAATATACACCTCTAACATAGATAAGGGTGCTGGATCGCTTGTAGTATTTGCTCTACCTGCCTTACCAAAGACCATTTCCACCTCATCAAAACTTTTAATGATAGAATCGACCTTTTGCAGATATGCAAGGCTAGTATCAATGCTTGGAGCAACATTGCTAACAGGCATATACATGATTACACCCTCATTGATTTGGGGCATGAATTCCCAATTCATATTTTTATATACAAAATATCCCAACCCCAACATAAGAATGCAGACTCCAAGAAATAGCCATTTTAAGCGCAAAGAAATAAGCAAAAACTTACTATATGCCCAAATGCAAAATCTATTAATTGGATTATTTTCCTCACTTATTATCTTACCTCTTATAAATACAAGCATTAATAACGGCACAACAGTAATAGAAAGCACAGCCCCAATCAACATAGCAAATGTTTTTGTATATGCTAGTGGTGCAAAAAGTCTTTCCTCTTGTCCATTTAAGGCAAATATAGGTAAAAATGAAACAACAACAATCATAAGGGCAAAGAATATAGGAGAGCCTACTTGTTTTGCACTCTGAATAATAATATCTTGTCGCCTAATATTATCAAGCACAGATACATTAGGCAATGTAGAATTGCCATTTTTCTGGTTTGATAGGCATAGATTCTTATGTGCATTTTCAATCATTACAATAGCAGCATCAACCATAGCACCAATAGCAATAGCAATACCACCTAAGCTCATGATGGTAGATTCAATATTAAATATCCACATTAATAGTGCACTGAAAAGCACACACAATGGCAATGTGATAACCACTACTAACGCACTTCTTAAATGTAACAAAAATATTAAACTTACAATTAAAACAATAATGCTTTCTTCAATTAGTGTAGAGATTAGGCTAAGGATTGCCTTTTGTATAAGCTCGCTCCTATCATAAACTGATTCTATTTGCACTTCTGGATTATTGGCATTTAGCGATGCGATTTTTTCTTTGATTTTATTGAGCGTATCATATGTATTACCATTATATTTCACCATGACAATACCGCCTACAACCTCTCTATTGCCATTTACATCTGCTACACCTCTCCTAGGCTTTGGAACAAGGACAACATCTGCTACATCTCCTAATGTAATTGGAATATTGCCTTGCATTTTGACTAATGTTTTTTCTAAATCCTCTTCATTCTTTATATAACCATTTGCTCGAATAATCTTCTCAAATCCGCCCTCTATAATTACGCCTCCACCGCTATCATTATTTGCACGAGATATAGAATCTACTATTTCTTTCAAGCTTAAATCATAACGCAGTAGCTTGGAATTATCGATTCTAACTTCATAGTTTTGCAGAAATCCGCCTATGCTAGCCACTTCACTTACCCCATCAATACCAAGCAAAGCATATTTATAGTAAAAATCCTGTAAGCTCTTTAATTCTGCTAGATTTTTACTTGTAGAATTAAGTACATATTGATATGCCCATCCCACACTTGTAGAATCACTGCCCAATGTAATTTTTACATTTGAAGGAATATTTTGAACTTGATTTAGCTGCTCTAATATCCTGCTTCTAGCCCAATATAAATCCGTCTTATCTTTGAAAATCACATAAATAAGCCCACTTTCATAACCAGAAATTCCACGCACTGTTTCTACACCAGAAATCGCCATAAGCTCGCTAACTAGAGGATAGGTTACTTGATCTTGAATAATCTTTGGTCCTTGACTAGGGAAATTAATCTCAATAACAACTTGCGGTGGGCTCAAATCTGGCAAAGCATCAAGCCTAAGCTTTTGGATAGAAAATAAAGAAATCCCTGTAAGCACTATAACCATAAGCACAACAATAATTCTATTCTTGACACTATAAGAAATAATGGAATCTATCATCCCTATCCTTTTTTTGTAGTATTAGAGATTAATAAGGCAATCTAGTCTAGTAAGCTTATATTTAGCTCGTATTTTAATATTAAAGTAGAATTAATTTAGAAATGAGAATTAAAAAATATATTTCCCCTCCCAAGCATTTAGCCTAGTTACTTTAGCAGTTAGGCTAAATAAAGGCATAGCAAGTAATTATCCTGGATTTCCTATTGTAAGTTTAATTGTTTTTATGATTTGTTTGCCGATTTGCTTGTTTATGATTACAAACAAAGAATCCATTGCTACAAAATATCTTTTCTCTCCAAAAGTGCTTTTTTATAAATGGGCTAAATTCTTTATCTCTACAAATATAAAAAGCAATAATTTGCTTGTCTTTTAAATAATAAGCCTAATATATTAAGTCTAGGTAAATTGTATCATCAAGTAATATAGTATATTGACATTTGCAAGGATTATAGATTCTCAAAGCTAACCAAAATCTTAATCTTTGTTCTTTGCGTAAAATGCTTTGTATCAATGTGAAGAAAGTCGTATTTATCAAATTCCTTGTTATTTAAGATACATTTTTGTTGTTTAGTTGCTAAACTCTTGTTATTTAGTAGTAATTACTTTACCTATTGAGCTGCCCGCCACATTATTATATTGAACCACTACTTTATATACTGAACTTGAACAAAGCGAAAGTGAAAAATTTAAAGAGCGAGTTAAAGATTCTGTGGATAAAGCCTTAAGAATGGCTACCACCCTCTTGTCATGTTGAGCATTGCAAAATGTGAAACATCTAATCAATAGAGATTCTTCACCTGCTAAAGCAGGTTCAGAATGACAAAATGACTAATATCAGGTAAGACATAACAGCAAGAATAGAATCTTTTTCCTTGCTCTTTTATTAATAGATTTATGTATTCATAATATATGAAATTATGCGCTAGGCACAATCAAAACCAAATATGAAGAATAATATAAAATATATATTTATCCTTACAAAAATTAGCATCGGACACTTACACTATTTAACACAAAGTTTGCTTAATACGATAGTGTAGATTGCTTAAGTTATAACTCTCAATAATAATGGCTCGATATTCTAAACTTTGCAATATGAAATCTTGAATTTATATGGCAAGTAAAAACATATTAGCATTTATTCAATCCTTTTAGAATCTAAGATTTCATCTATACAATACTTTGGTCTAGCTTTAACTTCTTGATACATCTTTCCAATATATTCTCCAATAATTCCCAAACTCAACAACTGCAATCCGCTAAAAAAGCAAAGTAGAATCAAAGTGGATGCCCATCCATATACAGCATTATTGGTAAAGAATTTAACATATAATGCATACAAACCAAAAAATATTGATAACAAGAATATCATAGCTCCAAGCGTGCTAACTATACGCAAGGGCTTAATAGAAAAACTAGTAATACCATTCCATGCAAATGCAAGCATCTTTGATAATGAATATTTAGAACTTCCTGCAAAACGAGGTTTGACATCAAAATACACAACATCTTGTTTAAATCCCATATCAAGCACTAGAGCACGCAAGAAAAAATGAAACTCTGTATAACTTGCTAAATGTTGCAATGCCTTATTGCTTAGCAATCTAAAATCAGCATGATTTCTTACGATTTTTACGCCTAATGATTGCATTAACCAGTAAAACCCAAGCGCACTATACTTTTTGAATCCAGAATCTCCTTGCCTATCATTTCTAACGCCCATCACAATATCACTGCCGTGATTAAATTTCTCTATAAATTCAAATATTTTTTCTTCATCTTGTTGTAAATCGCAATCCATACTAATTGAGCAATCACATTTATTAGTAGCATAGTGCAAACCAGCTAAAAGAGCATTTTGATGCCCAAAATTACGGGAAAGCTTGAGAGCGACTATATGTGGTGATTGAATATTTATCTTGGTAGAATTTATAGAACTATTGTTTAATTGAATATCATAATTGTTAATTGATTGAAGAGGTTGCGCATTGATTTTAGCTTTATTCTTAATAATATCCCAAGTTCTATCCCTACTTCCATCATCAATGATTACAATAGAGCTCTGAATAGCGATGATACCTTCAGCAATCAATGCACAAAGTTTATTTGATAATACGTCTAAAGTTTTTTCTATAACTTCCTCTTCGTTAAAAGCAGGCAATACTAAATATAAAATAGGAGTGTTGCTATGAGTGTCATGTTGCATTACTAAAGTCTTTGCATTATCATCACTTTTAATCATTTCAGCAATCATTTAAATTCTCCTAAGCATTAGCATTTATGTAGTCATTCCTTAATAGACATAATTACATTATCAAATCAGGCTTCAATGGTCTTCATAAGTTTATCTACATCGGCTTTGGAACCTAAAAAAAGTACAACATCGCCTCGTTGTAAAATAAAATCTGATCCTATATCTATATCCCACTTATCATTTCTACGAACTGCAACTATTTTAACATTATCTTCCTCTCTAATTGTACCTACACTTCTTTTTACAAAATACCTCACTACAACAGCCTTGCATGCCCTCATATTCGCGCTTAGCTCAATATCCTCGATATGAAATTCAGTAATTTCACTCAATAGTCTTTTAGCTGCCTGTCTTTCGGCATAAATAACCTCGTCTACACCCAATTTTTCCAAAATCTTGCCATGCGTATGAGAAATAGCCTTAGCAACTATTTTTTTATTATTGAGCTCTTGCAATGCCATAACAGTTAAAATACTAGCCTCAATATGCTCCCCAATGCTTACTATTACTATATCTAGATCGCTTACACCAGCTTCTTTTAACGCCATCTTATCTGTGCAATCTAATACATAAATTTGCTCTGCCTTATCACGTAAACTAATAAAGCTAGATTCTTTATTATCACATATAATAACATTTTCACCATTTTCAACAAGCCCTAATGCTACGTTATAGCCAAATCTACCTAACCCCAATACAGCATAACTCTTTGCCATATGGCAATCTCCTTAATAAATAATATCAATGTTCTATATCAATACCTTCTCTTGTGGATATTGTATATGCCTATGCTTTGCTCCACCCACAAATATAAGAGTAAAGCTTAAAACTCCAATTTTACCTGATAACATCAAAACCATAATAATACATAATCCGATTGTATCAAACTTGGAGCAAAGACTAAGAACGCCACCATCTCCCATAGACATTCCAACTGTAGCAAATGCTGAAGACGTTTCAAAAAATAAAGGCAAGAAACGAATGTCTGGCTCAAATATTGAAAGCAAAAATGTAGCCACCAAAAGATATATGGCTGCAATCGCAAATACACTAAAGGCTTTTGATACTATCTCTTGAGAAATGGTGCGATTAAAAAGAATGGTTTCTTTTCTATTCTTGATAATCGCAACAGATAGCGCAATTAAAACAGCAAATGTAGTTACCTTAATCCCGGAAGCTGTGCCACCTGGACTACCGCCAATCATCATAAAAAATACAGAGAAAAACATAGTGCTATCATTAAACCCACTCATATCAAATATATTATAGCCAGCAGTGCGGTAGCAAATAGATGTAAAAAATGAGTTAATAATTTTTTCCCAAAACGGAATATTTGCAAGAGTTTTTGGATTATTCCACTCAAAGATAAGTATATTAAGCATACCAAATATTACAAGCAAAGTATTTACTACTATTACAACTCGCGAATTAAGGCTTAGCCTAGCGACAAAAGCATCTCTGCGAAAAACTTTATGATTAAGCTGTGAATAAAAGAATCTTGAAATCTCAAGCGTAGAAACATATCCAATGCCACCAATAATAACAAGTAAAGCAACTACAATATTAACAAAAATATCTGCTTGATAATCAATTAGACTATTATTAAATATTGTAAATCCAGAATTATTAAAAGCTGCAATAGAATGGAATATACCAGCCCAAATACCCATTTTTATATCGTTTAGCTTCCAGCAAAAGTATAGAGATAAGATAAGCGCACCAACAAACTCAACAAGAAGCACAAAGAAAAGAGCATTAAGCACTGCTTTTTCTATGCCACTTAGCGAATTATTATTGAGATTCTCAACAACATTTATAACGTTTTTTTCTGATGTGCTTAATTTCTTCTTAATGACTATGTAGAGAATTCCTACTATGGTCATATAGCCAAATCCGCCCAGTTGTATAAGCACAAGTATAACTATCTGCCCATACAATGTAAAATCAAGCGAAGTATCTTTAATGATTAATCCCGTGCAGGTAATTGCTGACACACTAGTAAAAAAAGCATCTAAAAAACCTACATGACTAGAAAACATAGGCGGCAAAGTCAATAAAAACGTGCCTAGCAATATCATTGCTATATACCCTACGAATAAAACCTTAATGCTTTGAAGCTGCATATATTACCTTAAAGTTTTGTATATGCAAATATACACATTTCAATCATTACAAAATAATTCTAGTTATCTTGGAAATCCTGCAATGTTTCAAGATTCAATCTCATTTCCTCAATCATATTACGAATGGTCTCGGAATTCTTTGCACTTTTAGACTCTAACTTCTCAAAATGACTTTCAAGCTCATCTAAATAATCCTGAATCTGCCCTATAATCGTAGAAATATCTTCCTTAACAATATCGTCCATATATAACTCCTAAATTAAAGATTAAATTAAGCCAACTAAAGACTTAGCCTTGTGGTATGTAGCACTTGCAATATCCTTAATATATTCTTCATGCTGCACCAAAAGCTGCCAAATGTGATTTGGATCCTTAGTAAGCTCATAATATTTATGCTGAATTGGCTCTAGCTTACTAAATATTTCTTCAGCCAATGCAATTTTTAATTCTGCATAATTTTTAAAACTCTTCTCAATTTCATTTCTTGACTTATCTGTCAAGCATTCATAAATACATAAGAGATTATAAAGCCCAGCTCGATTAGAATCAAAGCAAATATCGCTAAGACTATCTGTAGTTGCGCGTTTAACCTTTTTTACAATAGAATCCTTTGAATCCAACATATATATGATTCCATTATCAGAACTGCTTGATTTACTCATTTTTGATTCTGGATTATCAAGCGACATAATTCTTGCTCCAACTTGTGGAATGATTGGCTCTGGGACTATAAAACATTCTCCATATCTCTCATTAAATCGCATTGCAACATCACGTGTAAGCTCTAAATGTTGTTTTTGATCATCGCCTATTGGCACAACATCACTTTGATATAGCAATATATCTGCTGCCATTAAAGCAGGATAATTAAATAAACCAACATTGATATTTTTAGGATTCTTTTGCGACTTATCTTTAAACTGCGTCATACGATTCATATCCCCGATGGCAATATTGCAATCTAAAATCCATGCAAGAGCACCATGATAATCAATTCTACTTTGTACAAATAGTTTGGAATACTTAAAATCCAATCCACAAGCAATAAGCATAGCAAATAACTCAATTGTTCTTTGTTGCAACTCTTTTGGTTCTTGATATACTGTGATTGCGTGTGAATTAACAACACAGTAAATATTCTCATATTGCTCTTGATTATTTACCCAATTTCTAATTGCACCAAGATAGTTTCCTAAATGTAACTTTCCTGTTGGTTGTATGCCAGAGAATGCTCTCTTTTTCATTCCTAAAGCCTCGTTAGAGAATATAAGCTTTTATTATTAATAACTCAAATTAGCATCGCCTTAGCGCATGACTACAAGAATCTAGCAAAAAACAATAACCAAAATGAGAAAAAAAACTCGAAATAAAATTTGCATTGATGATTCTATCGTTTTTTCCACAAAAAACCACTATCGATTTTACTTTTTGAGCAACTTTTTCTATTTTAGTCCATTTATAGCTTAACAAATTCTCTAAATCGCTAATATTTGGCATAACAAAAAATGCCTCAAACCTCTTATAGTTAAGCAAATCATCATTAGCAAAAAGTCCATAATGCTTATAAATAATACTCATATATTCAACTGGATTATGCCTAAAACTAGCTAGACAAGATTCTATATGAGGGGTTTCTAAATTCGAACAAACATGAGTGATAATTTGATTTGAGGTGGTTTTACATAGATTCGATTCATTATTAGCAATATCATAAATCGCTTTACTATCTATATAAGACATTACATCATTTATTTTAGAATCAAAACACAAATTACTTTGAGATACTCTCATATTTAATATTTGATTAAAGCCTAAATTATGAAAATAAATACAAGGCGATATTAATAGCAGCTTCCCTATTCTTCTATTATTATCAATAAGATTACTGGCATATTCTAATGCTATTTGCGCACCATAATCAAACCCCACAATATCAAACTCACCTAATCTAAAGCCAAAGCTCTTTATTATAGGAATAAAAATATAAGATTCATTACATAAACCAAATCCACTAAAATACCTCAAGCATAAACCCCCATAAAACAATCAAAAACACATATATTATTATGTTACAATTTTTATTTGCGATAAAATAACAACACTAAGAGGGCATTGTGCATTACTCTAGTCAAAATAATCAAGAAACCATATATACTAGATATACTAAGGAGCAAATCCAAATCAACTATCATAATAATATGAAGTTCTTTCAACAATACAATGCAAAGATATTCAAAGCCCTAGAAAAAGCACCATTGGTATATAATCTACATATAGATTCATTAGGATATAATATCATACATCTACCTAGCCAAAACCTTCAGTATCCACTAATAGAAAATACAAAGAATATACAATCAATAGGCAAGAATACAAGAGAAAAATCAATATCTGCTATGCTAGATGCCCATGCAGATTTAGCCAAGAATCCAATGCAAAATCCCAAATGGCATATTAAATGCAACTTCCCGTTATGTATGAAAACAGCCTTTTTTGATGAAGATATGTTTCATATAACAGGAAAATATGGCAACCAGATTCTAAAAATATCACTAGATGCTATACAAAATCTACTAATGCAATCTAGCAACAATCAAATAAATCCGCAAGATATTATGTCTAAAGAGGATTTAGCAGGACATATAAACAAATTAGCAAGCAATAATATAAACAAATCATTTTCTGATTCCAAATTTCTGCCACAAACAACAATATATGGCTTAATGGGAGGATTATTTTTACATGATTTGCTTTTACAAGGCTTTTATTTCCACTCAATAATTATATATGAAGAACATATCGACTTATTTAGAATATCGCTTTATTTTTTAGATTATGAGCTATTATTTAGTAAAGTTGGAGCGAATTCTTGTTTAATTTTTGTCAAAGATTTTTCTATCCCAATAGTATCGACCTTTTTACACTCTAAGAGACTTACAAATAATTCTATAAAACTTGAATTAAAGCAATATACAAGCAGCAACACACAAAAATTAAAAGAGACAATAGATAAAGAAACAAAGGTTGCTTTACGTGGTTGGGGGACATTTGAAGATGAAAAAATAGGCTTTAGCAATGCTTTGGAGAATCTAAAATCATGCAACATATTAAATAATAATGCCAAACGTGTAAATGCTCCAATTTGTGTAGTTGGAAATGGTGCGAGCCTTGATTTATGCATAGACTTTATAAAAGTATATAAAAATAGAATGATTATTTTTAGTTGTGGCACAGCCCTAAAGGTGCTAAGACATCATGGCATTAAACCAGATTTTCAAATAGAAATAGAGAGAGTATCTTATCTATCAGATGTATTGAAAGAAGCAAACCTAGAAGACATACCGCTAATATTTGGACAAATGACAGATTGCAAAGCTGTGAATCTAGCTAAGGAGAGCTTTGCTTTCATGCGTGCAGGCAGTGCTAGCGCGTATTTGGATTCTGGGGCATTTGTTCTTGATTTTGGTGCGCCATTTGTAGGCAATGCTGGAGTTGCTCTAGCAACATTAATTGGTAGCGATGTGATACTGTGCGGCATTGATTGCGGATACATTAGAGGCTATAGCAAACATGCAAAAAATAGTTTTTATGGAAATGAGGCAAATGAGATTCCACATGATTGCTTCAAGGTGGAATCAAACAAAAGCTTAGAAGTGTATAGCAATGATTTATTTTATCTAAGTATAAAAAATATAGAATCTAGCATTAAGCTATATAAGCCAAATATGACTATTAATATAGGATACGGAGCAAAAATATCAGGGGCTTTAAGCTTAAATGAAGATGAATTTTTCTTACAAGAAATTGATAAAAAAAGAGCGATAAGCAAATTAAAAAACAACTTTTCGCCATTTGCACTTAACTTAGATAAACATGAAATTCTAAAACCAATCAATACATTAGTCAAACAAATTTATATTTTTCTTGATAGGGAAGTAAGAAATATAAGAGATTTATATGAAATCATTGATGGCATAGAATCATCATTACAAAACCTTATTGCAAATAACAATATGCGCAAGGGAGTAATACTTGTTGAGGGAAGTATATTACATTTATGCTTTTGTATGCTACAAGCAAACTTATTTGTAGGCAATACGGAATCATATTATATAATGAAGACATCTTTTAAGCAGTGGTTTTGCGATGTGATTGCATGTATAACGCAAGATATAGGCATAAACAAAATTGAATGCAGTTAGCATTATATCTTAATGGAAAGGTAGCGATGAGCATATTATATTCCATTCTAAGCACAGTTAGCATTTCTAAAATTTCCATAATGCTACAATCCGCTCCCTTTATGTATACTATAATAGTAGCGTTATTTTGTTGTATATGTCTATTAATATATGTTTTCTCAAGATACATGATATTTAGCTTTAGATTGCTTATTGCATGGATTATTTCTTGCTTGGTTACTTTGCTATTGTTAGCAATGGATAATGTAGATACTAAGGCACTTAGCATATCTATAAATTCTCAAATAATTCTAAGTTTTGCAAGTTGTGTAATCATTCTTATTTTATATATAATAAGTATTATCTCAAATAAGCCAAAAAAACGCAAAAAAAGATATAATAAAGTTAATCTATCAACCAGAATTTTAGGCTCTGATGTATGGTGGGCAAAGACTATTGGATTCATAGCTCTAGTCGCATTTTGTTGTGTTTTTAATATTGGGCTATTTGTTTCTTGTTCATTATTATATTTATAGCGAAACTTAACGACATAGCGCGATATTTGCTATAATAACAATTTGATAATATTTCTTGACTAGGAGATAAACTTGCATTTTTCTGTGCCAGCAACAAGTGCGAATCTAGGCTCTGGATTTGATTGTTTAGGTTTGTCTCTTAATTTTAGAAATCACTTTAGCATTACAGAATCAAGCGAGCAAAAAATAAAAATCTGTGGTGAGGGTGAGCGTATTATAAAATTTGCTGAAAATAATATGTTTGTTAAAATTTTTACCAAAGTCTATACTAGTCTTGGGGGAGATTCTAAATTTCATTTTACATTTCACAATAAGATACCAATCTCAAGAGGACTTGGATCTTCGAGTGCGATCATTGTTGGAGCTATTTTCTCTGCTTATAAAATGGCAGATTTTATTCCAAATAAACAAGAAATACTAAATCTTGCCTTGCAATATGAGAAACACCCAGATAATATTACCCCTGCTGTTATGGGTGGATTTAATGCAAGCTTAATATACAATGATGACAATGGCAAAAATCAAGTAATGTCTATTAGGCATAGAATCCCAAACAGTATAAAGGCAATAATAGTAATACCAAATCACCCTATGGCAACCAAGAAATCTCGCAGCATACTAGCAAAACAGTATTCTATAAAGGACTGCGTATATAATCTATCTCGTTCATGTGTATTAAGCCTAGCATTTTCGTTAAATAAATGGGAATTATTAAAAGAGAGCTCCAAAGATAGACTACACGAATCCCAGCGCATGGAGACTTTCCCAATTCTTTTTAATATTAAGAAATTTGCTCTAGAAAATGGGGCATTAATGAGCTCTCTATCAGGTAGCGGATCATCAATATTTAGTCTTTGCTATGCAGATGAAGCTAAAAAATTAGAACGCAAACTAAGGAAAAATTTTCCGAGATTTAGAACAATAGGGGTAGATTTTGATAATGATGGAATAAAGCTTGAAAAAGGATAGAGTGTATTGAAAAAAGAAAAAAGTGTTATAGTTAGATTCTATTCTGCAAAAAGTATAAGAATGTGTATAACATGTAAAAATAGATTTTTACAAAGTAAACTTATACGATTTAAGGCAGGAGAAACTAAACTTTCACCATATAATGGAATTGGAAGGAGTTTTTATATATGCAATGAATGTCTTATTAAGCCAAAAACAGTTAACCATATAAAAAAATATATCAAACATAATGAAGACATCAAGGAACAACTTAAGGAGATAACACAAATATGGCAAGTATCAAAGAAATAGCATTAGAGGCAGCAATCACAAGAGAAAAAGATGTGCTAGAAAAAGCAAAAGAGATTGGAATAAGCGTAAAAAGTGTTTCTACAAATCTCACAGAAGAAGAATCTAATATTCTCTATCAATATATAACGACTGGCAAGCTGCCAGATGGATATAAAAAGCCTAGTAAATCCAAACCAAAATCTCCTAAGAAAGCATATAGCAAAGAAAAGATTCCAACACAAGAACCTACCAAAGAAAAAGACACATCACAGAATGCAATTAATGTAATAAGCAAAACTGATAATTTAGAATCTAAGATAGATGTAAGCCAGATCAAAGATGATGAAGCATCTAATGCACAACAAGAGCTCAAACAAGCAAGATCTGCTAGAGCAAATGAAACTGCCAATATAAAGGGAACTATATTACAAACAGAGGTTACTCCTGTGATTTTTAATGAGCCAAAAAAAGCAGGAAAGCCAAATATAATTAGCAAAGGAAAACATAACGAAAGCAAACTAGATATAAAAGATATAAAATCTAATCAGATAAATTCTAACTTAGATAAAGAAGATAGAGAAAATCAAGCATATACAGATATAACAAGGCAGGATATAAAATTAGCTATACAAGAAAATAAAGACGAAATGACAACGGCTATAAATAATGATGAGGGTATAAAGACAGAATCTATAAAACCTGCTAAAGAAATAGACAAGAAAAAAAGTTTAGAAGATTCTAAAATAAACGAGACAAACAATAAAAATACATCTCCTGTATCCACAAGCCAAGATATGCAAACACTAGGTAATTTGCCACAGGGATTTGATCCAAGCATAAATAAAAAGCCAAAGATTAATTTAGTTAGAGTTATTAGGAAAAATAACAAAAAACCGGAATCTAATGATCCAAAAAAAGAAAGAGAAGCCGCACAAATATTAGATAGTTTAAAACATACAGAACATAAAGGCAAAACAAAAAAGAAAAAGGAAAAAACCGCCGCAAAACAGCAAAAGCAACAATCTCACCAAATCATTAATATGGAAAGAGATATGGGGGTTAGTGGCTATGATTATGAACAAGATGAAATTATGCTAATTGATATGTATGAATCACCCCAAGAAAATCTTGAGGAAAAAGAAAACAAGAAAAATCAGATTGATGAAAAAATCAAAGTTAGCCATTATAGCCCTTGGATAAAAGAAGGATCAATTGCAAGACCATCAAGAGGCAGGAGCAGAAAGAGCAAAGAGCAGAAAGCAAAACGAAATAATGATGTAATAACATCACTTGTTTTGCCAGAAGAAATAAGAGTATATGAATTCGCAGAAAAAGCTAATTTAGAATTAGGAAATGTGTTAGGAAAGCTATTCTTACTTGGTATGAAAGTATTAAAGAATGATTTTCTTGACAAGGATACAATTGAGATTCTAGCAGGCGAATACAATATTGATGTAACAATACAACAAAATACCCCATTAGATAGCGATCAAGATGAGATCTTAGAATCCGATTTAACACATAGACCGCCAGTTGTTACTATTATGGGACATGTAGACCATGGTAAAACATCACTGCTTGATTATATCCGCAATTCTCGCATAGTAAATAGCGAGGCAGGAGGCATCACACAGCACATAGGGGCATATATGGTGCAGAAAAACGACAAGTGGATTAGCTTCATTGATACTCCCGGACACGAGGCTTTTGCACAAATGAGAAGCCGTGGGGCACAAGTAACAGACATCGCAATTATTGTTATTGCCGCAGACGATGGCGTAAAACAACAAAGTATTGAGGCTCTAAATCATGCAAAATCAGCCAATGTGCAAATTATCATAGCTATGAATAAAATAGACAAAGAAGGAGCAAACCTAGACAAGTTAAAATCTGAATGCGCCGAGCTAGGATTTACGCCTATAGATTGGGGAGGAGATTATGAGTTCATTCCAATTAGCGCAAAAACAGGTGAAGGTGTTGATGTTTTACTTGAAACTATTCTTTTACAAGCTGAGATTCTAGACTTAAAAGCAAGTAAAACGGCAAAGGCAAAAGCTATTGTGCTAGAAGGTAGCCAGCAAGTTGGTAAGGGATCTGTGGCTACTATCATAGTTAGACAGGGAGTTTTAGAGATTGGACAATGTATTGTAGCTGATACTGCTTATGGAAAAGTTAGAACATTAAGAGACGATACGGGCAAGTCAATTACTAAGCTTGAACCAAGCGGTGTAGCACAAATTACTGGATTATCTGAAGTTCCATCAGCTGGAGCATTATTACAGGTTGTAGAAAATGATTCTATTGCTAGAGAGATAGCAAATAAAAGAAGTGCTTACTTGCGTCAGAAGCAGCTAAGCAGAAGCACAAAGGTTACATTTGATGAATTAAGCTCTATGGTAGCAAAAGGGCAAATAAAGAGTGTACCAATAGTGCTTAGGGCTGATACACAAGGAAGTCTTGAAGCAATTAAGGCTAGCCTTGAAAGTTTGAACAATAAAGAGGTTGAAATAAATGTTATTAGCTTTGGTATTGGTGGCATAACCCAAAGCGACATCAATCTAGCAAACGCAAGTAATAATTGCATCGTTTTAGGATTTAATGTGCGTCCTACAAGTGATATAAAACATCTTGCCAAAGATTTAGGGATTACAATAAAGAGCTACTCAATAATTTATGACTTAATAGATGACATGAAGGCTCTATTAAGTGGATTAATGTCGCCAATAACAGAAGAGGAAGTTGTTGGAATCTTAAGCGTAAGAGAGACATTTATAGTAGCAAAAATTGGGACTATTGCAGGTTGCATGGTGCTAGATGGCAAGGTAGAGAGAAATTTGAGCGTTAGAGTATTAAGAAATGGTGTTGTCGTGTGGAATGGTAAGATAGCAAGCCTAAAAAGATTCAAAGATGATGTAAAAGAAGTTACAAAGGGCTATGAATGTGGAATTATGCTAGATGGGTTTAACGATATCGTGGTGCAAGACGAGGTGGAAGTCTTTAAGGAGATATTAAAACAAAGAACGCTATAAGCTTACACAAAATAAAGCCATTCATTCATGACAACTCATTAGCATAAAGTCTTAATTAAATACAACAGATAATATTGCAAAGTGCTTAAAACTATCCATATGTTGTAAAAAAGCCTTTATGTTATTGCTGCTAATCATAAAAATTTACAATCAAACAAGAACGAAACAGATATAACAAAGACTTTAAGATAGAATTAGCAAATTTGCATAAAGGTTAAACATGCTAACAAAAGATACTAAGCAACAAAACAAAAATCAATTTAGCGATATTAAAATACTAGAGAAAATATGTCAAACCAAGCTATCAAGAATGAAATCGCTAGGCTTTAATCTAGGGTATGAGATTCCAACACAAAGAGAGCTACCATTAGTAAAGCCAACAATATTACAATCAGATACAACAAGCCAAAAAGAAATAAATAACATAATTAACAATATGTCGCAGAAATTAGACTTAAACTCTTACAATACACAAGAAGAGACAAAAAGCATATCAAAAGATATAAAACAAGATTTTGCAAAAAATCAAAATAATATGCAAAGCCAAGAATCTACTTTTATCATTGCAGAGATAAAACGTGCAAGCCCAACACATGGCAAGATTTCCTCTATACCAAATCCAATTAATCTAGCTAAAGAGTATATAAGACAAGGTGCAAATGCTATTTCTATTTTATGTGAAGAAGACTACTTCCAAGGTAGTATCAAAGACTTGCAAAACGTAAAATCTGCAATCCCTTATAGTTGCATATTGCGTAAAGACTTTATTCTATGTAAAGAAGAGATTGAGGTTAGCTATCTTGCTGGTGCAGACATGGTGCTACTTATTGCAGGGATATTCCTAAATAATTTTGAACAATTTAAAGGAATCTATGATGAGATAATAAAATTTAATCTCACACCATTACTTGAAATCCACAATGAAACAGAATGGGACTTTATATCCAAGCTTGATTTAAGAGGTGCTATTGTTGGAATTAATTGCAGAGATTTGCGTAGCTTTAATATCAACAAAATGAATACCCTAAAGCTTAGATCACATATTCCAAGCAATATACCAGTAATATTTGAATCAGGTATAACAAATGCCAATGAATGCTACATAATTGCTAATAGTGGATTTAATGGGATTTTGTGTGGAAGCTTCCTTGTGTCATCTGTTATGAATACAAGCCAAAATAAGCAAAGCAAACAAATAGACCAACAAAACCAAAGCGTTACACTCTTCCAACAAGCACTAAAGCAAGGCAGTATAAAATCAAAATGCAAATACCGTTATATGCCATTTTATAAAGAGCTGCTACTTAGATTCCATCTAAAAAATGAAGAAAGAGCAAATACTAAATCTTATAGTAACACAAAACAAGAAAACACACAAAATAAACCACAAGCCAGTAATGAAATAATAAAAGCACAAATCCCGCTTATAAAGATATGCGGCATTAACAATCTAGATTTTCTTGATAATGCGCTAGATAAGGCAGATTTAATTGGATTTATATTAATCGAAGAAAGCCCTAGATTTGTTGATAATGACTTTGTGAAAAAAGCAAATGAAAAAATAAGAAACTATATATTATCTAGGGACTTGACATATGGCTGTGATTCTAGTCTTAAATCAAATAAAATGATTAATGAAGGTGGGCTTGCAAATCATAGTGAATATACTAAGAGGTTTCCGCTAAGAATTGGGGTAGTGAGAAAAGATTCATTACAAATTGGCTTAAAATTATTGCAAGAAGGACTCCTAGATGCCTTGCAGTTACATGAGCCATATAATGAGAACGAGATATCAAGTAATAAACAAAGCATAACAAATCAGAATAATAAACCACAAGAAAAAACAAGCAACGCTAATGCTACGCAAGAGAATATAAATAGCCAAGAAAATTATTTTCCATGTTATCATGCCCTAAAGGCTATGTCTTTACTTGATATACAAGCCAAAAATACAGAACAATCTTTGCAAACACAATACTTTACTCTTATAGACAGCAGTCAAGGAAAAAATGTCGCCATAGATACAAATATGATTTTACAAATTACACAAGATCTCCCACAATTTACAAACAATCTATGGCTAGCTGGTGGAATAAATGAGAAAAATCTCATCAATATCTTAAATCTCAATCCAATGCTAATAGATATTTGTTCTGGGCTTGAAAGTGAAAGAGGAATAAAGGATATATCAAAACTAAATGCATTCTTTGATACCATAGAATCAATCTTTAATCCCAAAGAATTGAGATACAGAATCTCTACTAGACTAAAATCATAACAAAAATAGTCTAGTGCATTTTAGAGTCCATTATAGTCAAAATCAAATGTGTAATTATTTTACACATTTAAAGTTTTGAAATGTTTTATTCTCACTTATCAATTAAAATGTGTAAAATTTTGGTATATTTTCAACTAATTAGCAATACTATTAATTAAGAATAAAATAACAATATGCAATCAGGAGCAATACAATGAAAGGAAGGATATACTTAGATAACAATGCCACCACAATGATGGATCCGCAAGTAAAGGAACTTATGCAACCTTACTTCTGTGATAAATTTGGCAATCCAAACAGCCTACACAAATACGGGACAGAGATACATCCAGCAATACAAGATGCTTTAGAGAAGATATATGCAAGCATTAATGCAAATGATAAAGATGATGTAATTATCACAAGTTGCGCCACAGAGTCAAATAATTGGGTGCTAAAAGGTGTGTATTTTGATCTTATTCACAATAAAAACAAAAATCATATAATAACAACAGAAGTCGAACACCCAGCAATTGGTGCTACTTGTTCATTTTTAGAAAGCCTAGGAGTGAAAATTACAAGATTGCCAATCAACCAAGATGGCGTAATTACTGCTAGCCAAGTAGCACAAGCAATTACAGATGAAACAGCTTTAGTAACAATTATGTGGGCTAATAATGAAACAGGACTTATATTCCCAATCGAAGAAATAGGAGAGGTTTGCAAAGAAAAAGGTATCTTATTCCACACTGACGCAGTGCAGGCTATTGGGAAAATCCCAGTAGATGTGCAAAAGGCACAAGTAGATTTTCTAAGTTTTAGCGCGCACAAATTCCATGGACCAAAGGGAATTGGCGGTCTATACATTCGTGAGGGGATTGAGCTTACACCGCTACTACATGGTGGAGAGCATATGCGTGGTAGACGTAGTGGAACTTTGAATGTCCCCTATATTGTTGGTATGGGAGAAGCTATGAAGCTATCTGTTGATTTCTTAGATTTTGAGAATTCAATAGTAAGAAAACTACGAGATTCTCTAGAAGATGCTCTAACTAAGATTAAAGATGTATTTGTAATTGGCAATAAGATTCACAGAGTGCCAAATACTACACTTATAAGTCTAAGAGGCATAGAGGGAGAGGCAATGCTATGGGATTTGAACAAAGCAGGCATAGCTGCATCTACTGGTAGTGCGTGCGCTAGTGAGGATCTAGAGGCTAATCCTGTTATGGTTGCTATTGGTGCAGACAAAGAGTTAGCACACACAGCAATAAGACTATCGCTTAGTCGTTTCACAACGCAAGCAGAAATTGACTATACAATAGATATTTTTAACAAAGCTGTATCTAGGTTACGCAATATATCTAGCTCATATGCAAGCTAGATATATGATCTTAAGAAATATCTAATTTTAGGTAGATAATAAAGCAAAGTAATCTTGAAGCAAGTCAAGATTTTCATGATTTAGAAATAATAAAATCAAAAATTAAGGAAAGATAATGGCAAAGAATGATTTAATTGGAGGCGCGCTTTGGGACGCCTACTCAAATAAAGTTAGTGAAAGAATGGATAATCCTACACACCTAGGAGTGCTTACGCAAAAAGATGCAGATGAAAAAAATGCAAAGCTAATAGTGGCTGACTATGGTGCGGAATCTTGTGGTGATGCAGTAAGACTATATTGGCTTGTGGATAAGAATGATAAAATAATTGAAGCAAAATTCAAGAGTTTTGGCTGCGGAACTGCTATTGCTAGTAGCGATATGATGGTAGAGCTATGTATTGGCAAAAGGGTGCAAGAAGCAGTCAAAATTACTAATATAGATGTCGAACATGCCTTGCGTGATGATCCTGATACGCCTGCAGTCCCTGGACAAAAAATGCACTGCTCGGTAATGGCTTATGATGTCATAAAGAAAGCTGCTGGAATCTATTTAGGTAAAGATGCTGAAGACTTTGAAGAAGAAATAATTGTGTGTGAATGCGCAAGGGTTAGTCTCTCAACTATCAAGGAAATTATAAAGCTTAATGATTTAAAGAGCATTGAAGAAATTACTCAATATACTAAAGCTGGTGGATTTTGCAAATCTTGCATTAAACCTGGCGGGCACGAAAAACGAGAGTATTATTTGGTGGATATTCTGGCTGATGTTAGAGGTGAAATAGATAGAGAAGCCTTGAAAAATAGAGCAAACCAAATGGCAAATAATCAACTATCTTTCAAGGATATGACAATAGCACAAAAGGTAAAAGCAGTGGATAAAACAATAGATGAGCATATTCGTCCAATGTTAATGATGGACGGCGGAGATATGGAAATACTTGATATTAAAGATTCAAGTGATGATTTCATCGATATATACATTCGTTATATGGGCGCATGCGATGGCTGTGCTAGTGCTGCTACTGGAACATTATATGCCATAGAAGAAGTGCTAAAGCAGCATTTAGCAGAAAACATAAGAGTTTTGCCAATTTAAGAGCGATTAGCATTGTGCCCACACAATGCGCCAAACTATTGCGACAATGATGTAAATCCTCATTTCAATCTATATTTTTAATTTGCACAATCATAGAAAAGCACATAAGATTCTTGCAAATGGTGAATTACCCCCCCCCCCCCATTTTAAGTTGCGTGGGCGACAAACTAAAGTTAAGTATTGTATATATGTTCTTAACGTATTTTTAGCTAATTAACAAGACTTTTGTTTAGAAGCTAATGTTTAGAATCTAAATAGGTTAATCATAACTTAAAACGAGCGAGAAGGAAGTTTCTATGTTCCGATAAAAACGACTAAATAGAAAACAAGCGAAGCAAAGTTCCTACGCTTTGCTGGAAAAACAAACAATAAGAAATTTCTATTTGCCACACACAATAACAAAGGACAAAAAAAGCAAAATGACAACCAAAGAAAGTAGAGGGTAGAAAGAAATGGTAGAAAAGCACTATAGCAAATATTACACTTTAATTTTGCCCATAATGCAAAGAATACAAGCTACCTAAATGGTGAGTAAGCAATTCATCTCCCACTCATCTTTTGCCTTTTAAGGCTTTAAGAGTTTATTGTTTAAGTGTTTTGTTAAATTACAACGCATTGGTAACGCCTCTAACCCTCACAATTATACGCCATTTCCTTAATACTTTCCTCATATTGCTTTTAAACAATACTTTGCAAAATAACAATCACACAAGAAAATAAAATACGAACGAAATGACTATGCCAGATAGTATTAATGTAATAAGGCAATAACCCATAATGTCCTTTGCGCCGAGCCCAGCAATTGCTAACGCAGGCAGAGCCCAAAATGGCTGAATCATATTTGTCCAAGCATCTCCCCATGCAATTGCCATAGCTACAACTGATGGATTAGTCCCTAGTGATTGTGCTGTAGCAATCATTACAGGACCTTGCACAGACCACTGCCCACCTCCAGAAGGCACAAAAATATTTACAATCCCAGCACTAAGGAATGAAAATAATGGAAATGTCTCTTGTGTGGATATATTACTAAAGATAATAGAAATAACGCTAGCTAGGGAATCTCCATCAGGAGATTTACCAACCATCATGCCCATGATACCAGCATAAAAAGGAAACTGTAGTATGATGCCAGCAGAACTTTTTGTAGAGTTTGATATAACTTTTACATAGTCAATAAGGGTTTTATGTAGCAAGATTCCAACAAATAAGAATATCATTATGACTATATTTAGCCCCAATGTTCCACCATTGTAAAAATACATAACCAAGTATACAATCCCAAATGCACCTGTAAAAAAACATAGTAAGCGACTATTTTCAAGCTTCTGTGCTATAGTGTGGTCATCTTTATGACTAATGACTTCAATATCTTGTTTATCTTCAAGCAATGCAGAATCTATCTGTATGGTATCTTCTTTGCTAGGATGTATTGAGGCTAGGACTATTGGCAATAGAATAAATATAATCACAATGATGATAATATTATAAGTAGCAAAAATAGTTTCGCTAACAGGTATGGGGTCGCTTAAAATACCCCCAGTAGTTTTATATAAGGTCTCTCCGCCTTGCGCAAGAATAAGCGCAACAGAGCTAGATAATCCGCCTTGAAAAATTATAAATGACGAGTATGCAGAAGCTATTAATAACCTATAATCCACACCTTTGACATTTTTGGCTATCTCTCTAGCAAAGATTGCGCCAACGACAAGACCAAATGCCCAATTTATATAACTAGCAATCATACCAACCATTGTTACAAGTATGATTGCTCCACTTGGTGTTTTTGGCATAGAGGCAAGAGTGTTTAATATGCGAGAAATTACAGGAGCACTAGCAACAGCACGTCCAAGCACAAGAGTTAAAGCCATTTGCATAGAAAAAGCAAGTAATCCCCATATTCCATTACCCCAATGATTAAGCATTTGAATAGGGCTTTGATTGGTTAGAAAAATGCCTACCACAAATACAAAGCAAGTTAGCATACTTACAAGCACAAATGGATCTGGCAAAAATCTAGATGCTAATAGCACAAAGTAATGAGTAAGCTTTCGTATCAAAAACATAACAATTATCCTATTAAGATGCACATCGAACAATAGATTCTAAAAGGTAGCAAGATAGCAAGAAAATATCTATCTTAAGTATCAATATAATAACTTATGAGATTAATATCATGCAATTACAATAACAACCATTACAACTACATACGCTAACAATCACATATAAGCAATTTATAGGATAGATTCCTACTACTGCTAGCAATAATCACACTATCACAAAAGGCAATCTAGCACCTTATGTATTATCCCTTTTAAATATTGCTGTGATACCAGCCCCACCTCCAGCACAAAGTGTAGCTAGCCCATATTTACTATTACGTTTTATCATCTCATGCAATAGAGTAACTACAATCCTAGCACCACTTGCGCCAATTGGATGCCCTAGCGCAATAGCACCGCCATTTACATTGAGCTTGGAATAATCAAAGCCTAACTCCCTAGCTACAGCGATATTTTGCGCGGCAAAGGCTTCATTAGATTCAATCAAATCAATATCTTTGATAGATAATTTAGCCTTTTTTAATGCCTTTTGTGTGGCTTTGATAGGTCCTAGCCCTACCACAGCAGGATCTACTCCAGCAACGCCAAAAGATTCGATGCTTGCTAGAATCTTAAGTCCAAATTTTTTAGCGTTTTCTTCACTCATAAGCAAAAGCATAGCAGCACCATCATTAACTCCGGGCGCATTTCCAGCAGTTACGCTACCACCTTGTTTAAAAGCTGGCTTTAATGCTGCTAATTTTTCTTTGGTAGTGTTTTCTTTTATGAACTCATCTGCGTCAAATATATTTGTTGTTTTTTTATTTTGCACCTCAATAGGCACAATCTCATCTTTAAATCTCCCATCATTTCTTGCTTTTGCTGCCTTCTGCTGAGATGCTAGCGAAAATTCATCTTGCTCTTGACGGCTAATATTGTAGCTATCTGCTAGATTTTCAGCAGTGATTCCCATATGATAGTGATTTATAGCACAAGTAAGTCCATCGCTTAAGTTGCTATCAATAAACTCTGTATTGCCCATTCTAATGCCAAAACGTGCATTTCTTACAATGTATGGAGCATTGCTCATACTTTCTACGCCACCAGCAACAACGACTTCTGATTCCCCTAGAGTTACACTTTGATAAGCAAACATTAATGCCTTTAAGCTAGAACCACATACATAATTTACACAAGAGCCAGTAGAATCCTCTCTTAGCCCAGCATATAAGCCAATCTGCCTAGCTAGATTCTGCCCTAAACCAGCAGATATTACATTCCCAAGTATTACCTCATCAACAAGGCTCTTATCAAGATTTACAGCCTGAATGGTTGCAGATAAAACCTTTGTGGCTAATTGGCATGCATTTACATCTTTAAGAGTTCCTCCAAGAGAACCTATTGCACTGCGTTTCGCGCTAACTATTACAACTTTCTTCATAATAACCCCCTTTTTATAGGTTTATATCAACATATTTTATATCATCTGGAACTATCAAAGTAGCTTCTGTATTGCTTTGTATATCTTCAAGCGAAGATGTAGAAAATATCTCAAGCAAAACAATACCCTTATCTGTAACCTTCATAACACCTTTTTCTGTAACAATCAAATTAACCTGCCCTACCGCAGTAAGTGGCAAATTACATTGTTTTAAAATCTTTTTTTTACCCTTAGATGTATGTTCCATAGCTACAATAACTTGTTTTGAACCTACAACCAGATCCATGGCCCCGCCTATGCCTGGGACTAGCTTATTGGGTATAATCCAATTTGCTAGATTTCCCTTTTCATCTACCTCTAATGCCCCAAGAATGGTAACATCCACATGTCCACCACGAATAAGGCAGAAGCTAAAAGCCGAATCAAAAAACATGCCTCCATCATGCAAAGATGAATAAGTGCCTGCCGGACTTATGACATGTCTTGAAAAATCATCATCTTCCCAAAGCCCTAGCATGCCATTCTCAGCATGCAAAATAACTTTCATATCATCTGAAACATAGTTACTTACAGCAGTTGGAATACCAACACCAAGATTCACTAAATAGCCATTTTTTAGCTCTTTTGCTACACGTTTTGCAATAATCTTAACAATTTGATCTCTATTTAATTCACCCATATCATTTCCCCTTATTAATATCTACGATGTAGTCAACACATGTAGCAGGGATTATAATCTCATCTGGATTTAATGCAGTATCCAAGATTTCCTCTACCTCCACTATTACTAAATCAGCTGCTAACGCCATTACGGTATTGAAGTTCCTTGTCGTGCCCTTATATGATAGGTTGCCATACTTATCCGCATATGTGGCATAAATCAAGGCTATTTCTGCTCTTAATGGTTTCTCAAGTAAATATTCCTTTCCGTCTACCTTGATAATATCCTTACCATTTTGTATATCAGTTCCAATTCCAGTTGGGGTAAGTATGCCGCCAAGCCCAGCTCCTCCAGCCCTAATACGTTCTACTAAAGTCCCTTGCGGAACTATCACTACCTCAAGCTCCCCAGCACTCATCTGCCTACCTGTCTCCTTATTAGTCCCGATATGAGAAGCAATCAAACTCTTAACTTGCTTTGTGGCAATTAGCTTACCGCAACCATAATTTTCATACGCCGTATCATTGCCAATCAAGCAAAGATTCTGTATTTTTGCCTCTATCATAGCATCAATAGTATGATGTGGTGCTCCGCATCCCAAAAAACCGCCCATCATTAATACACAATTATGAGGAATAAGATCAGCGGCTTCTTTACTTGATATAAGTTTCATGTCTGATCCTTACTTTTTAGTGTGATAATTCTCAATCTAGCATAAAATTACAATATTTAAAGTTTAAATCATAACTATAAAACCAATTTATGTATTCATTTGCATAAATTATTACACTTAGCAAACAAACTAGAGAAGCACTAAAAAGAACATAGGATTCTAAAATATGACATCAGATATTTTTAACAAGGTTGTATCTTGATTACGCAATATATCTAGCTCATATGCAAGCTAGATATATGATCTTAAGAAATATCTAATTTTAGGTAGATAATAAAGCAAAGTAATCTTGAAGCAAGTCAAGATTTT
>NZ_JRPD02000062.1 GCF_000765805.2 Helicobacter muridarum | reverse complement strand
AGAGCTAGCCCTAATTCTAGCATAAACAAGCAAGAATTACTTCCTTCTATCAAACATATCACAAGCTTTCAGCAACAAGCAAAGCAATTAGCCATGAATATAGAATCTGAAATAGCTTTGAATACTAAATCTTTGCAAAGTGAAGTCAAATATGCGCTAACACAAATTAAAGAGCCTAGCATTAAAAAAGACTTAATGCAAATATATAACACATTAGATTCCATTCATACAGCTAAAGCAGGCAAGCTTATCCCTTATACTTCACTAGAAGCAAATGAAGTAAAAAAGCTAAATGAATTAAGCAAACCAACAAAGGCAAAAGCTTCCCAAGCTCCTTATAAAGATGTAGATTTTATTACTAATGCAAAAGGTATTAGCATTTCTACTCTTGCATTAAAGAATGCAATATTACATGAATTAAGCCATAGAGCAAATACACTTATAGAATCTAGCAATAAAGCTTATATAGAATATATAACAGGGCTATCCTTTAATAAAACACCAAATACAAATAACTTACTTATCCCTAAACCATATAATATAGTCTCACAGATAGAACAAGCACCAAGCACACAAGAAGCTATCAAACCAGCCTTAAGAGAGCTCTCACTTTTGCAAACAGATTTAAAACCTCTTAATAGCTATCTAAAACATTTGCAATCCTTAAATCTAAAGCAATATCAAGCAAAAAGCCAAGTTACAAAGGAATTAAGCCAACTAAAAAATGAATTGCTAGATTTGCAAGAAGCAAATAAAGCTATTCCCTATAAGGTTATAAGCGATACATTTATTACAAGTGAAAGCATGCCAAAAAGCTATAAGGCACAATATGTAGTAGTAAAAACACAAGATATTAAGCCTATATTTAGCTCTCAAACACAATATCAATTTAGAAGCCTATATCAATCAAAAAAGATAGAAGATATTATAAATAACTTTGATTCTAGCAAAATGATTTATAGTGAGGGAAGCTTTGCAGGACTTCCACTTATGGATTCACAAGGATATTTACTCTTAGGCAATCATAGAGCAAAAGCCTTGCAAAATCTAAGTCCAAATGCAAGAAGTAAATATAAACAAGCAATCAAAGA
>NZ_JRPD02000061.1 GCF_000765805.2 Helicobacter muridarum | reverse complement strand
TTAAAACACCTCCATTCTCTACAACACCAAACCCAGCATTTGCCCATTTTGCAAAAGAATCTGCAATGAATACTTTTTTAAATAAGCCAATAGAGAATATAAATAATCCTTTAGCTATATAATCCCACTTTATATAAGAATTGTTTTTTAAAGCCCCAAATTGAGACATCATTTCTTTATGATGCACGATAGGACCAGCTATGAGCTGAGGAAAGAAAGAGACAAATAGTGCATAATCGATAAAGTCAATCTTAGATTTTATATGCAAATCTTGTTTTATATGAGATTGTGTATATATGTCTATATAGTCTTTATAAAAGTTATTTTCTTTGCTTTTATAGCTATTTTTAGAATCTCTATCCCCGTTTGCTTCTATCTTGTGTTGTTGGACTTTCTTAGCTCTCATTTTATTCTCATCATTATCCTTAATATATGAATATTGCTTTATTTGAAAATCTCTCTCTTTACTCTTTATGTCATATGCTTCTTGCATATTACTTATATCTATTCTCTTATAACAATCCACTAAAAAAGCAATCTGTTGAAAAGTAACAAATGAAAGTCCTAAAGGTAAAAGAATATGAGGCAGGGGAATATTAAAATCTAAATGAAGGAGTTGTGAGAAAAGATTAAAATTCTCTAAAAGAAAGTCTGTATATTTAAAGAATCCCAACAAAGCAAGATTAAAGAGAATACCAAGTATAAGATAAAGCTTAGCATTCTTAAGGGCTGTTTGTATGAGATAATAGAAAGAATAAAGATTAAGGTAAGAAGCAAAATAAGAAATACAAGGATAAGATTCTATATTAAGGTGTGTTACCCCCCCCCCCATTAATACATACTTTCTTTAGAGCTAAAGCATAGAGAGACTTAAGAATGAGCTTAGCTAATATATAATTTATAAAGATTGAAGAGAGGAGAATAAAAGTATATTCAATCTTAAAATATCCATAGAAAAACAAACTAGAACCAATAAGAAAGAGCTTAGCTAATGTGTATTTATGCAATGTCTTAAGAATATAAAATCCTAAAAGAGTAAGAGGTAAAAATATAAGGATAAATTCAAAGGAGTTAAAGAGCATAAAAGTCTTACAACAAATAGAATAAATAGAATAGAATGAAAAATGAAGTAGATTATAACAGAAAGAGGTGGAGTGGATGTAGAGGG
>NZ_JRPD02000060.1 GCF_000765805.2 Helicobacter muridarum | reverse complement strand
TCTCTTTTATTGCCTTGTTGAGATACTTCAGCTAACGCTTCAGTATGACAAAGAGAGGATTTAGAATGACAAAAACTTAGCACATATTCGCAATTAGCTAATGCCTCCTCATAGGATTCTAGCTCATAGTAGCGAAATGCTCCACCACCTTGATAATCGCACTCTTTGCTGATTCCGCTTTGGAATCCCGCAATGACTTTTTTAAGGCGAGGAATCACCACACTATAAAAATGCTCTCCCATTTCTATACCTAGCCATTTGCGCCCGAGTTTTTGTGCCACTGCTAAAGTCGTGCCACTTCCTAAATGATAATCTAAAATAATAGAATCCTGATTGCTGCCTGTTAAAATTGCTCTTTGTAAAACCTTTTCGTGATTTTCCGTTTGAAAACCCCAATCACTAGAATAACCAACCCAGTCCGTCCAATTAGAGGTTAGTTTTTTGGTATCACTTTCTTGTGTTTTTGGAACACCATCAATCAACCTTATGCCACCTTGTTTTTCTAATTCAAAAATAGTTTCTTGACTTAAAGCCCAATGTCGCCCATTTGGAGGTAAATATTCTTGTCCCAAAATAATTCTTGCCTTACTTGTCCATTTGCTGTTTTTAAAAACCAAATTTTCTTTTGAGAACAAATCAATATATTGCTTTGGAATAGGCGACCATCTCTCCCCGGGCAAGTGCATCGCACGCCACTTTCTTTCTTCTCTTTCAATCCCTTGAACATTAAAGATATATTCCTCACTTTTTGAAAAGAAAAATAGTGAATCATTCCCGCTATGATATTTTTTAATGGTTTCAGTAAGTTTTGCAGATTTGCTAACAATTATTTCATTAACAAAATTGTCTTCCCCGAAAATATTATTTAAGAGATTTCTTACAATAAAATTACCATTATAATCACAACGAACAAAAATACTTCCATTATTGCTTAATATATCCCTAGCAAGTTCTAGGCGAGAATCTAGCAATGAAGCCCAAGTAGAATCTTTAAAATTCACTTTATAATCAAAACTCGCATTCTCTCCAAGATTAAATGGTGGGTCAATATAGATTAAATCCACTTTGCCTTGATATTTAGGCATTAGGGTATTTAGGGCTTGAAAATTATCCGCTTTGATGAGTTCGCCATTAAGGATAGATTCCAAATTTTCAAAGCTACTTAGAATCTTGTATTTTGTCTCACGCGTAAAGTGCTTTGTATCAAGAGGGAGATAGCGGTATTTGTTATCTTTAGATTCTTCAGCCTTGCTATGCAAGACTTCAGAATGACAATTTACTACTTTGTCATATTGAGCATTTGAAAAATGCGAAATATCTCGTTTATTGCTTTGTTGAGATTTCATATTTTTAGATTCTTCACCTGCTAAAGCAG
>NZ_JRPD02000059.1 GCF_000765805.2 Helicobacter muridarum | reverse complement strand
TGTTAAACGCAACAAAAATAGAATCACAACAATTTTGTTATAATGACTAAGTTAAATATCAATTCAACAAAGGCATTATATGAGATTCTCTAACATAATATATATATATATATATATATATATATATACTTAAAGGATTTATTATCTACTAGAATTTATATCCCCTATATAAATACACAGCACAATTCAAATTCACAAACAATAAATAAAACTTCAAACCAATCAATAAACCATATATCAAAGCAAGATTCTAAAGTAACATTAAGTCATGATAAAGACAATAAAAACAATCAAGACAATCCTAATAATTTACCAATAATTCCAATTATGCACTGCTTTGATTCTAACTATTGTTTACCTGCTAGTGTATCATTTTATTCTATGCTAGAGTATGCTAGTAAAGATTATTTCTATAAGCTATATGTAATACATAGTGGAGATATATCTAAGGATATTCAAGATAAACTAGCTAAAAGCATAGAATCATTTCCAAATGCAAAGTTAGAATTTATTGATAAGAGTGGAATATTTGATGAATCTTGGGAGAAAACACACAATAAGGGGCATTTTAGTGTTGAAATGTTTTATAAACTAAATCTTCCATCTCTCTTTCCTCAATACGATAAAATGATTGTAACAGACGTAGATGTAGTATGGAGAGGTGATATATCAAGAGAGTTTTATTTGTTAGACAAAGATGAGGACTATTATATTGGAGGATACAATGCACCTTTACTTAAACAAGATTGTCCTCTTACTAAATTTATGGATTATTATGATTTTGCTTGGAATGAGGAAGAAAAGCAAAGATTATTTAATATTGGCGCAGGGTTATTAGTATACAATCTCAATAAAATGAGATTAAATAATATAGAAGCAACACTTATGGAATTCTTGCAAAGCAATACCCACAGACTAGTGCAACCAGAACAAGACGTACTGAACTATGTATGCTATCCAAAGATTAAGATTCTCTCTAAAAATGGTATGGTTAGCACTTATTTTTGGGATATGTTTGATTCTAAAGAAAAACTAGACAATGCTACTTGGAATAGACAAGATATAGAATATGCTCTAAATAATCCTATTCAAATTCATTATGCAGGACCTCATGTAAAACCATGGAAAGACTTTGACACTCTAAAAGGAGAATTATGGTTTGAGAGTTTAGCTAAGACTAATTATTTAAAACAATGGTTAGATTCTACTTATAAAGAATTTAACCATTACAAAACATTCTATGAAGAAAATAAAGATAATGAAATCTATCCTAGATTTAAAAAGCTTATTTATCTAGGCTTTATATTTGAGCTAGCAAAGAGAAAAGGAATTATAAAGATTCGTTTACTTAATATAAAGCTGTATTTAGATTTTAGTGGGGTTATGAGTGTGTTT
>NZ_JRPD02000058.1 GCF_000765805.2 Helicobacter muridarum | reverse complement strand
CATTCTGAACCTGCGTTAGCAGGTGAAGAATCTCTAAGTAAAGAATCAAGGGATTCTCAAAGAGATGTTTCGAGCATTTGCCCTCAACACGACAAAATACCCGACACAAGCAAACTAGAATCTGAAATTGACTTTTTAGTGTATAAACTTTATAATCTAACAGATGATGAGATAAAAATTATAGAAAACAAGGAGAAATAATTAATGGAAGAGCTAACACAAGAGCAAAAAAATTTATTTGATAAATTCGTCAAAATTTTAAAAGATGAACAAAGTGCTAATAGCTTACAAATACTTTTAAACTTAATTGAAGAAAATAAAATACAAGATATTGAAACGATTCAAAAAAGACTAGATGAAATTTTTTGGAAAATCTTTCAAAAAAATGAAAATGGAGATGTTAAGAGTCAAGCATTAATTGATATACAAGATGCACAAAATAAAGCAAAGAAAATGCAAGAAAGCTACTGGAAAATCTTTCAAAAAAATGAAAATGGAGATGTTAAGAGTCAAGCATTAATTGATATACAAGATGCACAAAATAAAGCAAAGAAAATGCAAGAAAGCTACCAAAGATTTTATGATATGAAAGATTCTCAAGGAAATATTACACAAGGAATCATTACAAAATTAACAGAAGCGTGTCGGCAGATTGAACAAAATAAGGATAAAATAGCCAAATTACAAAACTTTTATACAGAAGTATTTGAGGGCATTACTGAAAATGGTGAAATCACTAGACAACCCTTAAATGAAATATTGAATAGTCATATTTCACAATTAAGAGAATTATTTTCGGATAAAAAGAAAGAATTAGAACAACTTAAAGATGAAAAAGATGAGGAATTGACCTCCTTATATGAAGCAAAAGAAAAGGAAATCAATGAACTTTTGCCTAGTGCTACTTCAGCTGGATTATCAGTAGCGTATAGAGATGAAAAAGTTGATATTCAAAAAAATATCATTTGGTGGCATAAGATATTTGTTGGTTCTATTATAGTGTTTATTGGGGTTTTTGCATTATATTTTTATCTCTCATTTCAAGAGAACTTCAATTATATGAGTTTTTTAAAGTCGTTCCCATTCTGGATTTTTAGCGGATTTTTTATTTTTTATTCCACAAAACAAATTGCAGAATACAAAAGAATAGCAAGTGAATATGCCTACAAAGAAAGATTAAATGAAACCTATGTAGGATATGAACGACAAATTGAAAAAATGCAAAACGAGGAACTAAAAACAAAACTTATAGAAATTATACTTGATTCTGCAATGTTTAATCCTAGTGATACCTTAAATTCTAAAGGAGAAATCCCTAGTATGTCTATGCTAGAAAAAATCATTGATACATTGCCGCTTGATAAACTTAAAAAAATTTATGAAAAAATAGGCAATAAATTAAAAGACAAACAATAATATAATAAGATATAAAAGCTTGTAAAAAACCTAGCAGATAAAATATGTGAATGTATAAGCAAAATTTTAATCCAAAGCCAATACTTACAAAATCTAGAATCTCGCCTTGATTCCTTGATTTATCAAGCCTATGGATTGAATGAAAAGGAGATAAACTTAATTGAATCTGAATTATCAACAAGAGAGAGAGAGAGAACAGAAATAATTGAGAATCTTTATCGTTTATATCACAAATTCTTGCAAGATTCTAAAGCTTGTCATACTGAAGCGTTAGCTGAAGT
>NZ_JRPD02000005.1 GCF_000765805.2 Helicobacter muridarum | reverse complement strand
TTTTACTAAAGAAACTTCGTTTTACTAAAGAAACTTCGTTTTACTAAAGAAACTTCGTTTTACTAAAGAAACTTCGTTTTACTAAAGAAACTTCGTTTTGTATTAAGTGGAATATTTAAGTGTAGATAGTGAAACATACATATAATTTAATAAAACTTGAGTAAGCATAGATGATATTTTTAGCTTTATAATCTAAAGCTTTGTTGTGTTAAGAAAAACTGATTATCGCTTATAATGATAAAATATTATATTTGCTAGTTTTGATGTTTTTAAATGGTGCATTAATGATCATTTTCTTGTTTGCTATATTGTTTGGCATTTTCCCTAGCAATTTTATCACAATGTTCATTTTGAGAATGACCGTTATGTGCCTTTACCCATTGCACTTCGATTTCGTGTGATTGGCTTAAATGAACATATTCCCCCCATAAATCAGTGTGTTTTACATCTTTGAATCCTTTATTTAGCCAATTTGGTAAATGGGTTGTTATGGAATCGCAAATATATTTTGAATCACTAATAATAACTACCTCACAAGGCTCTTTTAGCATTTTTAGCCCCTCAATTACTGCTTTAAGCTCCATGCGACCATTTGTGCTATATGGCTCACCGCCACTTACTTGCTTATATAATAATTTTGAATCTTTTGTAGTATATTCTAATAATGCGCAATACCCAGATGGACCAGGATTTCCTAGACTTGAGCCATCTGTGTATAGCTTTATTTTTTTCATTGCCGCTCCCGTATAATTTTAAAAATTTTATCTAAAAATAATAAAAATCTCAAATTATTAATAAAAATTAATTACGATATGAAAATATTTTAGCTTGTATAATTCTAGTTGTCATGTTATTTATTTGTTTATCTAAGGGCAGAGTCATGTATTTAATACGTAACAATTTCAAGACTGTATTTACTGTTGGCTTGATTGTTTTGCTATTTGGTGCATTTTTATTTTATATATCCAAATCTGATTTCTCATTGGAAAATTTTATTATGAATCTTTGGGATACATATGTGGAAGATTGGGGCTATATCATATTATTTTGCTGGAGCATCTTAGAAGGCGAATGGGGCTTATTGCTATCAGGTATAGCTGCACATCAGGGATATTTGAATGTTTATTGGTGTATATTTATTGCTGGGCTTGGCGGTTTTACAGGAGATCAAATCTACTTTTATATTGGTAGGCTAAATAAGGGTTATGTTCAGATAAAATTTAAGAGTCAAAGACGTAAATTTGCCCTTGCAAGCAGCCTTATGAAGAAGTATGGTTGGCCTATTATATTTATCCAACGTTATATGTATGGACTACGAACCATTATTCCAATTAGCATTGGGCTAACGCGTTATTCATCTGTGAAATTTGCAATAATAAATCTTATTTCTGCATGGATATGGGCAGCTGTTACTATTATTCCTGCTTGGTATTTTGGACAAGAGATTTTGGATTTTTTGGCAAGCTTTTCATCAAAAGTCAAAAAAAATCCTCTCGTATTCCTAGCTTTATTTGTTATAATTATGCTCATTATAACCCTTGTTTATTTTTGGGTTAAGAAAAATCAAAAACATACATAATTATAAGGACCAGCAATAATGAGCAATCAACTTTGGGAGGGACACAATATAGATATTAATGTGTTTGATAATAGATATGGCACAGCTGTTGCTTTTGTTAAGAAGAGTATTTTTTCAAGCAATTCTTCTCTCGATGTAGAAGAGGATTTTAAATCCATTAGAGATTTTGAGTTGCTCAAAAGACTAGGTTATAAAGGCAAGGGAACTTTTTACGCTCAAGTTAGCAATATACTTTATGTTGGGTTAGAGGATTTGGATTTGCATGGTTATGCTAATTCTTCTTGTATTGCAATAAAGGCTTTGAAGTCCTTGAATATTAAAGATGCTTATTTTGATTTGGTTGGTTTAGATTCTACATTGCAATGGCATGTAGTAAGAGCAATATTGCTAGGCGAATATGAATATAAGGGGTTTAAAAGAGATGATAACAAGGATTCTAGTTCTAGTATAGATAAACCTAATACAGCAGAAAAACTTAAAATTTCGCTTATTGGTGTTGATGATTCTATTCTCCAAAGAGCTAAGATTATCTGCTCTCGTGTAAATTTCGTTCGTGATATTGTCAATACTCCGCCAAATATTGCAAATTCTATATTTCTATCTAATTTAGCGCAAAATGAAACTATAGCTGTTGCTAAGAGACAAAAAGAGCATGAAATAAAAGCTATTTTGCGTAGTAACTCCTATATGGAAGAGCAAAAAATGGGAGCTTTTCTAGCTGTGAATCAAACTTCTAATTTTCCCGCATTTCTTGCGCATTTAAGCTATAAGCCAAAGCATGCTGGTAGTAGCACAAAAAGGATAGCACTAGTTGGCAAGGGCTTGGTATATGATACAGGTGGGTTAAGTCTGAAGCCTGCAGATTACATGACTACCATGAAAGCCGACAAAAGTGGGGCATGTGCAGTTTTAGGTATTTTTTTAGCTGTGGCAGAGCTTGGATTAGATGTTGAATTGCATGCTATTATGGGTATAACTGATAATGCTATTGGAAGCAATGCTTATAGACCAGATGATGTATTAATCTCTAGAGAGAAAAAGAGCATAGAGGTAAAAAATACAGATGCTGAAGGGCGTTTAGTATTAGTTGATTGTTTAAGTTATGCTCAAGATTTGGAGCCTGATTTGATTGTTGATTTTGCTACTTTGACTGGAGCTTGCGTTGTTGCTCTTGGTGAATATACTAGCGGTGTTATGGGGTATAATGATAGTCTTAAACAGCAATTTGTAGATAGTGCTTTGCGCTCTGGAGAGTTAGCGCATACCTTGCCTTTTAATCCGCATTTAAAAAAGCTTATAGAATCAAAAATAGCAGATGTTAGCAATACTTCTAGTTCTCGCTATGGTGGAGCTATTACAGCGGGTATGTTTTTAGGTGAATTTATACGCGATGAATATAAAGACAAGTGGTTGCATATAGATATAGCTGGACCTGCATTTGTAGAAAAAGAATGGGGAGTAAATCCATATGGTGCAAGTGGAGCTGGTGTATTAGCTTTCATTGAGTTTTTAAGTAGCATTATTAAGTAATAGTAATATAATTGATGTATAAAATTGATTTAATGAAAGAAGGATTTGGACTTGTCATATGGATAACAGGTCTTTCAGGAAGTGGCAAAAGCACAATAGGCAAAGCCCTTTATGCTAGGCTTGCTGGCTGTATAAAAAATGTAATATATCTAGATGGTGATTCCTTACGTGATATTTTGGGGTGTTCTGCCTATGATAGAGCAGGTCGCATTGATATGGCTATGCGAAGAGCAAATTTAGCATATTATCTTTCAAGTCAAGGTATGGTGGTTATTGTTACTACTATTTCTATGTTTAATGAGGTGTATGAATATAATTCTAAGCTTTTTTCACATTATATACAAGTTTATATAGAGTGTAGTATGTCAGAGCTTATTAATAGAAATCAAAAGGATTTATACAAAGGTTTTATAGAAGGTAGAGTAAATCAAGTAGTAGGCATGGATATAGCCTATGATGAGCCTATAATAGATAAGTCAAGTATTATTATTAATAATGATATTTGTGAATGCTTAGACAAAAAAGTTGATTCTATACTTTCGCGTATTGCTGTGTAATTATGAATATTAATAAATTTGATAGTTTAGATTGTATTGGAGATTGCTGTGTCAACCAAGAAACGAGATAGAGAATCAAAGGGTTTGTCAATATTAAAACAACAAGGCTTTGTAGCTTTTTGTAGATACAGAGTTAGAAAGATTATCGATAAATGCCACAATAAGTTTGAAACATATATTTTTTATAACGAGGGTTTGCTTGCATATTACAAATATTTGTATTGGAGATTTATAGTAAAGAGAATATTCTTATGTTTTAGATTTGTTTATATTCCTAAAAATTTTGGCTTTGCTGTATGTGGTGCACATGGTGTTGGGCTTCATTCCTTGTTATACTTTATAAGTAAGTTACATGCTAGGAAAATAAGCCCTACCTCACTATCTACTAGAATAAAAGCTAGATTGCTTAGCTTTTTCTTGCCTAATACCTGTGCTATTTCTAATATATGTAGACATACGGGGGGGGGGGTATTACCACTTGGAATGTTTGCTATGCGCAAAGATGTAACAAAGGACATAGCGTTGCAGGTAAATTATGAACTAAGTCGTAATACAGATTTCTCTATTTGGGGCATTACTCTAGACGGCAGAACAGAAGGTAAGGAAGATTTGTTGTATTATATTGCCCCAGAGCATAAAGTCCCTGTTATATGTATTGTTAGAGATCCAATATTAGCTCTTATATCAGCTGCTAATATTGGGCTAAACTACTGCTGTATAGCTAAAAAAATTACTCCATCTAGCTCTGTTGAAGAAATTAATGCAGCCATTGAAGAGGTAATGTCTGAAAGAATAGAATCATTATACGAAATACAAGCCTTTAACTCTGCTTATACTACTATACTTGATTGGTATTCTAATCTATCTCAAATGTTCCCTTATGCTAGCGAGATTCTCTATATTGATACCTCTGATTTGATTGGATCAAAAACAAAACAACCATACAAAAAATTGCTACATTTATTGCAAATAATCATCAAAAACTTTGACTTGAAAGTGCCAGACAATTTTGATTTTGATTTAAAAGTCAATGATTTTTTAACGCATAATCTTCCCTTAGAATTTGAATTTATGAATCATAAAATTTGTGTTTCTGCATTTAAAGGAGCATTTAAAATAGGGCTTAGACAATGTTATCATTATAGCGATAAGAAGTTTTACATTGATATGGACTACCACTCCAGCTTTTTTCCTAGTAGGAGGCTATTTATTAGCACTAGCTCTAAAAGCTTTCCAGCCTCTTTTGTAGAATCGCTAAAGAAAGAAATTGAGAAGCGATTAGAGGTTATATATAATAAGATACTTCCATACCACTCGTTAAAAATTACTCCCAAAATATTCCTAGACTTCTTAGCTAGAAACTTAAGCAAAGCGGAGATTCTTCGTTCTACATTTGATTACGAGTTACAGCATGTAAAGCAGAATAGACCAGATATTGTTGCTACTTGGGAGTATTACAAAGAATTTCAAAAACTTTTTACACCAACAAAAGGAGATTTATGAAACAAGGTGATTTTACAGAGGTAGCAAAGCATTATCATAATCGTCCAGCATATAGTTCTATGTTATTAGAGAAATTATTGCGCTGTGTAAATGATTCCAACAAACCTGTGCAAACTTTGAGGGTTGTAGATGTTGGAGCTGGCACAGGTAAGCTTACAAAAATGCTTGCTAATTTTGGATTGAAAGTTTATGCTGTTGAGCCTAATGATAATATGAGACAAGAGGGCATTAAATATACACAAAATACATCTATTTGCTGGTCTAAGGGTAGTGGTGAGAATACAGGCATAGAGTCTAACTTTGCCGACTGGGTCATCATGGCTAGTTCATTTCATTGGACAAATCCAAGTAAATCTCTACCTGAGTTCGCCCGTATACTAAAGGATAGGGGATATTTTACAGCAATTTGGAATCCTCGCAATATTCAACCAAATTCTATATTTCACATTATTGAATCTGAAATCAAACGCATAGTTCCAGAGCTCAATAGAGTTAGTAGCGGCACTCAAAACACTAAGAATTGGGAGGAGATTTTAGTTTCAACAGAAGATTTTGAGGAATGTTTTTTTATGGAATGTGATTATGTTGAGATGATGGATAGAGAGCGTTATATAGGTGCTTGGCACTCTGTTAACGATATTCAAGCTCAAGCTGGTAGGGAGCGTTGGCAAAAAATTATAGATATGATTGAATCTCATATTAAAGATTTACAAATCATTGAAATCCCATATAAAATTAGAGCTTGGAGTGTGCGCAAGAAATCTTAATCTCAATCCCATTGTAAATAAGTTGCAATAATCATTGCATTTAAGCAATGTAGCCTATATTAATCATAATTGTATTATTTAAATAAAATTGATTTATTTGTATTCTATATTGCTAATTGGCATAGCATTAAAGACACCTCAATTTTATTGCGTCATTAGTGGTGTGTCTTCACGCACAATTTATTTAAAAGGATATTAATGCAAAAGTTAGTAGAGCAACATTGGGATTATACTAAGCATGCAAAGTTTTATGAATTTAGACCAAATTATGCTGATGTAACAATTGATATGTTAATTTCCCTAGTTCGTGGGCATGCTCACGCTGCGGGGGGGGGGGCAATCCTTCCTCGTAGCCGATATTGGAGCTGGCACAGGAAATCTTAGTATTATGTTATTAGAGCGGGGGTTAAAGGTGGTAGCAGTAGAGCCAAATGATGCCATGCGTGAGATTGGCATAGAACGCACAAAAAACAGTGCGATTGAAGATGTGGATTCTAATGTAAATTTTGAAAATAATATAGAATGGGTACGTGCAACTGGAGTGGATTCTACTCTTAAGAGTGGAGAATATGATTGGGTTACGTTTGGTTCTAGTTTTAATGTCATGGATAGGAATGAAGCACTCAAAGAGGCTCATAGATTATTAAAGCCACAAAGATACTTTTCATGTATGTGGAATCATAGAGATTTACATGATCCAATTCAGGAGATAGCAGAAGAAGTTATCTTAGAACTTGTTCCAAATTATAACCGCGGTGTTAGACGAGAAGACCAAAGACCAATACTAGAACAGAATAAAGAGTTATTTGACAATATTATCTATATAGAATCAGATTTTTATTTTCATCAGAGTATTGATAATTATATTAGTGCGTGGAAGAGCGTAAAAAATCCTTATTGGGATTTGGAAACAATTGATGGTATGGAATTATTTGAAAAGATTGCTTATCAGATGAGGCATAGACTTCCATCACACTTTAATATTAAATATACAACTCGCTGTTGGAGTGCCAAAAAAGTTGGATAATAAAGAGGTTGAATAATAAAGAAGCTAGATAGCAAATTAATGTAGTTGACAATTTTAGATATTAATTTGTAATTTATTAATTCTTGTTACTTTTTTTAATATCTATCCTAATATTAGGAATTAAATTATATATTATGGTTCTGGTTTATATTGTTTGTTATTAGATATAGGGGTTTGTTATGCTAAATAAACTAACTAGGTATATGATTATTATTTGGAGTATCATATTTTTATCTTTATGTGTTACTTGGGTGCTTTTATCTTACATTTCTCATAATAAAACGTATTTAGGGAAGTTAGCTGTATCAAATATATCATTTTCAGAGTTAAGCGTTAATCCAGATAACATTAAATACCTATATACCTTTAAAATAATTTTCCCTAGCAATATTTTTCGCTACCAAACGAATATTTCAGATATAAAAATTTCTTCTTTGCGGCTTGACAATATTGAATGTCAATATGACAATAATACAAACACTTTTACATCTACAAAGTCTAACTCGCTAGATATCTGCAATGGTATTGCAATATCCAAGCTACAAAGATACATTGATATATCTACAAAACAAATAATTGATAAACAGACATCAGGCGAAGTATCTTATAGCGTGCAGTTTTCATTTCGTGCACTTGTTGTAATTGCAATTGGATATATTGTTGGTATAGTATTTATTATTGCATTACGTTTTAATAGTAGCCAGAACTCTTTTTATATTGTAGATTCAACTAATAAGAATCCTAATATTATAGGCAATAATTACCCAAGTCCCATTAAGTCCTTTGTCGTGGTCTTGCTTATTGCTATATGTAGCATGTTTTTATGTTACATGCTAATTGATAGCGGGCATGATTGGGGTGGGGACTTTAGTGCTTATATAAATCAAGCTCTAAGCATTATGAATGGTAATGTAGAAGCTTATAAACTAGAGAATGCTTTTATTATTGACAATACTCATACGTATACTAATGCATTATATGGTCCACCAACATATCCTTGGGGGCTGTCTGTCATGCTTATACCATTTTTGCATGTTTTTGGTTTAAATTTCTTATGGTTGAAATTATTAATGATATTCCATATTGGAATTTTGCTATTTTCTTTATACTATTTCTTGCTGGGTAGATTGCCATATTTTACTCTATGTGTGATTGTTGTATTCTTTGCATGCAATTATAATATTTTAATATATGCAAATTATGTGATTAGCGATTTGACATTTATGGCTTGGTGTATGGTGTCTATTGCATTGTTGGATTCTTTTCTATGCCATTTTCATAAGTTAAATTGTTATTCATCAGCAAATCATATTGATGTTATAAATAAACAAATCAGTAGTAGCTCATTGTTTAAAAATGATTTATTTTGGTTTGTTTTAAAAGGGCTTTTAGCTGGTGTTGCTATGTTTATAGCAATGTCCATACGCACAAATGGTATAATTTTACCAATTAGCTTGTTTTGCTATTATATTTTCTTATTTCTTAAGACTAGATTTACTTCATCTAAATTAAATTTTGTCTTTGGAAAGGATAAGGTAAATTTTAATTCTTCTAATTCAAAACACTTTAAAGCAAAAAGTCAACTTTTACAATCTATGCCCAAATCTATCCCCCCCCCCCCCCATTTAGTTAGAATCTTAAAATCTAAACTAATTCTATTTTATGGTATATTGTTGTTGCCTATACTTATATGTGTGTTGCTTCAGATACTGTTGTTGCTTTGGCTTGGCTTTGGCAATGGTGGGAATCTGGAGTTTCTTAGGTTTGATATTATCTATAATGTAAAAATGTTATTTCGATATATACGAACTTTTGCACAAATTTTTGGAGATACTAGGATAGTTATAGGCATTATTAGTATTCCATTTGTTATTATAGGGATTATTCGCCTATGGGATAGAGAGGCATTATGCCTTATTTTCTTAGTAGGGTATTTGGGTGTTTATATGTTATGGGTTGATATTGGTTTTCGAGCCATGTTGCCCCTCATTCCATTTTACATATATTTCTTTGTTGTTGGGGGTTATGTTTTTAAGCTTAGCAGGATTATTAATATTCTTCTGATTTGCCTTATTGTATACAATATAGCAATTGATATTAGACAAATTATACATAATATTCCAAAAACATGTGATTATGCTTCAACAAGTAAAGATTCTATGGATATATACGAATATGTTAGGAATCACACTAAGCAAAGTGATGTCATTATTTTTATTAAGCCTCGTGTATTGCATTTATTTACGAATAGATTATCGTTCTCTTCTTTCTCTCTTAGTAAAGACGCCTTGAAAAAGGCACAATATATAATCTTTGCTAAGGATTTTGATTATTTTCCACTTAATGAATATTCTTTATCTTCTATTAAAAACAATAATTATTCAGAAGTTGTTAATAATATAAAAGAATTAGAATTTCAATATGCAAATAATTCTTTTATTATCTTTAAGATTAATCATAGCGTGCTCTAAGACTTTAAGCCTATATTTTAATGTTTTATATTAGAATTACAATTTTTTATTTATTGTGAATAAAGTCTCAATGTCAAAGGAACTTTTAATGAATATTCTGCGTGGCATATATAATTTTTTTGCTAGTTGGGTTGGTGCTATTGTTACTGTGCTAATTATTGTGTTTTTCATAGCACAGGGTTTTATTATTCCTAGTCGCTCAATGGTTGGAACACTTTATGAGGGAGACATGATGATTGTTAAGAAGTTTTCCTACGGCATACCAATTCCAAAGATTCCTTGGATTGAGATTCCTGTCTTTCCAGATATACGAGGGGATAGACATCTTATTCCTGGTGATAGACCACAAAGAGGAGATATAGTTGTATTTAATCCACCAGGAGATGATAAGACCTACTATATAAAGCGTAATTTTGCCATTGGTGGGGATAAAGTAATTGTTGCAAGAGATGGTATTTATTTACGACCAGTAGAAGGAGATTCTTATATTAATGAGCATTTCAATGGCTATGATACTAGTATTTTTTTTGGTGAATTATATGTAAAAGAGCCTTATTCTAAGGAATTTTTAGGAATTCACTATGGTGAGAAAGGTGGAGCTATATTGCCCTATATGAGCTACTTTGCCCTGCGTGTTAGAGCGCAGTTTGGAACAACTAACGCTTTCACAGGTGGCAAGGGTATCGCTATGCAGCCAAGAATATTAAATGGTAATGATATCTTTTATATTAATATTCCAGAGGATAGCTTCTTTATGGTTGGAGATAATAGAGATAATAGCGAGGACTCTAGATTTTGGGGACCTGTGCATTATAGTAGAGTTATTGGCAAACCTTGGTTTACATGGCTTAGTATAACCCTTGCTGATAGCATAGAATCAGATGCAGCAGATCCAAAGAATCGCTATAAATTACGTTGGGATAGAATGTTTAAAAGTATAAGTACCCTAGAGAATAATGCAAAGGTCTTTGATGGAGAGTGTCGCTATTATTCTAATAGGATATGCGGGTTATAGTTAGGTTTGGGGATATTTATGAAAAGATTCACTATTACTACAAATTTTGCATGGGGATTGGTAGTATTTGGTGGAATTATTGAATGTTTTTGGGTTAGCGGTTTAAAATACGCTGATAGTTTTATATTTTATACATTAACTGTTATTGGAATAATCATTTCATTTTGCTGTGCAATTATAGCGATGAAGAAAATTGAAGTAAGTATTTGCTATGCTATTTTTGTGGGTATTGGCACGGTAGGTATTGTTATAGCTGAAATACTAGTCTTTGGTGAGCCATTTTCCTTGCTTAAAATGGCACTTATAATAACCTTATTGCTTGGTGTAATTGGATTAAAATTCGTAAGCAAGGAGAGTGATGAAGTTACAAATGAATCAGGGTCTAATTTAGGGCTTGATTGATTATTATGAATATAGTTTGCATATTTTAATGCAAGAGCTAGTATATTTGGACATAGGAAATAAAAGGATATAAATGAGCTGGATTTGCTTAATCTTAGCTGGGTGTGCAGAAATAACTGGAATTATTGCTATGAAAAAGTTTTTGGCAACGGGTAAAAAAATTTTTATTTTATATATTGCCATAATTTTTATAATTAGCTTTCTTTTGCTTTCTTTTGCTATGCAAGATATTTCTATGGCTACTGCCTATGCTATTTGGACTGGTATTGGTGCTGGCGGCGGCGTATGTGTTGGGATTATATTTTTTAAAGAGAGCAAGAGTTTTTTGAAAATATTTTTCCTTTTTTTAATTATTGCCTCTAGTGTTGGTTTAAAGGCTTTGGGGTAGCCCTAATTTTTTAATGGATTGTATATAATATTTTGTTATAATCGCTTATGTATTGATTTCTTAAGATAGTGTATAGCAGTTATGACAAATAGAGTAGTTACCCCCCCCCCCCCCATATCAATATCATCTCATAGCGTAAATATATTTTTACTTATTTATTGCCCCCTCTTATTGCTTAACTTTATGTTCCCCACTCAAAGTGATGATTTGGGTGCTAAAATAGGCGGCATTAGTGCTGCTATATCAAGCTATTTTAATTGGAATGGTAGGTTGGGGGAGTTAATAAAAGTAAGTTTTGGTTCATACTTTTCTACGACTATTTATTACAATTTTATTAATGCATTTGTTGGTGTATGCGTTATATTTCAGATATTTTTCTTAATTTTTGTTCGATTTCCAAGAGGTACATTCTTTGATTATAGCGTTTGTAGTATTATTATTGTAGTTTTGCTATATGATTCTGCATTTGGCTCTATATTTTTGTGGGCTGCTGGTAGTTATAACTATCTATGGGGTTGGTGTCTTATTTTATTTTGGTTAATACCTTATAGATTATTTTGGCATAATATTATAAATAATAATTTATCCACTCAAGATTCTAAAAGCAAATTTAAAATAATTAGTATGCTGCTATTGGGTATTTTAGCTGGTTGGTGTAGTGAATTTGGTATTGCAATTATTTTATTACAAGTTTTTATATTAGTATATGCTTCAATCAGATATAAAGTAAAAGTTCCATTATGGTGCTGGTGGGGTTTAGCTGGATTTTGTATAGGTTGGGTCATACTTTATATAAGTCCGGGACATGCAAAACGATCTATGCTATTTAGCTATTATTTTTCTCTAAGAGATTTATGGAATCTAAGCTTTAAGGATAAAATATATTTATTTTTTACATTTTCTGGGAAGCTTTCTGTTAATAAAGTTTGGTTTTTTATAATAGTTTGGGCTACATATATGATGTGCTTACTTAAACATAAACATATTACATATAAGATACTAGCTATAATCCTTGTTATAGCTTTCTTTTATATTTTTAGAAGCCTTGTTAGTTTGTTTGTGTTCTTATTAATTAACTTTATTTGCATTATGTATTTTGCTTTTGATTCTAAAAGACGTGGCATGTTAGCCGAACAAAAACTATTTTTTGGTGTAGCAATGTTACTATTTGTATATGCACTTTTTACTGCTTGTACAATTCAAATATCAGTTCCACATAGGGCATTATTTCAATCTACGATATTAATGTCCATATTATGTGTAATAGTCTTTAATTATATATGGAATCTATATAAGTTTGTTGGTATGCTGCTTGGTGTTTGCTCCAATGTTGTTTGCATCATTTATGTTATATTTGTGTTTAGTGCTTGCTTGGATATGTATGCTAAATGGAATAATATGTTAGGTTTTATAGATGGACAAAAGGAGTTAGGGCATAAAGATGTCCGAGTAGATAAGAAAACTTTCCAGTCATATTATAGAAATTACGGGAATTGGGCAAATCCTGTTAGCGATGTGCATGTTTGGCCAAATACAGATTATGCAAAATACTTTGGTTTGAATAGCTTTGGAACACGAATAGATAACTTAGAATCTAATGACGAAAAATCCACACAGAAATAAAATCTTTAGCAATAATTTCAACTTATTTTACATAAATTTATATATTTTGTATCTTATGTAAAATTTTTGAATAAGTGTTACTTGTTTGCTATCAGTCGTCTTAAGTTTTATATTTATTCTTTCTTATCATACCTAATTTTGTTTTAGCCCATTTACTTATATTGTAAATCTTTTTATTTTATATTCAGGCTATTATTTTGAGATTCTAATGAAATTTAGAATCTCAAAATTTTTTAAGCTTAACTATTCAGTGAAAAATCTAAGATAAGGTTTTAAATTTCTGCAAGATACCATTTAATACATTCTTTAATAGATTAAATCTCTAGCTTTTTCTTATTTTAGTTTGCTAAAGTAAGGCAGGTAGCTTTAACTACTATTTTGCTTACTAAAGATAAATAACTATTTATTGATGAAATGGTATATCAATTATTCCCATAACTTCAAACGAGGCATTTGGATCTATTTCAGCATGGCTTAGCACAACCACCGAATCAACCCCAAATTGCTCTAGTTGTAAACTTAGTGAAGCCCTAATATTTGAATCTACTACTAGCACAACGGGTGCTATATTTCTTTGAACTAGTTTTAAACTTTCTTGCTTTACAGAATCAATTAACTTTTGCATTTCTGTTGTATTTAGTAATAAAATTTTATTTCCGTGCTGGTCTTTTAGCTTACTCTTTAAAAATTCAGTTGAACTGTCTGAAAATGTTAGGAATTTAAAATTCCCATCTTCAGCTTTAAATACATTTGTAATAACTCTAGCAAGTTTTGCGCGAACATGCTCTACTATTATTGGAATATCATTTTGCACAATAGGTGCTATATCTGTTATAGTTTCTAGTATAGTTAACATATCTTTAATTGGGATTCCCTCATGTAGCAATGCTTGCAATACGCTTCTTATAACACTTGATGGGACTTTTTTCGCTTCTTCAATAGCAGTTGGATAATCGTTTTCGAGTCTATCCATAAGCTTCTTAACCTCATCTTTAGTAATGAATTCCTCTGCATATTTCTTGACTAGTTCTCCCATATGTGTTGCAATTACTGTGGCTGGGTCTATAACTGTGTAACCTTGTATAATGGCATCTTCTTTTAGATTAGAATCTATCCACATACCATCCATACCAAAAGCTGGTTCTTTAGTTGGTATACCATCTATCTCTTTTGTTACCATACCTGTATTCATTGCTAGAAATTTATCGGGCAATACTTCTCCATTACCTATTTCTATGCCTTTTAGAAAGAATTGGTATGTTGTAGGTCCAATGCCAGGATCATCTGTCATTCGGATTTGTGGCATTAAGAATCCATAATCCCTAGCAATCTTCTTTCTTATTCCGCGCACCCTCTCTAGTAAATCACCTCCTTGTTCTGCTGCTGCTAGTCGTATTAAATGATAACCTAGATGTAATTCTAAGAACTCTACTTTTAAGACTTCATTGATTGCTTTTTCTTCTTCTTTTTTTATTTCTTCTTGTGTTTTTGGGACTCTCTTTGGAGCTGGCTCTTGGATTGGAATTTTCTCTTTAGAATCTGTAAGCTTTTTATTTTCTTTTTGTTTTTTCTTACCAAGACTTGTAAATGACTTTATGATTTGAGATATGGAAGAGCTTTCATTATCTCTGCTAATAAGCCATGCAGAAAGCCAAAATAATGATGCAATAAGTATTAAAGGCATTTCAGGGAAGCCTGGGGCAAATGCAAATATAAATAACACAAATCCAACAATAATTAATGTTTTGGACTTATCTGTTAATTGCTGGATTAGACTATTTGCGAAGTTTTCCTCTTCAGCCTTAGTAGTCCTTGTAGCTACGATACCTGTGGCTGTTGCTACAATTAGAGCTGGGATTTGCCCTACGATTCCATCTCCAATGGTAAGTAAAGTAAAAGTTTGGGCTGCATCAAGCATTTTCATATTATTTTGGAAAACCCCAATAGCAAATCCACCTACAATATTTACAATAGTAATAATAATAGCAGCAATGGCATCACCTTTGACAAATTTACTAGCACCATCCATAGCACCATAGAAGTCGGCTTCTTGAGCCAATTGCTCACGTCTATTTTTTGCCTCCTTTTCATCTATTAATCCAGCATTCATATCTGCATCAATTGCCATTTGCTTACCTGGCATACCATCAAGCATAAACCTTGCTCTAACTTCTGTAACACGTGTAGCACCATTTGTGATAACTAGCAAATTGACTATTACTAGTATCACAAATATAATAATTCCAATTACATAATTGCCGCTTGCGACGTATTGTCCAAATGTTTCTACAATCTTGCTTACATGTTGGGCACCATTACTGCCTTCGCTTAATATCATTCTTGTGGTAGCAACATTGAGTGCTAAGCGAAAGGCTGTTACAAATAGCAATAAAGTAGGGAATGTGGAGAAATCCATAGGCTTATTTATATATATTGCTATAAGTATTATTAGCATAGATAACGCCATAGATATAGTAAGTAATAAATCTAGCATAAAAGAGGGCATAGGAACAATAATAACTGCTAAGATTGAAATGACAAAAACTACAATTCCTAAGTCTTTTGATTTACTAATTAATTTTAAAAAAGGAAAAGCTTTTTGCATGACACCGCTTTTTTGCTTGTCATTACTCGCTGCAGCCATTAATGTTGCCTTAATTTCATAATAAATGTTCGATTATAACAAAATATTGTAAAGTTTATGTTAGAATCTCCACTTTAAAACTATTCTAATCTAAAATTTATTAAATAGGAGGGATTATATGGTCCTAAGTTCAGTAGAGAAACAAAAAATCATCGCACAATTTGCAAGGGGTGATAATGATACAGGTTCAAGCGAGGTGCAAATAGCTCTCCTTACACATAGAATTTCAAATCTTACAGAGCATTTGAAAAGCAATCCAAAGGATCACTCAAGTAGATTGGGTCTTTTAAAGCTAGTAGGACAAAGAAAAAGCTTGCTTAGATATTTAAAAAATAAGCAATATGATTTATATATCCATACAATAAAAACGCTTAATATAAAAGACAGAGCATAATAGACTCTAATGGCGGGTATTACAGTGTAATATACTATATAAGGTTGTCTTTTCTATTATTGTTATAGTTAGCATTTACTGCTTAATATCCGCTTATCTAAAAACATACAAATAGGTTAGATTAATGGATAGAGACATCGTAGGTTTAGAAATTAATATATATCCATTTGTTATATTTGCTTTTATATTTGTCGTATCTGTGATGTTTTGGCTATTTATTATGTATTTTTTTAGAAAGACTTTAAAAGATTCGATTCAATCAAAAGCTATTTTGCAAAACAATTTGCATATTTCTGGTAGAGCTAAAGATGAAAATGTGGTAATAAGTTCTAGTATTTATCCTACTGCAAGAGATCAAAAATTAGATGATATTAATGCTAAAGTCTGTGCTAACAACTCAAATAAGAATAATCCAGCTATGGATGGCTTTACGAAAATAAATGCTAAGAGCAATAATATGCCAAACTCCAACAAAGAACCTATGAACGTATTAGATGTTGTATCTAATGCATCTATAAAAATTGGTTCTTCATTAAATGATTATAAAGCAGATTCTGAAAAAATAGATTATAAAAGTCAAACCTCTTCTAGTGTTAATTTTAATCTTAGTATTTTTTTTTCTTTTATTAAACCTATATTTCATTTCTTTGTATTGATTGTGCTAATAGCATTTAGCTTTAAGCTAGTCGCATATTCAAATAGTATTGATAGTAATTCTCGTATATCTAACTTAAGTTTATCTGATATTGATGCGGATATTTTTAGTGGTATAGATATTGCCAAAAAGACAATTAATTATATTGGTAAAGATGTAGGTAGTAGTGTATTTGACAGTGTTGTTATTACTTTTGTTGCTGATAATTATTTTGTTACCCTTTGTCTTTGTGTATGTTGCTTATTGTTATGGTATGCTTTGAGTGTGCTAGATTTTGAGTTTTTTTGTGTTCCAAATATATTGCTTATTGCTTTATTTGTTACAAGCGTTGGAATATATTATTGGCATACAAAATCCTTTGACATATATCCATTTGCTATGTTAGGTATGTTTTATATGTTTTTTTTCATTGTTCATTGTTTTAGTGTTAAACGGCTATTAGGTGAAGGTGATATTTGGGTTCTTGCTGCTATGTTTGTGATGCTTGCTACATTTTTTGAATCAAATTATGCAGTAGGTGCTGAATGTATTGTTGTGGCTTCTTTACTAGGCATTCTTGCTATTTTTAGTATCTATGCATATGCTAGATATAGATATGGAGAACATTTATCTTATATTTATAAATTTAAAATTCCATTTATACCATTCTTATTTATAGCATTTATTCTTGTGAGCTTGTTGTATGTTGCTTAAGAAGTATATATTGCAGGCTGTAGGAGAGATGTTTTTTCCATTTTTCTTTGTGTTATTTTTTATATCTTCAATTGTTTTGCTATTAAATATCTCTGTACTTACAAATGGCATTAAGATTAGTGCATTTGATTTATTATTGCTCTATCTATATGGCATACCGGGTAATGTGTTTTTTGTTATAGCTATTACTTTTTATGCAGCATGTATATTAGGGTTAAGTAGGCTTTCGTATGATTCTGAAATGTTAGTTTTCTTTTCACTTGGTGTTTCTCCTGCAAGCATTATAAGAATCTTATTACCTTTATCAATTATGGTAACTTTTGTGCTATTGATGTTTTCTTTCGTTATGATGCCACTATCTAAGAATGCATATCGTGATTTTATAGGATATAAAAAAAATATAATAGATATTAACTTAAAGCCTGGTGATTTTGGACAAAAGATTGGTGATTGGCTAGTTTACATTGATGAAAAAGAGGAGGGTATATATAAGGGACTGGTGCTTTATTCCAACAATGTAGCAGGTTCTAAAAAGAGTTTTGTAGTAGCAAGGGAGGGTGAGATCTTAAATAAGAATGGTGTCTTAGAGTTATTATTACGTGATGGAAATTCATATATTGGTAATAGTGAAGGTATGCAAAAGATTCATTTTGATTCTATGATTGTTCGAAATACGCTTGCTGATCCCAAGTTTAGTTCAGATAATATATATGAGTATTGGCTTCCTGCGCTAAGGGGAGATTATGGTCGTTTGAGAGCCTTAGTGCAAGCTATTTCTATCTCTTTTTTTCCTGTTGCTAGTATATTTTTTATACTATTTTTTGGCATACGTAATCCTAGATTCCAAAAGAATTTTGCCTATTCTTATGTTATTGTTAGTGGTGGTTTATATTTGATAATCATGTATATATTATCTGTTAAACTCCAGTTAGCTTGCCTTTTTTTGCCTATTATATGGCTAATTGTAGGTAGATATTATTATGTTTCTCGCATTAAGAGATTTTATTAGGTTTTAGCATGAGTTGTAGTATCTTACGTAGGAATATTGCATGTATAATTGCTTATGATGGCTCTAAGTTTTATGGTTTTGCAAGGCAGAATCGCAAAGATACAGATATTGTAACTGTTGTTGAATTCTTTGAGAATGCTTTAAGGAATATTGGAATCTCTACTTATATTATTGGTAGTGGACGCACTGATAGGGGGGTGCATGCTACATATCAAGTTATCAATTTTCATGCTAATTTATATATGTCTTTATCCAAAATGAGAAAATTACTTAATGATAGGCTTTATCCATTTGTGCTAATAAAACAGATTTATGAAGTGGGCTATACTTTTCATGCTAGATTTGATGCTAAGGCTAGATTTTATAAGTATATTTTTACTAAGGAAGATATCTTACCATTTTATACAAATTATATTGCTAGGCTAGATTATGGTGATGTGAATTTATTAAAGTTGGCATTATTACAATTCATGGGTGAGCATGACTTTACTCTTTTTAAAAAGAGTGGAAGCTATACCAAGCATTGCGTTAGAGAAATTATCAAAGCAAATATTTTTCCTGCTAAGATTCATAATATATCTTGCCTCGTAGCACATATTGGAGCAAATGGATTTTTGCGTTCTCAAGTGCGTTTGATATTACAGGCTTGTATATATGTTAGTTTAAATAAAATTCGCTTAAGAGATATTATAAACCAGATTTCAAATAATATGGATTTACAAGATAGAAGATGTGTACGTAAGTTAGTTCCAGCTTGCGGTTTATATCTAACTAAAGTTATTTACTAGGCTGATAAGGATAAGTATGATTGATTTGCAAGGGCGCAATTTAAATAGCGAAGAAGATGTTAGCATATATTTACATTGTGAGAATATCTTTTTATCTATTTCGCTAGGATTCTATCTCAAGGGACACCTAAGTATTGCCGATGAGTCTGACTTTATTATTACTGATATTGATGATTTAGTTACAGAATATGACAAGCCTATTTGCCTAATTGGTAAAGATTTGTATGTGCCTTGTAGTGTTCATGAGATGTTTACACAGCTTCATGATTTTTATAATCAAGTGAATGCAAAGCAGGCAAGTATATTTCATAAACGTTTACAACATATAAATCAAAATGAGAATAAGATGATAACAAGGCAGAATAATATAAAGCAATCTTTATCCCATGAAAAAAAAGAATCACAAAATGACCTTATAGAATCCATAAAAAATGAAAAAATGCGCGAGCTATTAAAGAACACTAGTCCGGAATTAAGCGAGCAAATTGAAATTTTATTTAATGAGCTTTCAAGAAAGATATATGATACTTTAAATACCCAGAAATAAATAGTAAATAATGAAAAGTATATATTATGTTCTCTATCTCTCTATGCCAAGCTGTTTTGGTATTATTGCTAGATATTTGATTTTGTCATGCTTTGTTATAATGTTTATAGCGTGCCATGTTAATAAGCAACTTTTAACATTGCAAGATAGCAAAAAGGCTGGATTTATTAGCGATGGTAGTTATGTTCTGCAAGATCCACCACAAGGAAAATCAAGAATATATGTTTATCGTGATAATGGCTTAGTTGGATCGTATCTAGGCTATACTATACGTATAGAGTATAATCCAAAAACAGACAAAAAAGGTAGACCAAATTATCAAAACTACCAAGATTCACTAGGCTATGTCATGAATGGCAGAACATTTTTTGCAGATATTTGGGCTGGACATACTGTTGCAATTAGTGCTCATACAGAATCAACTTCTTATATACTCTTTACTCCAATGGAAGGGCAGATTTATTGTATAAGGGCAAATATGAAAAATGGCTTTACTATGCCTAGACCAAATTTGAATCTAGTTAATAAGTATATTTGTGAAGAGGCATGGATTGATTATTTTTCAAGTGATAATATAGAGTTTCAAAATAAATGGCGTAAGCATTATAATGAACAAGCAGGCAGGATTTTAATTGAGCCTTCATTTGTTGCAGAGGCTAGAAAGAAACAAGAGTTAGAGGATTCGTTGCGCTTATTGCAGGCTATGGAGGATTCTAACAGTAATAGTAAATTAGGTGAGAATGCTAAAAGCTCTAATGATAAAGATAGCAATAAGAAACCTAGCCTTAAAAAGCCAGCAGTAAAGAAACCTATTGTAAAGAAATCAATAACTAAATAACCTTATTTTGCTTATATTATGGAATTTCATTTTTTTGTAATCTTTTGATATTACCTTATAGATTGACTTTTTATATTGATTAGATTCTATGTAATAACATGCTATAAAAAAGCTATAATTGGATTTTTATTATTCGGGTTTTGTTTTATGCTTGCTAGATTCACATAATTTCATTAAGGGGTATAAATGGAACAGCAACTTATGTCTCTTGCTATCCAGACCTATAAAATCACTTTGTTTCTTTCTTTGCCTGTGTTATTTGTTGCTCTGATTATGGGGCTTTTGATTAGCATTTTTCAAGCTACAACACAGATCAATGAAATGACCTTGTCATTTGTCCCAAAGATTTTAGCTGTTATTGCTATGATTATCTTTACTATGCCATGGATGCTTAATATGCTCATGGATTTTACTAAGTTAGTTATTAATATGATTCCAAAGATCATATCTTAAAGTTTCTACAATAACGCAGAATATGCAGCAAACAGCTATAGACTTTAAGCGATATTCAAGTATTAAGATTGGTTCTAATGTCCTTGTGCATGTTATAGATATGAAAGATATGGCTGCTAGTCTTGTCCCATATAATGATCATATTGCATCTAATATGCCTATTAAAGTAAAAGCCAATTTAAGTGATTGCCTTGTTAATGCTGCTCCTAAGCTATTTCAGAATCTATCCTTGTATATACCAAATATCTTTGATTCTTTAGATGTGTTGAATACAGTTAAAAAGCAATCTATATTTTCTTCTAGCCTTGTATGTCAAGATAAGATGCTGTATATAATAGGTAGGGCTAATAATCTTTTAGTATCACCAAATGCTAGTAATTTAGCCGTATTGGGCAGTAGCTTTAACTATATATCTGATTTAGGTGAATATGTTGAAATGGGAGCTAGTGTAAATAGTTTGCAAGCATTTTTATATTTCAAGAGACACAATTTAAGCGGACTTGAATTTCTTAGGAGTTTACCGGGCAATGTTGGTGCTTTATGTAATATGAATGCTGGCATGAAGAGCTATGAGATGAAAGATTGCATATCAGAGCTAAATATTAATGGTATTTGGGTTAATTTAGAGCAAGCTAGTCTTCATTATAGAGGGCGAGATTCTAGTGGCGTGATATTTGCAGTTAGATTCCATAAATTAGAAGGATTTAGGTGGCATTTGCTTAATATGTTTTCTCTAATGCGCAAATCTCACCCAAATAATCCTAGTTGTGGCAGTTGTTTTAAGAATCCGCTAAATGACTATGCAGGTAGGTTATTGGAGTTGGTTGGACTAAAGGGCTTTCGCATTGGTGATGTGGGATTTAGTCAGAAACATGCTAACTTCCTTGTTAATCTTGGACAAGCGAGATTTGAAGATGCTCTAGCATTGATAGAACTAGCAAAAAAACGCGTATATGAGGAATTTGGAGTTGTGCTTGAGTGCGAGGTTAAGATATGCAAATAGATTTTATTGATCAAAGCAATTTTTTACAAAAAAGTGATATTGTTAATTCTTGGGCTAGATTCCCTAAGAATTTGCAAACTTTAATTGATGATAAAATGCTTGGTGATTCTATTTATAATGATATATTTAAAGATATTAACCTTGATATATGCTATAAGACGTATTTTGGCATCATATCGGAATATATTTTAGTGAATCTTTTCCATGCGATATTTGATTCTAATAAAACTAATAATATTAGTCTAGATTCTATATTTTTTGCAGAATCTACAGATAAAGCTTATAATGAATTCATAGATGAAACTCATGTAAGATATTTGCAATACTTTATATCTAAGCGTGATTTAAGCATTATTGAAAATGTATTTGTCGAGTTTATTCTTGTAGATAATATGGGCATTAGAGAGCTTAATAGAGAATATTTACAAAGGGACTATAGCACTGACGTGCTTAGCTTTCCTCTCTATGTAATGCCATTTTGTAAAATTTCACATATTATAAATAGTTATGTAATTTCAAATATATCGATGCAGCCAATTACTAAGCTAAGCAATAAGCAAAGTGTCATAAAATCATTGGATTCTAAATTAGAAGTTGATTATCAACCTACTCAATGTTTAGGCAGTATTGTCATTAATACTCAAGAAGCACTTAATCAATCAGATTTATTAGGTCATAATGTCCATACTGAAGTTTGTATTTTATTCGTGCATGCTTTGTTGCATTTGCTAGGCTTTAATCATGAGAGTGATTTTGGAGAACAAAGAAGAATTGAGAAAATAATTATAGAGTCTTTACGCTTACCATATGGGCTAATAGAGCGAACATTAGATAGCTCTAAGAGCAATTAGCAATAAAAACTTATGGTTAGATTCTATTATTGGTCAATGTATATAAGTCAAAGGTATAATTAGAATCTTTTTTAGATTGCCTATAAATGTGTTATTGAAGCTAACAGCAGTCTTTAGTTTGGCTTAAGGTAATGAAATATATTTATAGGAATTATGGGATTTTTAGGTTTGTGCGGCGCGTGGAGGTTGTAGATTAGACTCTTAGTAAAACTAATGTTAAATTAAGATATAATTCTCATCTTGATAACTCCGCTTACTTTAAGGAAAGATAAATGTTTCATGCGACAACCATACTTGGCTATGTTGGAACAAAGAATAATAAGCCCTATGGCGTAATAGGTGGTGATGGGCAAGTTAGCTTTGGTAATTGTATTATGAAAGGCAATGCTAATAAAATTCGTTCTTTATATGGCGGTAAAATTTTGAGCGGGTTTGCTGGTAGTACAGCCGATGCTTTTAGCCTATTTGATATATTTGAGAGGATTTTAGAAGGTAAAAAGGGTGATTTGCTAAAGTCTGTGTTAGAGTTTAGCAAGGAATGGCGCAAAGATAAATATTTGCGCAGATTGGAGGCTATGATGATAGTTTTGGATTCTAAGAATATTTATATCCTAAGTGGCACAGGTGATGTAGTGGAGCCAGAGGATGGCAAAATAGCCGCTATTGGTAGTGGTGGCAATTATGCTTTGAGCGCAGCAAGAGCTCTTGATAGATTCTCTAATATGCAACCAAATGATATAGTTTTACAGTCATTGCAAATTGCAGGTGAGATTTGTATTTATACTAATACAAATATTAGGATTTTGGAGGTTACACAATGAATGAAAGCCTATTTACTCAAACGCCAAGGCAAATTGTTGCATATCTTGATGAATATATTATAGGTCAGCATGACGCAAAGAAATCTGTTGCAATCGCGCTTAGAAATCGTTATCGTAGACTTCAGCTACCAGTTGATATACAAGATGAGGTAACACCAAAAAATATTCTAATGATAGGCTCAACAGGTGTTGGAAAAACAGAAATTGCAAGACGCATGGCAAAAATAATGGGACTTCCATTTGTCAAGGTTGAGGCTAGTAAATATACAGAAGTAGGATTTGTCGGTAGAGATGTAGAATCTATGGTTCGAGATTTAGTTAATGCTAGCATCAACCTGTTGCAACATAAAAAAAGAGAAGAATCAAGCGATGTGATACAGGATTATATACTTACAAAAATTACACAAAGACTTTTGCCTCCTTTACCATCAAGTGTTAGTGAGGATAAGAAGCAAGAGTATAATGAGAGCTTTGAGAAGATGAAGCAAAAAGTAGCAGACGGTAAGATGGATTCTATCAAGATTACCGTTGATATTGCTAAGCAAGAGACAAGGGTAGATGATGGACTGCCAGGTGAATTACTTAAGGTGCAAGAATCTCTAATGAAAGCCTTAAATTCCAAGAGCGATAAAGTTAAACGTGAGCTTACTATTAAAGAAGCAAAAGAATCATTACAGGTTGAAGCAGAGAATGCTATACTTGATTCTGAAGCGATAAAAGCAGAGGCATTAAAGTTAGCTGAGCAAAGTGGCATTATATTTATTGATGAGATAGATAAAGTAGCTGTGTCATCAAAAGATTCCAATAAGCAGGATCCAAGCAAAGAGGGAGTTCAGAGAGATTTATTGCCCATTGTGGAGGGAAGTGTGGTGAATACTCGATATGGACAGATTCGCACTGATCATATATTATTTATTGCAGCAGGAGCTTTTCATTTTAGCAAGCCTAGTGATCTAATTCCAGAGTTACAGGGTAGATTCCCTTTACGCGTGGAGTTGCAAACTTTAGATGAAGATGCTTTGTATCAAATCCTTACAAAAACTAAGAATTCAATTATTCGTCAATATCAAGCACTTCTTTCTGTGGAAAATATTACGCTTGAATTTGAGGAGTCTGCATTAAAATCTATTAGCACCCTATCTTCTTATGCAAATGAAAAAACTGAAGATATTGGTGCTAGAAGATTGCATACTACTATTGAACGTGTTTTAGAAGATATTAGCTTTTGTGCAGAAGATTATTCAGGACAGAGAGTTACTATCACAAAACAGATGGTGGAGGAAAAACTTCAAGATCTTGTAGAAAACGTGGATTTAGCTCGCTTTATTTTGTAATTAACCATATTGGAAATGTCATGAGCCTTAAAACTATTAAGACGTTATTCATTACAGGAATGACTATTGTCATTATAGCTTCTGTGCTTGAAGTTTTCTTTATTCAAGATTCATGGAATTTGTTGTTTTATATGTCTATGGTTGGTCATGTTATCTTTGCTGTTGGCTTATGGCTTATGGATAAAATTGCAAGTAGTCCACTTTGTAGGTATTACATTGCTATGATGGCTATAGGTTGCTCTTTGCATTATTTGCAATCATATGAGATAAATGCTCTTGTAGTTATGATTCTAGCTTTGTTTTTGCTATTTCTTGTGTTTAAATATTTGGATATTTTTACAAAAGTAAGTGGCGAGCATTTATTTATAAACAGCTTTTATTGTTTTATTATTTGCTCTATTATTGGATTTTGTATTTTGAAATTTAGCAATATAGTAGAATATTCTAGCACTAGGACATTTATTATTGGATTTATGATATTTCCGGCATTTATTGTATATATTGCTGCTATTTTGAATCTAAGATCAATTAATAGTTTATAATGTTTAATAACTTATTTTCTTTGCTTCTATATTTTATAAAGGCAGTTTATTGCATATATAAAATGTGTTAACTAATAACTAAAAAAGATGGGATAAGAATATAGTAATACTGTAATAATATTTGAAGTGTTATAGTCCATATGTTAATGGAATTATTAAATAAAGGTCTTGATAAATGAAGCAATATCAAATAGCTATATTATTTTACATAGCCTAACCTTTGCATTTCATTTGCAAGTTGCACCAAAAGCGGACCACCGCGCCCACCGCTACCGCCATGCTCTATTAAAATCGTAATCACATATTGAGGTTTATCGTAGGGCAAAAATGCAGTTATCCAGCTTTGTGATCTATGCCAATAATCCATATCTAATTCTTTTTTACGTTTAACTGTATCTTGAGATATTTTTACTATTTGGGCTGTGCCTGTTTTACAAGCAAGCTTCACTTTTGCCCCTCTTGTTGTGCGATAAGCTGTGCCAGATGGATCAGAGCAAACTTGATACATTCCCAAACGTAATGCCGGAAGCTTGGATTTTTCAAAATCTGAAAGAACATTTTCAACCTTGATGTCTGCGGGATTCCCGCCTAGTTCTTTTACAAAGTGTGGTGTTACCATTTTGCCAGAAGCAAGTAGTGCTGTGTAACGTGCTATTTGTATAGGTGTGCTTAGGAATGAGCCTTGTCCTATTGAAGTAGTAATTGTATCTCCTATATACCATTGTTGCGAATGAAATCTCATTTTCCATTCTGGGGTAGGAAATACTCCAGAATTTTCATATGGCAAATCTACTCCTGTTTTTTTACCAAAGCCTAATTTGGACATAACTGCTGCCATATTATCAATGCCTACTACTTTGGAGAGTTTATAAAAATACACATCAACACTTTCTCTAATTGCTTTATACACGTCAGCACTACCATGTCCGCTTGCCTTCCAGTCTCGGAATTTATGACCATTTATATCAATGAAAGGAGGAGTTTGAATGATAGTTGATTCTGTAATATCTGCAAACTCTAAAAAAGACAATGCCATACCCATTTTTGTTACAGAACCTGGCGGATATTGACCACTAATTAACTTATTTATAAGGGGTCTATATGGATTATTTAGCAATGCTTGATATTTTGTGTGCGAGATTCCACCTATAAAGTCATTTATGTTGTATTCAGGATAGCTACCTGCTGCTAAAATTTCACCATTATTCGCATCCATTATGATTGCCGCGCCTTCTAGATTCTGAAAGACTAAATCAAGCTTTTCTTGTAGTCGCATATCAAGGCTAGTGTTTATATCATTGTTGCTTGTTGCCTGCACTTCCTCAATTAGTCTTAGCCGTTGGTTAAGGTTATTTACTTGAATCTTACGATAGCCTAGCTTTCCTTGTAAAAATGAGTTGTATTGTTTCTCTAAGCCTTGTTTGCCAATTACTTTTGTATATTTTGAAATAGGCTCTATTTCTCTATCTCTTGTATCGCTAGCACCGATGTAGCCAATAATATGAGATGCAGATGTATTATAAGGATAGAATCGTCTAGTTGTTGGAGTAATGATTATATTGTTTCTTTGTATCATAGCGGCATAAATGATTTGCATTTGCGCGTATGGGATAAATTCTATTAGAGTTACTGGAGTACGTCTATAATGACTATTGAATCTCTCATATTTTTCTATTAGTTCATCTCTGTTTGTGTCGGCTATGTATGAGATAATAAAGTTAATTTCCTCTTGGTATTGCTCTTTTTTTAGTCTATTTTTTAGTGCTAGACTAAATCCTAAGTCATTAATGGCTAATGGCTCATTATTCCTATCTAGGATTTGTCCTCTTATTGGTACAATAACCTCTGTTTTTATTGTATTATCAACAGATAGTTTATAGTAATATTGATGTTTTGCTACTGATAATACATAAATCTTAACTAGGATAATAAAAAATGTAATTGCAAATACAATATATAGAATCTTAAATGTAAGTGGTATTTTCTTCATTTGCTACTCTTTTAAAACAAAATAGCAATATATAGCAGTGCCAATACAATCTGCTAATAGATAATATATAAAGATAAAAGAAAATTGAAGCATGGGAATATTAAATAGGATATTGCATAGTATAATTCCACCGCAATATAATAGATATAATATTCCTATGTATAGAACCATGAAAGATAAATTTCCACTTAATATAGATTCTAGGCGTCTTGATATAAAAAAATATGTGAAGCAAAACACAATAGGCATAATGCCAAATATTAAGGATTTATCTAGTTCATAAAATGCCAAGCAAAGTAGCACTAATAATGGTACATATAATTGCTTATCATTAGAGTATTTATTAAATAGCGTAAATAGTATTCCAATTAATGGTGGGAGTAATGGATATATATCGCTCATGCTAGTATAAAATACATAAAATCCAACCGCTAGCAATGCAAGAATAAAGGATTTGATTTGCTTTCGTTTGTGCATAATGCTCTCGAGAGATTTTTAGCTAGAATTATACATTAATTATACTATAAGTAAAAAATAAAGTGTAAAATAACCTCTATTTATATGGATAATTAAATGTATTTTGTTTTAAATTTAGCAGCCCTACCTGTAACTTTGATAATATTTTACCTAAGTCTTTTATCTCTTCGTAGCGATGAAATAGCATAGCATCACACATGCTAGACAAGGACTTTTTAATAGCCTTGATGTCAGGTCATAGTTATGAGAATAGGGCATTTCAGAGGTTACTACATTACCGACAATAAAATCACTGTCACTAGAATGTGTAGCATGGCTTACATCTTTCTGCGCCTTCTAAGTTATAATCCTAGAATAACTAGTAAATATATTAGCGTGCAATTGAACTATCTACATTAACAAGTAAAGATTTCATTTAATTTTCTTTAAAACTGGTATATTTGATACATCTTGTTTTTGATGTTGTAGAGGCTATTATTAGAAGAATATTGTGAAATCTTTGGTAGGGAGATATACAGTAATTTAAAATATACTTAAGCCTCCTTTAATTAATGGCTATTGTCTTAGTGTTATAATTGAATAAAGATAAAATATTTATGATGTTAATGATTATATACATAAACTATTACCATTCATCTATACAATTTGCAATCTAAACTTGCATTTATGTATATTAATTTTCTTTAATGTAAAAATCATCAGCACCAAGTTTTAGAATTTTTTTATATCCTCTAACCTTTAAAAAATTATAAATATCATCTGTATTATAGTTATTCTCTATGCCTATAAGTCTAATGTCATAACTATCAAAATCAATGCTTTCTAATATTTTCATCTCACCACCCTCCACATCAATACTTATATAGTCAATTTTCTTTTGCTGCTCTTTCATAATAGTGCTAAAACGCGCCCCTTGCATTTTTATAATTTGATAGCTGCCTCCACACTCGGCTACTTCTCTATCTATGCGCTCTAGATGTCTTTTATCATATTCACTTACTATACCGCTTAGCATTTGTGGTCCTATAATTTGCATAAAAGAGACTTCTCCATCTGTATTACATAGGGCTACATTATATTTTTTAATATTTGGATTTGGTCTGTTTTCAAGGAGTTTTGGGTAGATGTTAGAATCGGCTTCTATGAGCACCCCCCCCCCCCATTTTTTGCTAGAGTCATTCTCTAATAGGTATGTATTGCTAAAGGTTATGCCGTCATTTGCACCAATATCTACAAAAAATAGCGGTCCCTTTTCGTCTTTATAAAAAAATTGCACAAATAGATCTTGTTTATCTTGAGAATAGCTTTCTCTATCTTTTTCTAATAGCCATTTGTTAAAACTATATTCTAATGTAGGAAAAAAGTAGTAGTATATTCTTTTAATATGTTCTTTTAGCTTCATAGCATGCTCCTTGATAAAGCAAAAATTGTATCATGATTTTATTTGTATTTTAGTTACATTAATCCTAGATTATTGCATGATGGTGAATATTAATTTAGTCAGCCAATCTATAGCTCAACTATTATGTATTTGTACTTTACTAATATGATAGAACATTTTATCAATAATGCTATATATATTTTTCAATTTCATTTATAAACGAATAATATTTAAGTCTTGCGGATTGTGATTTAATAATAGATTTAGTTTGTCTTAGTCTGTATATAGTATATTCTTAGATTCTTAACTAGGATTATACATTAACAACACATGAAAACAAACTATATGGCGAGTGTCTATTGTATAAATGTATCTATACAAAAGTTCATATTTAATGATTATTTTTTATGTGGTTATGAAATACTAAAGATAGGCTATTGCGTTTTAAACTTAGCAGCTCTACCTGTAATTTTAATAATATTTTTACCAAACGTTTTGTTTATTATCTCATAGCGAGGAAGTAGTATAGTATCACATTGATGCTCTTTAATAGCCTTATTTAATAGCAATGTCTGTAAGCCCGGTTGTTCAGAGTATGGCATCTCTGAAGTTACTACATCACCTATGATAAAATCACTTCCGCTAAACTGCACAGTAACTTTCACATTTTCATCCACTTTTGAAGCTACAACTTCAGAGCAACCAGTGAGTGTAAGCACTAAGGTAAGACAACTAGATAACGAAACTAACCATGGTTTCATAAATTCTCCTAATAATAAAATTACATTAAACAAGTAATCTGGTTGTATCAAAAAAAAAAAAAAAAACAAAAAGTTAATGAATATATCATACTTTTCATTGCATTAAAGACTATATTTTAGACATGCAGATTCACAGTCTAGCTATTTATCTCTAATATTATTTAGCCATTGTTGCAAAATTATGTTATTTTCTAAGCCATCTTTTCTCTCGATATGCCACATTATCCCATATATAGCATTTTTTTCATGCCTAAAAGCCTCTATACTATTATCTTCACATATTGCTAGCGGCAGGAGACTGTTAGAGAGTTTGCTAATGCAATAATTATGAAAGGAGTTACATGTATTATGTAGCTTTAATTTGGTATTAGATTCTGCTAGTTTTTGCATAGGGCTTATATTTTTGGTATATTTAATCTTATGTGTTCCCACATGATTATTGCATTTTGTAATTTCACTACCAAAATGCCACGCTATCATCTGTGCGCCGCGACAGATTCCAAGCAAAGGAATATTAGATTTCATACATATTTCAATAAGTTCCGCTTCATAGTCATCACGCATAATAGAGAGCTTGCCTTGTTGTGAATTTCTAATATCGGAATCTAAACAACAAGATAAGTCATTTCCTCCGCTAAGAATTACTCCTGCTAATGAATTTTTAAGCATATCAATATAGTGATGAAAGCCTATAGTATAACTAAGCGGCATAGGGATAAACCCATTTAGCGTGCGCCCTGATTGGAATAGTTCACCCCACTGTGTGCTTAATGTTTCTCTTATTTCATAATATTCTGTATGTGCTAATAATCTTTGTGTGATTGCTATGATTCTCATGCTTTTGCCCTTATTATGATAGCATTGAAATCTTTGGATTTTGCTAGCCTTATATTGCGAATTTATCATTATGCCTAGTTAATGATGAGCATTTAGATTCCAGCTAATTGGAATAAAGTTAGCTAATATGAAATATCTAATTAATTATTGTTAGCTTATTACAGTTCTTGCAACAGGCTAGCAATAATAATAAGCATCTAAATTTCAAGATTAGAATAGCAATTATTTCTTATGTGGCATAGCGTGAGGCATGCCTCCCTTGCCTCCACCCATATGAGATACCTCTCCATCTTCAGCAATTTTATAAGCCTGACCAAACCCCTTGACATAGCGACCATTTTTGAAGCTTAGTTTGACTAAATGAAAATCATTCATTTCTCGCACTGTGCCTATACCTCCGCTTTTACCACCCATTCTTTGTTCAAACGCGTCATATACCTTGTCAAAGAAAGAATCTCTTGGCATAAATTCTGCTTGTGTATCATAGATTAGCCTTTTTCTAGCTAATATAGTTTTAGTTTTTGCCTCATCTTCTATAAACATAACCTGAAGTTTTGGGTTGTTTTTTAGATTTGTGTAATGTTCAGCTATTTCGCTGATATATATGAAATAGTTGTTATCATAACGTAGCAATGGTGAATAACTGATGTTTGGGAAATTGCTTGGTGATATAGTAGAAAGCAAAATTGTGTTAAAAGATTCTATAAATTCTGCAATCTCTTGCTTAATGTTATCTGGTTTTTTGCTAATAGCACTACATAAAGCAATTATTGCGTTTTTATAGTCTTTTTCTTCTGTTTTTGTCGGGAAAGGAGCAAATATTTCCTTACTATCTGCTTGTATTGTTAGTCCTGTTGAATTAACATTAATTAAATTTACTTGATTAGCATCAAATCCTCCATATAACTTTACTAATCCCTTTAGCTCTTCTATATGGTGGCTATTCATATGTTCTTTAATGCTCTCAACACTCATTAGAGTCTCCTTAAAATAAAATTTCTTCATTATATTATATTAAAATTAATAGCGATTTTTATCAGTGTAAACATTTCTTGGTGTTTTGATTTTCAAGCCTAGTTGTAATACAAGTATATGTCTTTTGTGGCTATGATGTTTTAGATATGTGACATTTTTTGCAAGGTTATAATGCCGCAATGTAAGTAATTGCAAATCTAATATTCTATTTTGTTATTTTAAGATTTGCAGTATGAATAATCTAAAGCATAAGCTAAACTAAATTTTCATTTCAAGATTTAGACAAAGTTTATAGCCTTTTAGCTGTCTAGCAAAGATTATATCTGTGAGGCAAAGCCTATTTGCCCAATGCTAATGCTATAATCGTTGCATGGTAATCTAGGAAAAAAGCTATTAATGCCAATAGAATCTAAGAGCTGTTTAATCCTAGCGCATAGCACAAAGTTTGCAAATACACCCCCTCCAAATAAAACATAGTCTCCTCCTAGCTTCATTAAAGAATCTTTTATACAAAAGCTTAATGTATCAATAAATCTTAATGCAATAATGCTTTTATCTATATGCCGCAAGGAATCTTCAAACATTTCACAAAAACAAGCTGATATATCAATACCTTGTTGTGTGATTTCATAGGAATAGGGTGAGAAATTAATATATTTTAGTAAATATGCCTTGTGTTCTATGTCATTATATTTTGTGGATAGCTTGTAGGGAGATTCTCTACATTCTGATAATTCTTGCACATTAATAGCCAAAGATGCTATTAGCTCTCCACTTTGCCCTTCATAGCTAATGGAATCTAGTCCGCAAAAAAATCCGGCAATATCAAATAGTCTACCCACAGAGCTAGTATATGTAGAATTTAGTTTATTATTGAATATAGCTTGCAACATATCAAACTCTATTTTTGGCATGTTTTCCTGTAAATATTGCGTAATTATGTCTAGTCCATTTTCTAAGCAATAACTAAGTGTTAGTTTCTTGCAGTCTTTTATATTCCCTTCTCCGCCTAGGATTCTAAATGGTTTGAAAAACAGTTTACGTTCAACACTTTTCAGATTTCCTTGTAAAAATTCACCACCCCAAATACTATTGTCATCTCCTAGCCCACTACCATCAAAGATTGCTCCTATTCCTTCTTTTTGTCTTGCTTCTAGTAGCAATGCATTAAAATGTGCATGATGATGATAAATGCTTTCAACTTGTATAGTGTTGCCTTTAAGACGGCACATATCTGCTATGGAATTGGCTATCTTTGTGCTAGCATATTGATGATGCTTATCGGTGATAAAAATCTCTGGTGTGCCGTAGATGGATTCAAAAAAAGAAAAATTTTCTTTGAAATTTGCACAATTGCTTGCACTAAACAGATCTCCAAGATAAGGGCTAATTATTATTGAATCATTCATTCCAAATGCTATGCTAGATTTTTGCATAGCTCCAAATCCAACACTTAGCTTTTTTATTCTAAGTTCATCTTGTATTATATGTAGGGGCGCAAATCCTCTTGCAAGACGCAGGCTTCGTAGTTTTTTCGCTCCTCTTAATATGGATTTATTTGTTTGCGGGCTAATTTTGCTTAGCTCTTGCTCTTGGCTTTGCGTGTAGTTAGAATTAGAGCTTTTAGAATCTTTTGTCTTTTTTATGTTTGCTAAGTAAGAATTTTTAGGATTTTTGCTAGGCTCATCATTCTTTATGTCTATAGCAAAATCTGGTTTTGCTATATCAATCCCCATAAAAATGCTATCATCGACTCTATGTATTATATCCCTATTATATTCAAACACTACAAGGCTAGATTGTTTTATTTTTGCTATGTATTTTTTATCTATCATACTTTGGTTTGGACTATGAGCTTGTTTTATTTGTGATAATATAAATGCTATATCCAATTCTTTAATATCTGTTGCTATCATGTCTCCTTTTTTATTTGCAGAGGTATAGATTAATACAAAGTCCTTTGGAAGATAGCTAAAAAGTGATAAAAGTGCTGGTGTATATGGGCGCATAATTCCAATTGTAGCAAGATTACTTACCTCATTTGGTAAGTCGTATGATTCACTTTTTAGCGCAATGATAATCGGAGATTCTAAGCTTTGAAGTGCACTTTTGGCTTCATTGTTAAGTATTGCAAGATTATATAGCCTATGCGTATTTGCCATTATCACAAACGGCTTATGTGGACGTGCTTTTATACTTCGCAAGATATTTAATGATTCTATGCTATTGGCATTAGCTAAAAATGCAAATCCACCAAGCCCCTTGTATAGTCCGATTTGATTATTTTGTAGTGATTTTGCTAGCGATATGAATGCTTGTTCTCCATAGCCTTGCTCCTCATATGTTTGATTTTTGCTATTTTGATTCTTTATACTTATGTTTTGTTTGTTGGCTGAATTTTTCTCTTGTATGATAGGGCTTTTGTTGAAGCTTTTTGTGCATTCATTTATTTCGTAGCATCGAGTTAATATAGCACATTTATTGCAGCTTATTGGCTCTGTATGAAATCTTTTATTATTTGGGCTGTTATAATCTATTTTGCAATCATTGCACAAAGTAAATTGTTTCATAGATGTGTTTTTTCTATCGTATGGCAAAGATTCTATTATGCTATATCTTGCTCCGCAATTAATACATGATGTAAATTCATATGAGTAGAATCTAGAATCCTTGTTGTTCATGTCTTTAAGACAATCTTTGCAAATTCCCATGTCTAATGGTAGGCTAATGTTTATTGTTTGTGATTTTGTAGCTATTTTTGATTCTATGATGTGAAAGCCTTTTATATCTCTTTGCTCTATATGGCATGTAATGTAAAAGGAGTTAATGTATGCTAAAGATGGCTTAAATAGCTTACTGCTTATATTTTCATATGTTGTTTTTAGAGTTAATATTTCTTCTTTGTTAGGCTTAGCTTTTTTTATACTGGCTATTTCTTCTTTTTTGCATGCAGTTAGTATGGAAAAAAGCAATATTTCTATTTTTTCATAGTAATTATTATTTGGATTTGTGTCATTGTTTGTAAGTATGATTTCTGTGCAATCTTGCATATTTCTAACAAACCCACTAAGCCTTAATTCGTTTGCTAGTCCAAACACAAATGGTCTAAATCCAACACCTTGAACATTTCCAAAGAATTGTATTTGATAGGTTTGTGTAGATATGTTGTTTTTGTGTAGAATTCTAAGTGATTTTAGAAAATCATGTATATCTTCTTTTGTTTCTTTAGCTTTTTCTTGCAGTATGTGCCATTTACAAAAAAGTTTGTCTTGTGATATAAATGTTAATAATTTATTGCTCACTGTTCTCTCTTTTTGTTTTTTAAAAAAATGCTACGATAATATCCAAAACTTCATAAATCTGACAAAACAATTGTGTTCATGTTGAAAAACTCATGAAATAAGGGTAATATTATTCTTGTTATATTGTAAATTCTAACGAGGGAATATTATGAGACTATGTTTAGATGTGTTTTCATTTGATTCTAGAATAGATTTTCAAAATGGTTATGTACGAGTTGAGCTTCATTGTCCTCCTAAGTCTACATTAAAGAATGTGTTAGAAAAGATTCCATCTAAGTTATTTGGTTATCAAGAATTTGGCGTGGATTTGGATTTTATACATTGTAGGATTAATGGCATAGCTGTATTAGAAGATTTAGCAGTTAAGGATTTGGTTGATAAATTTGGAGTTTTGTGGGTTGTTGAGCCTCTTAGTAAAAGATATGTGAAAAAAGACTTGATTTTGGATTTGGATTTGGCATTTCAGAGATATCAAGGATTTTTTTATATGGCTAATTTTATCTATTCTTCTGAGAGAGAAGAGTTAAAGAAATATTTGCTTATTAACTTCATCGCTACATCTTATGATGATGAATATTATGGTGATGGATTCCTGCTTTATATCAAGTGGCTCATGGGTAGACATCCTATGCAAATTGCCAATCTCTTGCGTTTTATTTCTCATAAAGAAAATGGCGTATTCTCTCATATTCCTGTTGCTAATTTAATTTTTCCAGAAAATCCTATTATTGATGATGAAATACAATCTCTGCAATCACAGCTTATCAATAGCTCTCGTTGTCCCATACACAAAGGAGAATGGGTTTTTTTAGGAAAGCAGCTTGATATGGATTATGGGTTTCAATGTATCAATAAGATTCAAATTGATGAAAATGCTATTTCTCGTTGTCCAATATTTAGTGGTAGTATGGGTAAAATTAATATGAAAGAAATTTTGATAAAACATAATATTTAGCTATTTTAAGTTTTTTATATTAAGATTTAAGGATAGGGAAATGTATTTACTTTATGATTGTTTTACAAATCCAAGCCCATTTAGGGTTGCTTCTCAGTCTGTATTAAAGCATCTAAATATTCCCTATAAGGTGCTTAGTGGTAATGAGAAGTTTAAATATCATGGTGGATACTATGGTCGCATAGGCAAGATTGAATCATTCGTGTTTGCTAATGTATATAACATTTGGTTGGCTGCCAAAGATAATTATATATTACTTGCGTTAGAAGAAGATTCTTATGCAAATATTATTTGTGCTATTAGTTTTATTTATAATAATGAAGCTATTTATGATTTTATTGTTAAGGAAGCCAAGGCTAACAATATGCAACTTGATATTTCTAATCTACATAAGCATATATTATATTTTCCTAGCTTGCTTTCTAAGCATATAGATAATCTAGGAGAACATATTAAGCTACGTTTCATATCTGGCTCTGATATAGATAGTCAAGTTGGCTTAAGGAATGTTTATTCTGTTAGCAATGTTGGCAATATGCCTCGCATATCTGCAAATCAGCTTTATGGGGCTTCTGGGTTTTCTACATGTCTTTATTATTCGAATAGGCATTATGATTGTAATCTAAATTATGAATATGCTTGTTTGAGTAGAATATTTAGCGATATTGGATTACAAGCATTTGAAATGCCGTTTAGTATGCAGTCTTATACTCACTCTTTGTCATACAATGAAAGTATAGCATATCAAAAAAGTGGTGAGATTATGTATGCTGGAATTGATTTGGGTATAGATTTTCTATGTGTATTCTCTCAATCTTCATATAATATATTTGATAAACAATTTAAGCTTTGCACAAAACATTGCAAGCGTGATAAAATTGAAATTCCAAGTTTAAATTTGGCACAGTTATTGCTAGTTTGTATGGATAAATCTCAAGATGCTGGCTTTGATTTACATTCTATAAAGCCCAATTTTGTTTTAGGTGTTATCAAAGCTTCTTAATTTGTAATTTAGTTGGTGATGCTATGATTCCAGTATTAAAGATTTTTTTTGCTTGTTTTGTTGGTGCTGCATGGTATCACTTGAATGGTGAACAACAAGCTCCTGTTGCATTAATTCTATCTGTGATGGTTTTGCTTGCATTTTTTATGAGACCTGTGAAATATCAAGATCCAAAAGAGAGAGATGCTTATAGGTTAAAGATTCAAGAGGCAAGAGAAAGAAAGAGATTGATTGAAGAAAAGCAATTAGAAGAGAAAAAAGCATTGAAGAAGCAGGCAATGGAAGCAGAAGAAGCTCGTAAGCAAGAGCTAAGAAATAAATTAAAAATTTAAAAAGGAAGATTATGGAGCTAATATTGTTTTTTATAGCCGCCGGGATTATTTTTTATCTTGTTAAGAGCTTTAAGGTATATCTTAGTAATCCAATAAGCTCCTTAGATTCAGAGTCTTCTCCTACACAGTGGCAAGACATTCCAACTCAAGAAGTTATGATGACACCAAAAGAAAAGCTAAAGTCTTCAGAGTATGGTATCCTAGTAAGTATGTTAGGCAAATTGAGCTACGCTGACGGTAAGAGTTGTATATTAGAGCAGAAACTAGTTAATAGCATAATAGATGATATGGCTAAGGATTCATTACAGCCTAGGTCTTTGTTTATGGAGATTTATGAGGAATCTAGTAATGATGATATTAGGGATTTAGCTACATTATTTAGAGACGAAACTATTGGTCAATACAAAAAGAGAGTGAAGGTTATTGAGTTTATGTTTGCATTAGCTTATGCTGATGGATATTTTTCTCCTCAAGAGGAGGATTGCATAATAGATGTAGCTGCAATTCTAGAAATTGAAAATGAAGATTTTAACGCTTTATATGACGAGTTCAAGCAAATCAATCAAGATAATTATTCTAATCAAATGAGTGTTGAACGTGCCAAAGAAGTGCTTGGCGTTGACGATGATGTGAGTTTAGCGCAGCTAGATGATATATTTAATGCTCTTTTCCAAGAAAAGCAACAGCATATTCTAGATCATAAGAATCTTAGCAAGCCATATAATCAATCAAGTGCCAAAGAGCTACAAGAGATTTCACAGGCTTATAATGTTTTAACTGAACATTTATCAAATAGCTACCGGTCTCAAAATGCTAATAATAATGAAAGCAAGATAACAAAAACTAGTAGTATAGAATAATATATTGCAATTTATAGAGTATATTAAGTGTTTGACTTAGACTTCATTTCTTATAATATTGTTTTGGTCAATCCTGATATTCCTCAAAACACAGGTAATATTGCTAGGCTTTGTGTGGGTATAAATGCTTGCTTACATCTAATTCATCCCTTAGGATTTAGCCTTGAGTCAAAGTTTGCAAAAAGAGCTGGGCTTGATTATTGGGATAAACTAAAGCTTGCAGAATATAAAAATATAAATGATTTTTTTACTATATTTGATTCTAGAAATACAACCAAATCAAATGAAGCAATAATTTATGGTAATAAAAAATCATTGCATTTTGCTTTTAGTTCTAAGTCTAATAGCATATATTTTAATCATGATTTTTTTGCTAAGCAAAAGTTGTGTAGCTTAGGAGAACATTTTTGTTATTTCTTATACTTTGGTAGTGAGACTAATGGTTTAAGTAGCTTATTTGAATCTTATTTTGCAGATATAAATGGAGTTTATCTTACTATTCCAATGAGTGATGATTGTCGTTGCTTAAATCTATCTAATGCAGTTTCAATTGCTAGCTATGAGTTAATACGCCAATCGCATCTTTATGTAGTAAATTATTACAATAGCAATAATGTTTAATTTATTTTATTAATAGTTTGATATTCCTAAATGTTATGTAAATTAAATGATAATTGAAATGCTTTTTAGCATTCATGCTATAATTTCTAATTTACCATCATGCAAGGAAAGATATGGGTCTTAAATCAGATACATGGATAAGAAAGCAAAGTTTAGAGTTTGGTATGATTGAACCATTTGTTGAAGCTCAAGTTAGCAATGGTGTTATTAGCTATGGTCTAAGTAGTTATGGATATGATGTTCGAGTTAGTTATGAGTTTGTAGAGTTTTCTTGCAAAGATTCTTGTATTATAGATCCAAAGAATTTCAAGCCTGAGTATTCTAACTTTACCGATGTTAGAGATAAAGGGTTTTTTGTTATCCCTCCTAATTCGTTTGTGTTAGCAAGAACAGTAGAATATTTTAGAATCCCAAGAGATGTTTTGTCTATTTGTGTTGGCAAAAGCACTTATGCACGTTGTGGAATTATTGTAAATGTAACCCCATTTGAACCAGAATTTGAAGGGTTTATTACTATTGAAATATCCAATACTACACATTTGCCAGCAAGAGTTTATGCTAATGAAGGTATAGCGCAGGTACTTTTTTTTACAGCCGATGAGACATGCAATATAAGCTATAAGGATAGGGGAGGGAAATATCAACATCAAACAGGTGTTACGCTTCCAAAAATGAGATGATGTAAGCAAATAAAATTATATTTGCACTTATTTATTTGAAATTCTTTATATTCTCTTTAATTATAGTGTCTAGTATGCTGGTAACAATTACTTAGTGTTATAAATTTATTTGCGGTTAGTAATTTATTTATTTGTTGTATTTTTTATAGTATGTCATTGTTGGCTTCATTATCCCATGTTACAAATTTATTGGTAACTGTCGGCTGTTATAATTATTCATTTATATATGAAAAATATTATCTATTTTATGCTTGACTAAAAATAGAAATCTAAGTTTGGATTAGTTTTTGCTGTGAAATTAGGTAAATTTATGTTTTGGGATTTTTATGAAGAGATTTTTTGCAGTTAGAGATTTTAAATTCTTTGAATTTAGTTCTTTTTTGAGAATCTTGCTCGTTAAGATTCTATTTTTATTTTTATGGTGCAGAAATTGGATTTTAATGCTAATTTGCACTTGGATATCTTTACTTTATGTTGGTTTTTGTGCTACACCGCATAGTTACAATCGTAGCACAGATGCGCAAAATATTGTAGATGCTCTTTGGGCTAATGGTTTTCATGATCTATCTGCTTCAATTTTCTACCAACAAGCTTTTGGCGATGATTTAACTATCTTAGATAGCACATTTCTTGGATATTATGAGACAGGTAGAATAAATGGAGTAAAAGGTGGAATAGGTTTTATATTTGCTGCCCCCATTATTACATTACAGAATGGCACTAAGGAGCATTATGAAGATGTAAAGCAAATTTTTCTCTTGGATTCTATTTATGCAGATTATACTAATAAACAATATCATATTAATCTAATTGCTGGTAGATATAAATCAAATGAAGAGTGGAATACCTATAATTCTCAAGGTTTTGCTATAACATATAATGGAATCAAAAATACTTCTCTTCATCTTACAGCATCTTATGGAAGTGCCTTAGTATTAAATGAGTTTGTAACTCCATTTAGGACCGAGCTAAGTAGTTTTGGGGCATATTTGATTCGCGCTAGGATTGCCTTACCGCATCATGTTGATTTAGAACCATATGTGTATGTTACAGGATTCTTTACTGCATTTGGAATCAAAGCTCAAGCTGGCTATCGTATTTCAAGGGAACTTGAGATGGAGACAAAACTGCACATTGCTGCTTATAATAAATATTATAAAGCACCTCATACTTACAAAGTAGGCACTACTGGTCCTAGCCATAAATTTGAACAAGCATCAGATGCTAGCTTTAGGGCTGGCACATCAAAAAGCTTATCAGCCATTGCCTGGGTAGAGCAAGAGATGATATGGAATAAGTTCTTGGAAGTCAAATTAGGTTTGATTGGTGTTACTAACAGTGGGGCAGAATTAATTGATTATTATGGACATAAAGCACCATTTGAATATAATGTAGGCATGTTTTGGGGTGGGGCGTTTACACCTTATGCTGCTTTGGAAGTTAATATAAACCATGATTTTGAGTTAGAAGCTGGTATAAGAGGTACATTTTCAAGTTTTGGCAACATTTTTAGTATAGAGGCAAAGGGCGAATATGAATTTTCTTTATGGAAGAAATATATAAGAGGCAAGATTGGGTTAAGTTTTATAACACTGCATAACAAGACCGCATATCCATCACCAACTAGTGCTAATCCCGCAAATACTATTCCAGCAGCTAATTTCTACGGTGGTAATGCTTATACTCTTATTCGTGGTTTTGTACGAGTTTCAATATAAGTTTTAGTATGGCAAATTATATTAAGTTACATATTGAATCACTCAAGATTAAAGCCGTTATTGGCATATTGCCAAGTGAACGTAAAAGAAAGCAATATTTATTGGTTGATGCTATACTAAGTTATGAATATAGAGGAGAATTTTTGGATTATTTGATTATTAGAGATTCTCTTAAAGATATTGTTTGTCGGGGAAAATATGGTTTACTTGAGGTAGCAACATATGATGTTGCTTTTAGGCTTTTTGCTTTATATCCACTTATACAAAAAATTAAGATAAAATTTACCAAACCAAATGTAAGCAAGAATTGTCGAATAAGAGTTAGCAAAACATTCAAACGTTCTACTTTTGATGTTGAGTTAGCAAGGATTCATAAATGAATTGCCAAATTATGTGCTATGATTTGGCTTATATTCTGCATTAATTATTACTAAAGGCTCTAATATGTCAATGTCTAATATAGATCAAGTAACAAGTTTGCATAAAAATAATGAATTACAACTCCTATGTTTTAGGCTCGAAAAGAATAAGGATTTATATGCGGTTAATGTTTTTAAAATACGCGAAGTTGTTAAATATTCCGGTGCGCTTACTGTTGTAAGTCATGAAAAAAATTCTCTTGTAGAAGGGCTAATTACTATTCGTGAGTTAACTATACCTCTTATTGATATGAGAAAGTGGTTTTTTTATGATTCTAGTCTTCCTAATAAAGATTTACAGAATTTTAGGGTGCAAAGAGATAGAGGAGAGGAAGATATCATAATGATATGCGAGTTTTCACGTTGGACAATTGGTGTAAGAATTTATGAAGCTGATAGGATTTTGAGTAAAAAGTGGACAGAAATAGAACAGAGTGCTGGTGTAGGCGGTAGTAGTGGCAATGGTAAATTAGTGTCTAGGACGAGATATTTTGATGGTAGATTAGTGCAAGTTGTAGATATTGAAAAAATGCTTGTTGATGTTTTTCCATGGATTGAGGAAGAAAAGAATAAAGAAATGCAAAATATTAGACAGGTGAGTTCATCTAAAAAGATTCTACTGGCAGATGATAGTCCAACAGTTTTAAGGACAATGCAGGCAATATTAAATCAACTTGGTGTTGCTCATTTAGATTTTGTAAATGGTCAGAAGTTACTTGATTATATTTTTGATAGTAGCACCGATATAGATGATATAGGTTTGATTATTACAGACTTAGAAATGCCCGAAGCAAGTGGATTTGAAGTTATTAAACAGATAAAAGCGGATGCCAGGACTAAGCATTTGCCAATTGTTGTAAATTCATCTATGAGCGGCAATAGCAACGAGGAGATGGCATTATCCCTTAATGCAGATGAGTTTATATCAAAGTCCAATCCTATTCAAATAGAAAAGGCTGTTAGAGAATTAATGCTCTAGGATTAATATTTTAGATTGGTAAGCATGTTATGCGTCATAGATATATATCAAAGCCAAATAAGGTTTGTTTGCAGGAATATTTTTGTAAATTATTACATATTTATAATGATGAGGATATGGCTAATAAAAATCTGGCTATACATAATATATTTGAAACATCTCCAGATTTACCCTTGAATAAGTTGCCTATTGCATATTCACCTTTAAAAGATCCTATGGTGAATTCTTTTCGTGCTGATTGTAACAAATTAGAATCTAATAAGAGATATTGCGCTAATCTCAATCTTGCTTATAGCTTAATCCATTCTATTCCAAGTCCCTGCTATGTTCTATATTATAATGCCTTGGATTCCAACCTAAAATTGCTAAATCAGATCTCTCAGGCTAGTGGAGCATATATATTGGTTGCCCTTAAGGGATATAGCTTTTGGCGGGAGTTTGATGGTGTGCGTAAATATCTACATGGTGCTACTTGTAGCGGGGCTTGGGAGGCTCGTCTAGCATATGAAGAGATAGTTGCAAAGAGCAATGATTCTGTAGATACAAAACTCAATACCACGAATCTAGACGACAATCATTTATATACTAAGCATGTTTGCGTTTTCTCACCAGCCTATAAAGAGTCTCAAATGCAAGAAATTTTGCAATATGCCACCCATATTATATTTAATTCTTTTGCTCAATGGCATAGATTTAAGGGCATGATTGATTCTAAGAATAAGAAATTAATTGCTAGTAATAGAAGAATTGAGGTTGGATTACGTGTGAATCCTCTTTATAGTGAAGTTAATCCTCCAATTTATAATCCATGCGCACCTAAGAGTAGACTTGGTATTATTCCTATTGAGTTCCACAAGGATATAGAATCATATGCTTCATTATATGGGTATGCAGATGCGCAAAAATTCTTTGCTTCTGAATTTAGCGGTTTACATTTCCATACCCATTGTGAGCAAGATTCTAATGCTCTAGCTAGGACATTGCCACATGTAATAAAGCATTTTGATACATATATAAAGCTTTCTAATTGGATTAACTTTGGTGGTGGACATCATATAACAAGAGAAGATTATGATTGTGATTTGCTTGTTTCCTTGGTTCTAGACTTTAAGGCTAAATATCATAATATAGATGTATTCTTAGAGCCCGGAGAAGCGGTTGGTTGGCAATGTGGCGATTTGATTGGCACTGTTGTGGATATAATACAGAATGATGGTGAGATAGCTATTTTGGATATAAGTGCTAGTTGTCATACTCCAGATTGTCTTGAGATGCCATATCGACCTGCATGTTATAAGATCTCTATTGATACTGGAACTGGTTCTTTGCATATAGAAAGCGACTTAGGAGAGAATGCTGGGAAGTATCACTATCGTTTCGGTGGTCCTACTTGTTTGGCTGGAGATGTTTTTGGTGATTATAGCTTTGATAGTAAGCTTAATGTTGGGGATAGGATAGCTTTTTGCGACATGATGCACTATACTATAGTAAAAAATACTACATTTAATGGCGTTGAGTTACCAAAGCTTGGTGTAATTAAAGATGATAGATTCACTCTTTTAAAAGACTTTGATTATAGTTACTTCAAAAATAGAAATTAGTTGCCGCATATAATTTTTTAGGATTAGCTGCTCATACTAAAGAATCTAGCTTTATAATAATTTAGCCTGTTAGTGTTTATTATTAAATATTAAAAATCATATTACTATTTATTTTTATAGTTTTAACTATATTAGAAAACAAAGTTTAATAATCAGTTTAGTTATATATTTTTAGTTTTTAAAACTTAATCATTACTTAGAAATTATTATATTGTAAATCTCCAAAAAAGAATGGTAGCAAGTATTAAGTTAGTATTATTTACTTATAATTTGGTTTTAAAGTAGGCTTATTATTTTGTAAAGAGCTATATAGCATGGAATAAACCTTAAAAATGCATAAAAGAATTTGGGATTTGTTTAAATATTTTTCATTGCTTTAGCTTAAGTAATATTTATAGAATTTATATTGATTCTATACTATATAATTGAGTATTAATTGCTGAATATATTATAGTTATATACTGTATTTTATTCTGTTATAGTAGATATTTAATTTTTTAGCCTATTAATCTTTGCCCCAAGTCTTCCTAATTTGTCTTCTAGCTTCTCGTAGCCCCTATCTAGGTGATAGATTCTATGAATCCTGCTTACTCCCTTTGCTACAAGTGCTGCTAGTACCAATGCAGAAGATGCGCGTAAGTCAGTTGCCATGACATCTGCGCCAATAAGCTCACTTTTTCCTTTAATTTGTGCTAGATTACCATCAATGCTAATGTCAGCCCCAAGCCTTTGCAATTCACTAGCATGCATAAAACGATTTTCAAACAATGTTTCTTTTATGGAGCTAGAACCATTACATTGAGTGCTTAATGCCATGAATTGGGCTTGCATATCAGTTGGAAAGCCTGGATATTCTGTTGTTGTGATTCTAAATGCCTTTGGTAGCTTTTCTGTTGGGAATATTTCAATTGATTGTTGCTCGCAATCATTATGATAGGCAATTTGGAATCCTATCTCTTTTAGTTTCTCGCTTATGCTTTCTGTATGCTCAATATTAACATTTTTTACACATATATTAGAGTTAGTAATCGCTCCAATACATAGATATGTCCCAGCTTCAATTCTATCAGGTATTATTTTTATTGATTTGAAATTTAGTAACTCACCATTACTTCCTTCTATTTCTATCTCTGATGTGCCAATTCCATTTATGTTTATTCCAGAATCATGTAATGCTTTGCACACCTGTATTACTTCTGGCTCTTTTGCTGCATTTATTATTTTTGTTTTTCCTTTAGCTAGAGCAGCTGCCATGATAATATTGCTTGTGCCTGTAACAGTTATTTTGTCAAATACTATATCTTTGCCACTTAGTCCGTGTTTAGCATTGGCTATAATATATCCACCTTTTACCTCTATATCTGCACCCAATTTCTGAAGTGCTTTAATATGTAGATCTACAGGTCTAGCCCCAATAGCACAACCTCCAGGTAGACTTACTTCACAATGTCCAAATCTAGCAAGTAGTGGTCCTAGCACAAGTATTGAAGCGCGCATTTTTCTAACGATATCATATATAGCTTTAGTGCTATTTATATTAGAAGTGTTAATAGTGAGTAGTTTTGTATCATTAGCGATATTTGATACCTTAGCACCTAGCATATTTAACAATTTTGTAAATGTAACAATGTCTGCAACATTTGGTACATTTTGCAGATTTATATCATTTTTAGCTAATAATGAGAGGGCTAGTAATGGTAAAGTGGCATTTTTTGCCCCAGAAATTTCAACATCACCCTTTAATCTATACCCGCCTTCAATCTCTAAATAATCCATAATATTTATGTCCTTTTACATCGCTATTTAAGTTTCTTAAAATCCAATAGATTCTAGCATAAAGCAATTTAGGTTGACAATAATATCAAGATCATTTATTTTAATTTTGATAAAATAATTTTAATATTTTGGGTTTCCAATGTTACAATATAATTTATTATTTAGTATATTTATAAAAATAAGGTTTCGTTTTAAGAGTATGGAAATTAATGTTGTATAAACTATAAATATTTAGAGGTTATATATTTTGAGAAAGATTTTATTGATTGAAGATGATGTAGAATTGCAAAATCTACTTAGAACATATCTTAGTCAAGCTATGTTTGAGGTTGTATGCTTTACTTTTCCAAGTAAGGCTCTAAAAATGCTTGAAAAAGAAAATATTGATTTGATTGTCCTTGATTTATGTTTACCTGAAATGGATGGATTTGAAGTATGTCAAAAGATACGATCTATAACGCAATCCCCAATTATTATATCTTCAGGAAGAGTTGATATATGCAGCAAAATTAATGGGTTTGATAATGGTGCTGATGATTACATTGCAAAGCCCTATGAGCCAGCTGAATTGATTGCTAGGATTAATGCTTTATTACGTAGATTAAAACCCATAGAGATGGTCTTTGGTGGACTTAATATAGATGTGAAACGTAGAGCAGTGAAAATTCAAGGCACAATAATAGATTTGACTAATACAGAATTTGATATTCTTGTATTTCTAATTGAAAATCGTATGCAACCAATTAGTCGTGATAGAATAGCTAATGCTATAAACGCTATACATGAAGATGCCAAGCTTCGTAGTATAGATACTCATATTAGAAATTTACGAAATAAGCTTGGAGATTCTGCAAAGCAACCGAAATATATACAATCTGTTTGGGGTATTGGTTACAAGTTCTGCCTTTAGTATTAGTCGCTTAATAGAATTTTGAAATGAAACGATACAGTTATATAATTTGTATCAGCATAGCCGTATTTTTGCTGATTGTTTGGTTAATATATCTAGTAAATCGAGATAACTATTGTTTTGTTAAAACTCATGAAGAAATCTTATTTTTGGTTGATAGTATAATTCTTTTTATAGAACAAGGTAATGAGAATGAAATAGCAAAATTGCTTATGAAGAGCGGTTATTATCAAATAGGTGGCATGCCATTGAACGCGTCTATTTTAGAAAGCCATAGTTGGCATAATTTTGATTTGACTTTATTTAAAGTTGAGAATCTCAATGGCTTTTTGTTGGATATTGGCGATAGGGAAATTATAGCAATTACATATAGATATTATGGGTTTGGCTTTTATTTAGTATCTTTTTTATTTTTTTGTTCTTTATTTTTAATTTGTGTTATGTCATATTATCTTAATAAGTTCAGCGTTCAACATGATATATTGCATAGCACAATTCAGAATTTTGTTGGAAGTAATTTTGCCATTGACTCAAAGCTTGACAATTCAACTAAAGAAAAAATGAAGAAAATATCAATGCTAATTAGGAATCGAGAATTTATATTGCGTACAATTGGTCATGAAATTCGCGCTCCTATAACAAAAATGAAGCTCATAGTAGCTTTGTTATCTTCACAAAATTCACAATCTAAAGACAACATTAACTTATTGCGTAATTATTTAGGCGACTTGCATGTTATATCAGAAAATATGCTTAAACTTGAACGAACATTGAGCTTTGATGTAAAGCCAAATTATCAAAATTTTTCTAGTGATACATTGCTTATTGAAAGCTTAAATCGATTTGATGATGAAGAGGATAACATCTCACTAAAAAATAGTTCTAGTTTTAGTATCTACGGTGATTTACATATGCTAAGAATATCATTATGGAATCTGATACATAATGCACTTAAATATAGCATTAATAGGAGAGTTAGCATAGAGGTTATACAAAATCAAATCATAATATACAATATTGCAAATAGACTTCAGCATGATATTAATTATTATTTGCAGCCTTTTTCTAGAGACCCAAATTCCAATACAACAGGATATGGTTTAGGGCTTTATATTGTTTCAGAAATTTTGAGATTACATAATATTACTCTTTCATATCATTTTGAGCCTACTGGTTTTTGCGATGATACTTTTAATGTTTCATTATCGGAAGAAAATAGTAAAAGAAATATTGGTATCCATAAATTTAGTATCATTTTTGATTATCAACAAAATTAATTAATTTAGCCTTTTATTATATTACTTATCTAATTGGATATTTATATATGAAATAAACTATTTTATCTTTAAAATCAAATTTGTATTAATATTATAAATCCATATAAAGTGCAATTAACCTTTATATAATTGCACGGCTAAGTTTTTATATGCTTATACTTAAACTTTAAAATTGCTAAATAAATAGCTAAGGCTGGGTAAAATTCTACATATATTACTTTTTGGCTATAAATAAAGCAAAATTAACCCATTTAAATAGAATTTCAACTCGTTCAAAACCAGCTTGATTCAACATAGAGATGTTTTCTTCTATGCTATATGGCACAAGAATATTTTCTAATGCCTCTCTCTTTTTATAGATTTCTTTTTGCGTATAACCATTATTTGACTTATAATTATAATAGCAAGAAATCATTTGAGATTCTAGCTCCTTATCATTTGATATAACTTTCTCTGCGAAGATAAATATTCCTTCATTCTCTAGCTTGTCATATATATTTTTGATAAGCCTTAATCTCTGTGGTGGGCGAATGAATTGTAGTGTATAATGTGCAACTATTACACTGCATGGTTGAAAGCGATATTGCAGCAAGTCATAGCAAAAGAATTGTGCTCTCGAATTTAGAGCTTCTGCTTTAAGCCTTGAATGTGTCACCATGGCTTTTGAGTTATCTATTCCATATAAGCGGAACTTATGTTGTTTAATAGCTTTTAGAGCCTCATCAAGCTGCAATAAGAAATTTCCAGTTGAGCTTCCTAAGTCATAAATTGTGGTGATATTTGATGTATCTTTATAGTTTGTATAAGTAGTATATTTATTATTGTTTATATATGTGGATTCTATTAAGCTTGAATCTCTTGATTCTAAATCTTCTGAATTTATAAGTAAATGTGATAAATGTTGATTGATAAAATAAATAGATAATGATATAACTTCATAATAAAATGGTATTGAACGTTCCAACATATCATCAAATACACTTGCTACAGAGCTATTGAATTCAAATTTCTTGCTATGTTCACGTTTAAAAAAAATGTCCTTTTTCTGAATATTTTTAGATTTAGTATATTCTGTATATTGTTTTTGATTAACAACATCTTTGGGTATTTGCTGATTTTGCTTAATAAATGCAGTATTTTTAGGTGTTTTAATTATCTTTTTTTGTGTGACTTTTGATTGCTTGTTATTCTGATTCATATTTGTATTTGGTTTTGATGTGCCATAAGTTTTTTTGTTTATTCTAGATTTTGTTGTTATTCCTTTTTGCTTGTTTATTTTATTTGCAGAATCTTTTGCTTTGTTGTTTTGCATAGTATTCCTTTATATTATATAACCAATTAGTAATCTAATTCTACTTCAGTAAATACTTTGGTTAATCCTAAAAATTGTAATGCAGACATGATATCTATAAAATATTGCACGCTTGCGTCTTTGTCTGCTTTCAAAATAATATTAGTATCAATGTCAAGGCTTCTTAGATAGCTAAATAGGCTGGCTCTATCTACGGGTTGGGAATCAACATAAATATTCCCAGATTTATCAAGTGCTATGTTAACTTGCTTGATATCTGCTCTTACAGAAGAATCTTCGTCAATTTTTGGAATCTGTATTGGAAGTTGTGATGTAGTTGTAAATGATGCACTAACTAAAACTATGACTAGCAATACTAGCATGATATCAATAAATGGAACTAGATTAAGAGAATCTATCTTTTTCATCTTTATCCTTTATATATCATTAATTCTAAGTTTAGAGGTTGCATATTTATTATTGTAATTTATTCTGATTTGAGTTGTGTAAATCATCATTACTAGATTGTATTTCTTGATTTTTATCATAGTTTTTAGTTTGAATATCTCCTAAGTTATCATGAGTCTTTTGTAACCTTGCAGCCTTATGAATTCTAGATGAAATATCCTTATTTTTAACATATATATAGGCTGGAGGTTTTTTGTCTTTTGTTAACTGATTAATTGTTGTATCTTCGTTATAGTCAAGCCTTGGATTATGTTTTGTCTTTTCGTATGGGATCGTAAAAATATCCCAATTCGTTAGGATTACCTCTGTTTTTCTTAGCAATAGATTGTAAAATACAATACTAGGAATAGCGACCACTAATCCTAACGCAGTAGCTCTAAGTGCCATAGCAAGCCCAGACATAATGGTTTTTGTATCAATTATGTTATTTTCTCCAATGGTACTAAATGTAAGCATAATTCCAATTACTGTGCCAAGTAATCCTACATACGGAGCATTTGAGCCTATTGTGGCAATAAGTGTTAGTCGTTTGTGTAAGTCAAGCTCTAGCTCGCGTTTATCTTCATAATCATTTAGACGAATAATAGAGTAGAACCAAAGCCTTTCTATCCCAATGGCAATGACTAGTAAGCTCAAAAATACAAGGAATCCAAATATTCCATAGTCTATATAGATTCCATAATTTGTCATTTTTTCCATCATTCCACGCTCTCTATTCTATCTGTATTCTTTCAGGCTAGCTCTTGCCTCTTTATCTAGCTCTCTGCGTTTAATCGTAGCACGTTTATCATATTCCTTTTTACCTTTTGCAAGTGCTATTAGAATTTTTGCCTTGCCTTTTTTATTAAAATAAACTTGCAAGGGAATTATACTTAATCCCTTTTGACTTACTTGTCCTGCGAGTTTGTCTATTTGTTTTCTATGTAGCAGTAGCTTTCTAGCTCTTTTTTCATTAGGCTTGAAGTATGGATTTGTTTGCTTAGAAAAACTTATATGCATACCAAACACAAAACATTCTGCATTGATAATTCTCACAAAGCTTTCTTTAAGATTTATTCTACCATTTCTTAATGACTTCACTTCACTGCCCTGTAGAACAATACCAGATTCAATATGTTCTAATATAAAGTAGTCGTGATATGCTTTTTTATTACGTGTGATAATATTCATTATATTTCATTAGCCTTAAGTAATAACAAAATCTTATTATTCGATCCTAACCAAAAAAAACAATTTTTTAGCAAAGTAAAAATGTAATCGTTTAAACAATCATAAATTTTGTTATAATCAGCTTTTGTAAACACTTATTACTATCAAGGTTTTCGTTAATGGAAAAAATCTTAGACATAGTTGAGGCAATAGCTTCAGAAAATGATGTTCCCAAGGAAAGAGTCATAGAGGCTATTAGGGAGTCTATGATTAATATGGCAAAAAGAGAGATTGACGATTTGGCAAATTTTGCAGTCAATCAAGATGATGCCAACAGAGATTTACAGCTTGTTCAAAAGATGATTGTTTGCAGTGATGAGGAATTTAATGAGGATTTGGAATCTACCCATATTCCACTTAGTGAAGCAAAGAGTTTAGTAGATAGTGTAGATATTAATGACGAGCTCGAATATCAAATCAATCTTGAATCTATGAATAGAAATGTAGTTAATCAAATATTTTATGAAATTAGAGATGTTATTCAAAGAATAAATGAGGAGGAATTACTTAAAAAGATTGAAAAAGATTTGCATAAAATTGTCTTGGGTAATGTAATTTCAGTTGATAATGTTGGTAATACTTCTGTTGAAATAGGTGAGAATCGTGCCATCTTACCGCTCAAGAATCGAATCAAAGGCGAACAATTTCATCATGGTCAAACAATTCGAGCAATACTCAAATATATAGGGATTAATCGGAATGGAATGAGAATAGAGTTATCTAGGACTACTCCTAAATTCCTAGAAGAGTTGCTAAAATTGGAAGTCCCAGAAATAAAAGATGGTGATGTTCAGATTCATAAAATTGTAAGAATCCCAGGAGAGAAGGCAAAGGTAGCACTCTATACTAATAATCCAAAAATAGATCCAATAGGTTCTGCTGTTGGCACAAAGGGCGTTCGTATAAATGCTGTTAGCAAGGAGTTGCATGGAGAGAATATAGATTGCATAGAATACTCAAGTGTGCCAGAGGTTTTTGTTGCTAAATCACTTGCACCAGCGCAAGTAATATCTGTAAAGATTAATGCTAATTATTCAAATAATGAGCAAGCGCAAAGCCAGCTCCAATATAATGAAAAGCCCATTGCTGTTGTTCATATTCTTCATTCGCAAAAGTCTAAAGCCATTGGTAGGTCTGGGTTAAACATACGTCTAGCTAGTATGCTTACTGGATATGATATTGAATTAGTTGAGATTCCAGATAAGGAAAAAAATCAGTCTGAACAACATATGGAATCAAATGATATAAAGAGTCAGCTATCAGCACTATTACCACAAATGTCAGAGTCTAAGACAGAGGATAAAAAGCTAGATATAGAAGCTTTAAAATCTCTATTTAAAGATTCCAACACAAAAGATCAAAACTAGCAATTTGCTTTTATTCATCTTATTTAAATGTTTAGCATTTATATCTATTATTTTACATGTAGTTTATTGGTTAAAAATTTTACTCAATTTATAATGTTAAATTTACATTTTCAGTATAAGGATTTTTTAATTCTAAAATATTGATATATCTATTTTTTATCTCAACCATAATAAGCTAAGAATACTTGCTAAAAAATCACAATATATTGGATTTAGATCTTTTCTTTTATGTCGCACGAAATATTAGAATCTAGATTCCCACCTAAGCTTTCAAGTATATAATGTGGTCTTTGCTTTACTTGCTCATAAATCCTAGCGATATATTCACCAATTACTCCTAGTAATATTAGTTGCATACCGCCTATGAACGTGATAATGCAAATAAGGCTAGGGTAACCTGGAACTAGGTTTCCATATAGAATAGTCCAAATAAGACGATATATTCCGTATCCACCAGATATAATGCTCATTATAAAACCAAGTATAAATGCAATTCGTAATGGCATAGTGCTAAAGCTTATAATACCCTCTATTGCATATTTGAAAAGATTCCAGAAACTCCAGCTAGAGCTGTCCTTGAAATGTGGAATATATTCATATTCCAGGCATTTACTTCTAAATCCAACCCAAGCAAACATGGCTTTTGAGAATCTATGGTATTCTCTAAGCCTTAGAAGTGCCTGTATGACTTCTTTATCCATAAGACGAAAATCACGTACACCAGATTCTATTTTTACCTCTGATATATAGTTGGATATTTTATAAAATAGCTCACTGAATATTGCTCTGACTTTGCTCTCTCCGTTTCTATCACTACGTCTAGCATAAATAATTTTTATTTCTCTATTTGATTCAAGCCAAGTTTGAATCATTTGTGGAATAAGACTTGGCGGATCTTGCAAATCTGCATCAAGAAGTATTACTCCTTCACCTCTTGCCTGCTCCAATCCAGCAAGGATTCCAGCTTCTTTGCCAAAATTCCTAGAAAATGAGAAAATTCTAATTTCATATTGGCTATATTCTTCTTGTAGCTTTTGCAACATAAATAAAGTTCCATCTTTACTACCATCATTGATAAAGATTAGCTCATATAGTGGCTTTTTTTTATTATCATCATTATTTTGTTCTTCTCTAGCAAAATATTTGGATAATATCAATTTAGTCGAATCCATTGTTTTAGTAATCTCTTGCAAAAATCTTGGTAAAGAAACTTCTTCATTGTAACATGGCACAACGATAGAGATTCCAATCTTTGATTCATTTTTTTGTTGCATAGAATTTCCTACTGATTAAATCATACTAAGCAATTATACTATGGAATGCATATAATGTAAGGTTTGATTTAGAAAAATAAGCTGTAGTTAATATGCGTTTGTGATTTTGGATATGCTAACATTATTCTACATAATCAGCAAGGATATACATGGCAAAATCCACAAACTTGGCAAATAATAAAAGAAAAGGGATTATCACAGGCACTCATATATAAACTTGAGAAAAGAGGATTAATAAGCGCATATAAAAATCATGGCACTTTAGGACTAATTGTTTCTATAATGAATAGAAATAGAAATTGGTATTATTCATTTGATAATCCGACATGGAAGGAAAATCTTTGGGTTAAGCCGATTTGGACTCAATTCTATAAAATGCCGCAAAATTATTCTTATATCAATATAGGTTCACATGGTGTAGGCTATGCCGCTTGGCTTGAAATGTGCAAGGTTGCAAATTTATGTCCCATGGATTTAAGCTTATATCATAGGATAGACTTTGCAAGGCATTATGTACGAGTAGCAAAAGAGCAAAGTGGAATATTTGGTATAACGCTTGATAAGTCATATCAAGATTCCTTACGAAAAAAGATTCTTTCTAAATTACAAAGGAAGGTCCCTGTATTTTGTCTTGTTCGTGATCCTATATCTGTAATTAAAAGTTTTGGTAATGTGTTTTTCTTGCCATATCTAAGATACGGGGGGGGGGACACATTTAGTGTAACTCTAGATAAGAAAAATCGAGAAATAGAAAATTTGCAAGAAATAGAAAACTTAAAACTTCGTTGCATAAATGATGTATTTATTTTTTTGCTAGATTTGCATCCAGGTTGGACAAAAACCAGACCTCATCTGTGTTATACAAGTGCTCCTGAACAAGTTAAAAATGCGACTAAAGAACTTTATTACTTTGATATGCAAAGTATTGTAACTTCAAAACAATCCTTGCAAACATTTAGAAATATATGTGAGATTTTAAATCTACCCAAACCGCAAGATGAAAGTTTGTTTGATATATCCTTCTCTAAAGAATCTTTTCTATATTATGGCTTTCCGTTTAAGCATGTTGTTAGAGGGTTAGATATTCCAATTATCTATACTAATACATGGAATCTAGTCTCAGATTTCCTTGAAATGGGCAAAATTCGCATTGTGGATTCTATAATACGTAAGGATTTACCAATAGTTGAACAAGCCCAATACAGCAATGACTATATTATGTTGTTTGGAATTCAATCTAAATATAAAACACAATATTATCAGATATTAGAAGATGAGAATCTGATGAAAAATATTACCGACGCAGCACAAGAAGTTCACAATCAACTCGAAGTTAGTGATTTGCTTTGTAGGAAACATAGGATAGATGAACAATATGTCCTTGATTTCTTGAAGAAAGCCCCTAAATGGATTCAAAAATTGCAACATTTATTGCAATATGAAGTAAGTGGAGTGCTATCTAGGAGACCCGATATTGTTGCTAATTGGAAATATTATTTGGAATTTGAAGAAATGTGTAAAGTTTTAGATAAGTTGCAATAGGAGCGAATGTATAAATATATTGAATATATAGATAAATTCATTCTTTTGTTATTTTCTATATTATTAATTTAAACTAACAGGTGAAACATTTTTCTTTTATTCTAAATAGATATTTGCCAAGCTTAGGCTTGGAATATTAATACTTGAATTACAAGCAGATGTAAATTAAAGTATAATTGATTTAAATGTTATGTAATTAGTTAAAGTTATTGTCTTCTACCAAAAGTTATCGAATATATTTCGTTGCGCACTTCAAATAAAGGATCCTTTGGTTCTCCCATTCCATTTGGCAATACATTTGGCATAAACACATCACGGTTACAATCCATTCCATCGTATTTTGATACTTTTAGTGTGCCTGCTTCTATTTCTTTATGTTTACCACTCCAAAGTGCAGTTGTATCATCAATAATATCTTTTTCATTGGCATAGACGAATACTAACTTGTATTCAATGGGCTTACTAGCTACTTTGCTTTTAAAATCAGATTCTAAGAAGTTATCATCTTTTTTTGCTAGTTCATCTTTGCTTAGATATGATACACCAGAAACAGGTACAATCTTAAACCTAGCAGGCATTAGTTTATTTGTCTTAGTATCTTTTATGAAAAATGTATGAATACTGTAATAAGCGGTATTTGCTACGCTACCCGTGATTCCAATACCATCTAAATATTTTGCAAAATTACGATAAGATTCTACTTCTTGCGTCTTTTTCTTAATGTTTTCTGAGTCAACCTTTCCATTTTTTGGGACCCTCATAGCAAAGAAATTATAAAATTCTTCAGGATTTTTTGCAAAGTTAATTTCAGTGTTAATTGCTACAATTTCCCAACTATCGTTTTTACCCTCCATTTTCACAGCAAGTCCTCTTGGCTTTGATTTATCACTTGCCTTTGGATTTCCACCACCTAGTGAGTAGCGAACTTGAATTGGAATGTTCTTTTCTGCAAAAAGTGGAATATTAATTTTTTTTGTAATATTTTTTGCTGGAATAAATTCCCCTGTAGTGCAAAAGCCTTTTGTATGATTGATTTTTTTATGCGGATCTTTTGAATCTCCATTTAAAGCATAAAATACATCCGCTATTTTCTCTGCATCATATTCCTCATGCTTATGCATATCATGTGCTTTTAAAAGCGTGAGAGAGAATACTCCAGCTACCAAAATCTTACTAATCGAGCTAAGTTGCAACATTATCTTTCCTTTAATTAAAATTGCCTTACATTATACATTTTTTATATAAATTGTTTGAATGCTTTATTTAATTTGTTAATATTTTTGATATTTAAAGAGCCTATATCATATCAATATCATTTGTTTTAAATGCTTGAAATATTTTCAACATATTTTTATGCGCAACCAAGTCATGTACCCGTAATATATTTGCACCATTTTGTAGGGCAAAAAAATGCGCTAAAAGAGTAGATTCTAATTGATATATATCCTCGCTATTGAGAATCTTACGCAGAAAACTTTTATGACTAGCTCCAATTAATAGCGGTTTACTAAAGTGTTTAAAATGCATAAGCTTGGAGATTAGGGCGGTGCTTTGTAAATGGTCTTTTGCAAAACCAATGCCTACATCAATAATAATTTTACGACAATTATGACTATGCAACAATAATAACTTTTCTTGGAAAAAGGCATCAATTTGTGCTATTAGATTGTCATAATGGCAGAGATTTTGCATAGTTTGCGATGTGCCCCTAGTATGAGTGAGTATATAAATTGCGTGCGAATTATTCTTTAGCACATCTAGCATATTTTCAGGTTTCCCGCTTACATCATTAATTATGTTAAAGCCAGAATCTAGAGCAGTTTGTGCTACTTCGCTATTATATGTATCAATACTAAGATGAACTCGGTTTGAAATATTTTTTACTTCGTTAAAGATGCCTTTAAGCCTTTCTAACTCAATGTTAGCTGGAATTATCTTTGCATTGGGTCTTGTACTAACTGCCCCAATATCAATAATATCTGCTCCCAATTCTATGTGTTCATATATTTTCATAATTGCTTTATCTAGACTATATTCCTTATAAAAGCTATCTGAATTCACGTTAATAATACTCATTATTTTATAGCCAAAAAAGTCTTGCATATCGCTTTCTTGTCTTTGGTGCAAAAAAGTATGAAGATTTTTTGCTAGTGTTTTTAATCCAAATGGTTGCATAGATAGCTTCGATATAAGCAGTTTTAATGACTTTGGTGTCCCTAATAGCAAACAGTTATAATTTTTTTCCTTGCCTAGTATTGCATTTTTTGGTGTTACTAACTCTGCATTTAGACTTAGAGCATTTTGCTTTAGAATCTGAACTGCTTCGTATCTCAAATCATATATTTTAAAGCCTAGAATCTGTGATTTGTCTTTCATAATTGTATATCCAGTCAAATCTGGTTGCAATGATTGCATTTCTATGTTTAAATTTTTTACTCGTTCAATTTGCATAGTAAGCTCTTATGGATTTTGTATCAATGAAAGTAGGAGCGGAAGTAATACTAAATGCACACTTTGCTTATTATGTAGGGATTCCATGGCTTTATCAAAACGTAGCAACTGTTTTTGATTTAATGGCTTAGATTCTATTGATAATGCCTGCAAAATAGATCCAACAATTTCTCTACCTCGTTCACTTGAATAGTTATTTTTTTCAATATCCTTGATGTATTCATAAATTGTTGGAATATTTAGCTTTGCAATATTTAGTGAAAAAGGCTCTTTTTGGATTTTTGCTCTCTTATCAAATGCAACTAAACGCGAAAATATAGTAGGTAGAAGCTTATTTCTTGCATTGGCATATAATATAAAAATAGTATGAATTGGTGGCTCTTCTAAAATTTTTAACAAAGCATTTTGCGCGAAATGGTTGTATGAAAAAGCAAAAATAGCCAATATTTTTGTTTGAGCACTAGTTATGTAGGCTTCTTTGATAACACTATGAGCAATATCTATTTTTAGTTCTTGAGTCTCAAATATTCTTAGAAAATCGGGTTGTATTGCATTTTTCAAAATATTTTTTTCATATTCGAAATCATGGGTTAGAATTATATGAGATTTTGCTAGATATATTTTAGATTTAGAATTAGCTTTTAAGTTTATTTTCTGAATTGAGCTTAAAGAATCCATATCCATTACCTAATTACCAATTAATATTCCTATTCTAGTTTCTTTAATGTTTGGCTGCTTTGTTTACTCAATGTTAATCTCAAATTCACCACATATACCAGCAAAAAGAGCACTCTCAAATATTCGGAAAGCTTGCAAAAGCTTAAAATCCAAATGTTTATCTTTAGAATCTAGAACAAAAGAATGCTCTAATGGCTCATCAAATATCCACAGAAATGAATCTCTTATATCTAATGCAAATTGCGCTATTGCATTATCGCATTTGCCTATATACCAAAAAGCATAACGTGGATATGACATATCTAGCATATCTCGGACTGCTTGATTGTCATTGGTATGCAAAAGCTTAATTAGTGAAGAATCAAGCGCATATATAGGGACAAATGGTCTTTGAATGTCAATATTATTTATGGTATTCATGATATAGTATTGTAGCCATTCGCGTTCATGATCTACACATAATAAAAATGTTCCACCATTGACAATAAATGAGACAGCTTGCATAACTAGAGGAGTCCAATGCAGCCTTTGAAACTCTAGCCATTGTAATGGGCAGTTAAGAGTTGTAGCATTGTCTCGTAAAGTCTGTAACATCCACTCATTGATATGTCCCACATTGACCCCTTATTGATCAAGCTTATAAGCAGCATGCAGCACTCTAACGCTTAGTTCAGCATATTTTAAGTCAATTAGCATAGATATTTTAATTTCGCTTGTGCTTATCATGCGAATGTTGATATTATCTTTTGCAAGGACTTGAAATGCTTTAGCTGCTACACCACTGTGGCTTTTCATTCCCACTCCTACAATAGACACAATAGCTACCTCATTATCATAGTCAATCAAATCTGCATAAGAATCAAATTCATTCAGTGTATTTTTTGCCTTTTCTAGTTCATTTTTAGGCACTGTAAAGTCAAGATTGGTTTTAGAATCTCTACCAATGGTTTGGACTATCATATCTACATTTATATTTGCTTTTGAGAGTTTGCCAAATAGTTCTGCAGCAATACCGGGTCTATCCTGAATGCTTATCAAACTCACTCTTGCTTGGTTTTTATCTAATGCTATACCGCTTACAATAGGCTTTTCCATAATATTCTCCTCTGTGGTGATTAACGTTCCAGAATCATCGCTAAAGCTACTTCTTGCATAAATTGGCACATTTAATTTCTTGGCAAGCTCTACAGAGCGAGTAAGCAAAACTTTTGCTCCCATGCTAGCTAACTCTAGCATCTCATCGTAGCTTATTCTATCTATCTTCTTAGCCTTAGATTCTATACGCGGATCAGTTGTGTATACGCCATCAACATCACTATAAATTTCACATACATTAGCCTTTAGTGCGCCAGCTAAGGCTACAGCAGACAAGTCGCTACCGCCTCTCCCAAGAGTGGTAATTTCACCGCTATTACTTAATCCTTGAAATCCAGTTACAACAACTATATATCCATCATCTAGTAATTTGTAAATGTTGGTTGTATCAATGTATTGAATTCTAGCCTTAGTGTGGTTTGAATCAGTAAAGATTCCTGCTTGTCTTCCATTTAGAGCTATGGATTTTAGCCCTTTAGCATTTAAGGCTATACTAAGTAAAGCAGCACTCATTTGCTCACCACTGCTTAAAGCCATATCCAAATCTCGTTCATTTGGTGTTGAAGTAAAGAATCCTGCATGTTCTAAAATACCGTCTGTTACACCACTCATAGCCGAAACGACAACAACTAATTTGTTATTTCTATTTACGTTGTCTTTATCTTTTACATATTGCTTATGAGACTTATAAGAAGCGTATAATGATAGAGACACTCTATTTGCTACATTTTGAATCCTTTCGCTACTGCCCATGCTAGTGCCGCCATATTTTTGAACAATTAGCATTAAATATATCCTTCTTTCTTAAAATATTGCAATGCTTTTATATAGGCATGCTTTTTAAAATGTGTAGTTCTTTTCATAAGAGTATCAAAATCCACAAATTCATAACGCGCAAATTCTGGATTTTTGGTTTGTATGTTGATCACAGAATCACTTTTTAGCTTTACTAGGAAGTATCTTTGTATTTGCCCATCAAAAGGCCGCATTTTCTTTGCTATTGTTGGAGGAAAGTCGTATTTTAGCCAATCAGGATACTCAGCTATTATTTCTACTTCACTTGTGCCTATTTCTTCTTCTAGCTCTCTATATAAAGTTTGCTTTGGACTCTCCCCAGAGTCAATTCCACCTTGAGGAAATTGCCATACATTTTTTAAGTCAAATCTCTCTGCAATGAAGAATTCACATATATTAGGATAGTTTGCAGATAGCAATACAGCCGCTACATTTGGTCTGTAATTTTTTATTGGTTTTTGTGTATCCATAGTTGATTATACCTTTGAAGCTTCTTTGATATTTGTAATGATAACATTTTCAGTTTTAATTATTGGAAATATTTACATGTGATTCGTATAGATATTGTAGAATCTAAAAGTTTTTGTTTAAATGGAATCATTTTTGCATAATAGATTCGTCTTAAGAGCATTGTAAATCAAAGCTCAAGAACTTGATATTACTAAGGAAATTTTGTGTCAATGACAGATAAAACAAAGCTATTTTTTAGAAATACTAGTAAGCTTTTGCTATGTTGCTATGCAATTTTGAATTACGTTTATGCAAATAATGAGGAAATAGGGTTTGATTCATATGAATATAGCATGAATGCAAACTTTCAGACACATTTATTTAATCGTTCCAATGAGCGGACGATTAATGCACTAGGAATCCCAACTGAATATATGATAGCTCTTGAGAAAGAAGATAGGTTAATTGCTGTTGATACAAATAGATGGAAGTATTTAACACAGCAATTTGATAAGGGCTATGAGTTTATTCCAATATTGCGAAAAATGCTTTTTGATTCTAATGTGCCTCAAGAATTCCTTTTTCTAGCTATGGCAGAATCTGAGTTTCAATCAAGGGCATTAAGTTCTAAAAAAGCCGCTGGAATATGGCAATTAATGCCAGCTACAGCAAGGGAATTGGGTCTTCAAATTGATGAATATATAGACGAGAGACAAGATCCAATAAAAAGCACAGAAGCAGCTATTAAATATTTGCAATATCTACATAGAGCTACAGGTAAATGGTATCTTGCTGCAATGGCTTATAATTGTGGTTTAGGCAGGCTCAATAGAGCTATAGCACAAGCAGGAGATGATAGTATAGAGACATTGTTAGATGAAAATGGGCAATATTTGCCGCTTGAAACTCGCAACTATTTGCGCAAGATTATGTCAATGTCGTTAGCTTTCTCAAATGCTCATTATCTAAAAACAAATGATAAGGAATATATGTTAAATAGAGGAGCAGCTGATTCTCTTGTTGTTGTAAATGTAAAAGGAGGTAACTCTTTAGCCAATATAGCTAAAGGTGCAAATATGAGTTTAGAATCATTTAAGAACTATAATCGCCATTTTCAATATAATTTTGTTCCATTTGGACGTGATGAGTATCAAGTATATATTCCATATGAAAAGCTTAGCTATTTTAGGCAGAATTTCAGGAATTCAATAGATGTTAGTTCACATTTCTTTTCTTATAAGGTAAAAAAAGGCGATACGCTTTTTACTATAGCTCGTAATAATGGCTTAAGTGTGTCAAAGATAAAAGAAATAAATACTCTAAAGTCTGATATGCTATCTATAAATCAAAAGTTGCTTTTACCAATAAATCCTAAATCACTAGGATCGGTAAAGAGTAATGCAAAGTCAGTAAAAGCTGTAAATACAAAAAATGTAAATAAAAAAACAAGTAGTTAATACTTAATAGATTAACTTAAGAGGAGATATATTGCGACATATGTTTAATGTTGGATTGGTTTGTATTGTGTTGATTGGTTGCGCTTCTGATAGTAGATATGTTGGTGGTGCCGGTAGTTTCAATGGGTATGAATCTTTAAGTTCTTATAATAATGATGTTAAATATTCTTCAAATACACGAAATAATAATTCTAATTCTGATAGTAACATAGGAAGTAACTCTAGCGCAAAGAATAAACAGTCTAATAATAAAAAATCTTCCACGGTCAATAATTCCAATTCTACTAACAAAAATTCATATAAAGAAGAGGGTAAGACGTCTTTTACTCCACCTGTTTCTGGTAGTGGACACTTCAAGCCTACAAAGTCTCTCTTAGGTGGCATGCGAGATAGTGAGGCTATACAAAGAGCTACCATGAAGCCATATACAATACGTGGAAAAACATATAGACCACATCCTGTAAAGGTAGGAGATACTTTTGATGGCATTGCTAGCTGGTATGGTCCAGATTTCCATGCCAGATCAACATCAAATGGTGAAACATATAACATGCATGCTCACACCGCAGCACATAAAACTCTCCCCATGAATACAATTGTAAGTGTATTTAACAAAGATAATGGGAAAAGCACAGTTGTGAGAATTAACGATAGAGGTCCATTTGTGGAAGGGCGCATCATAGATTTATCAAATGTTGCCGCTAGAGATATTCAAATGGTTGGTAAGGGGATTGCCAATGTTAGAATTGAGGTTATTGGATTTGGTGGAGATTTGAAAAATAATAACCCAAAAGCAAACATAAAGCAAGATGCTGCTCCAGCTAGTAAAACCAAGACAAAAGATTCTAAAACTAGTGCTACAAACACAAATGGGGATATTATTAATAAAAATCAAGATGAACAGCTAATTATAAATGAAAAACAAGAAGAACCTATTGATAGGGAGCTTTATGCCAATAATGAATTAAGAGACAGTAATGAGGAAGTAGAAATTCCCAAATCGACAAATAATAATTATGACGATAGAGCGAGTAAGCAAGCACAAATTGGGATAGCACAAGATAGTGATAGCAAAAAGACCACTATGCTAAACTCACCACAGAACACACAAGAGTATATTAATCAAGTACCACAAAAAAAGCCCGGTGTATCCCCAATAGATGGGTTAGCAATAGAAGAGTCTATAGATGAAATTAACGTAATAGAGGATACATTAGATGATCATGTTATGTCTGTGGTTTTGCCAAATCAAAATTCACTCATAGTTAAAAGCACAAATATAGCTCCAGATAATCAATCTACGAGTAAAAATGATTTTGTTAAAGGTGAGAATGTAAATGAGAAAAATATCAGTTCAAATGATTCAAATGCAAAAATACAGAACGAAAAAATAGATATAAACAAAAATGATTCTATTGATAATAAATCTATAGCGGATAATAGTCTTAATATAAATAATGAAGAAAAATCACAAGATGTTAAAGATCAAGATTCCTTTAATCCAGTCATGTCTGATATTAACGATACCATTCAGAAATTAAAAGATTCTACCAATCAACTCCAAGCTCAACAAAACCAAGTGCAAGACCAGAAGGAAAACCAGGAAAAATTAGCACAAATAGATTCAGATGTAGAAGCTATAAATAAATCAAATTCCAACAATATGGTTTCAAATCAAGAAAAGCAAAATACTCAAGATGATGTTATTGCAAATCAAAAACTTACACAAGCTACGCAACAAGATACAAATAGTATAAGAGAGATTCCAGAATTTCCAGATATTCAAAATAATCATGAATCTAAAACTAACAAGACTAATCAAAAAGAAAAATCTAGCCAAATTCAAGTTAAACAAAATAATGATGAAAAAGTTTCAAATCATATTTTTAAAGCAAAAAAAGGTAGTCATATGATATCTCTAAATGTATTTAGTCAAGAAGATAGAGCAAAGCGATTTAAGGAGCAAATGGGTGCAAAATTTGGAGATATTCCATATAATATTGATGTTATTATGACTGATAAAGGATTATTTCGAGTTGCACTTAGAGGTTTTAAAAATAGTTCTGAAGCAAAGGAATTTCTCAGTCAGAACCAAATAGCGGGACATGTTGTAGCCGAATAGGCTTTGCTGTCTATATAAATGTAACTTAAAGATTAGATGATTTAATGAGAATAAAATATGCAAATATCTACATATACAAAACAACATAACGTAGAACTAAAACATTACACTCCTTTAGAATTATGCTCATATGCAATACGCACGTGTTGGAATTCACATGACAAAAGCAGCAAAGAGGCAGACAAAGAACTAATATATAGGGTAGGTAATAAATTAAAGCATGCAAGCACTTTAGAACACATTGTATATCATTTTCATATTAAAGGTATATCTAGGGCTTGTTTGCAAGAGTTAGCAAGGCATAGAATAGCTAGTCTTAGCGTAAAATCTACAAGATATACATTAAAAGAGTTGAAAAAGAGGACGTTAGATATTGATAACTTGGGCGATTTTGTAGTTTTAGTGCCTAATGATGATGTAAATCTTGCTAACCTTAATGCATTACAAAAGATGCAGGAATTGCTAAAAAAAGGCATAGTTATTGATATAGTTAAATACATGATACCAGAGTCTTACAAAACCGAGTTAAGCCTAACAATTAATGCTAGAAGCTTGCAAAACTTTTTAGCTTTAAGAAGTAGCAAAAGGGCGTTATGGGAGATAAGAATATTATCATGGTCTATTTATGAGAGCTTACCAGATTCTCATAAGTACTTATTTTATGATAGCATGGAAATAACTTGAGCTAAGCAATGTAAGTGCTACAAGTAGATGATATTTGAGCTGTGACACCAATATAAATACAATAGTTTAATATTTTTAGATGACTCTATAATATTACTTTAATGTTGATATATTAATAAATTTTATCAATATTAAAGTAATATGTGTTTAGTATATTATTAAATCTGATTAGCATATGGCATTTATGTAGTATGGCGTCTCATTAGGAGGCTATAAAGTAAAATAATTACGCTAAATTTAATATATGCATAGCTACTTTGGAATAATTGCAATAGTAAATAAGATTCGACCTAATGTATCTATTCTAGTAATTAAAACTTTGTTTATAACTGTATAAACATGTATAAATATCTATAAAGTTTTAATATTAGCAACATGATGAGCTAACAGTTTGGTATTAATTATGTATAAATAGCGATTTGAACTTAAACTATAACGGATTCTTGATTCTTTACTAATTCCATGATATATTCAATTTATAAAACAGCAAGCTAATCTATATTAAAGATTACAATCAAACTATAAATCCATACTAGTTTTACTAACATATAGTTTTTATTATGTAATGAAACCAATAATACAAAGACTAAGTTGTTATCAATCTAAAGTACTTAGATATAAGTAATATTTATTAATAAATATTACTCTATAATCTTTGGCACTATAAAGTAACCATCTTGGGAATCTGGTGCTTGATTCAAAATTAGCTTTGCTATATTGCTATTGATGGGAACATCATCTCGCAATAATGTTCCATGAGATTGTATAGATAAATCAGAATCTGTTTCAATATCTTGTAATATATTCATCTTTTCTATTATCTGATTAAGCTCTTTTCGAAAAGACTCTTTATTATTATCAGGTATTTTTATCATCGCAAGTTTTTCCAGCTTGCTTAGCAAAGACTCATCGATAAACATATATAACTCCTTGTAATAAATTTAATAAATGTTGTTGTATATAACTTCTGTACATTTCTCATAAGCAAGATTCAAATTACTCTTGAGAGAATTCAATATTTCCATATCCACTGATACGTAGATGGGCGATTGTATTTTCATCATTAAATGGATAGTCTATACCAACAAACTTAATACTAAGATATGGTTGCGATATTTCACGATAAGCACCTTGCGTATCGAGCAAATTTAGTTTCCATACATTTGTCATATATTGCTTATATAGTATAAATTGATATGGGTAATTGTCATAGCGCACTAATACAACTAATCCCTCATTTCGGTATAAAGTCCAACGTAAAGTAAATTGCTTTGGGTTGCTTACATCTCCATTTGAGTTTTTACTGGCAGAAATACTAGCTTTTAAAATCTGATCTTTTTTTAAGTCTATATCTAATTTAAGGCTTGGTATAGGAACTTTAGCTATTGCCAAACTAGAGCATAGAACAATATATATAACCAAACTAACATAAAAAAATACCTTTGCTATTCTCATTGGTATAATTTTCAATAGTTTAATGTTTGACATACATTACTGCTCATAATTTAAATTATTCATTTTCACTTAAAATCTTTGACATAGATTCTATAGCTAGACTATTTTTGCGTTCTTGAAGTGCTTTTTTGAATTTATCATCATGGTGTGTTTTATGATAAAAATCACGCATATCAAACTCTATATCGCATTCATCAAAAGCTAGTTCATAAAGTGCTAGTTCTTCTAACAATCTATCTAGCTCATTTGTAGCTAAGGTGCGACTAGCATGGAATATAATTTCTTTCCATTTACCAACTGGTTCACCTTCAAAAATTTCACTATCTGAATTTTCCCACATACGAATAATCCTTATAAAATAAGATTAAGATATTGTTACATATTTTTAATTTTTATGCAAGTTTACATTAGATAAACTCCACAAAAAAAAGAAAATTTGAGCAACATTTACCGAGCTAAAGTCATTTTGGCTTAAAATTTTGCTTGCTGATACAAAACTCTGATACAAAGCAGTCTAAACACTTTGGATTAGTTGCCTTGCACTTGTAACGTCCAAATAGCACAAATGCTTGGTGTAGCAAGTTTAGATTATCCTTAAATATTTTAGATAAATCATTTTCTGTTTCTATCGCGCTAGCACTTGAACTAAGATTTAACCTGTGGCTTACACGAAATACATGCGTATCAACTGCCATATAATTCAAATTCAAAAACTCTCCTAAGACTACATTCGCGCTTTTCTGACCAACACCCTTAAGCTTCATCAAATCTTTTTGGTTAGTTGGAATGTTTCCATTAAAGTCTAGTTCTACTTGTTTAGCCATATCAATTAGATGCCTAGATTTTGCGTTAAAAAATGATACAGATTTAATAATGTTGCTTACATCTTCAAGCTTTGCTTGGCTTAATGCTTTTGTGTCTGGATACTTAGAAAATAGGGCTGGTGTAACTATATTTACACGTTTGTCTGTGCATTGTGCTGATAGCATAACAGCTACTAATAGCTCGTATATATTAGAATAATTTAACTCTGTCTTAGCATTTTGGTATTTTTGGAGGAATTTAGCCTTAATTTCATCTGCTATACGCGATTTTGAATATTTGCTTTTTTTAGCTATTGCAGTTTGGTTTTTAGATTTGAATTCTGAAAGTATATTTTCCATTGCCATCCTTTATTCTTTGTCAAATGCTATACCCATAAACTATCTATACCTTCAAAATATTCTTGATGCCGTTTATGTTCTTCTCGTTGATGTTTTTGGTTTTGATTAGATGGTATATCTTCATTTCCATGTAAAAATGGGCTAAGTAGCTCCAATGTATCATTGGAGCTACTATAGTCCTCCAATCTTTTTAGCAAGCCATTTTTATTAAATATCTTGCGACTAACAAGATATTTTCCTTTATATATTTCTTCTTTTACTAATTTGCCAGAGACATAATACCTTTTTATTATTTCATTTGTAGTATAAAAAATTTTCTTGACTAATTCATTGGCTACAGTTCTACTGTATACTCTCTTTTCTGCTATATTGCCGTTTTTATATATCACTTCTTGACTAATGAAACCATTATCATAATAAGAGTTAGTTGCTAGTAAGATTCCGTTATCATAGAAATCTTCATATTTCAATGCCCCATGGCTATACCACTTTTCCACACCATGTCTAACACCGCTAACCTTATGACAAGGATGTTCTCCATCTCTAGATTGACATATAACAAAATAACCATCATCGTCTTTAGAGAGGTAAGAAGTCTTACTAATAATTTCATTTTTATCTTCAGTGGAATAATTAACATATACTTTCACGTCGTTGCTTTGACTAGCGATTCTAAACCACAATACAGAAGCTAGTAGCACAAAGCCAACAATCGCAAAATTAAGTTTTTTCATAATTAATCCTTAATCACGCCATCGCTAGCTTAAGATTCTAATAATTAATCCTAAACAAAAAGTTATATAAGACAATACTAATGTTTACTCATTGTCTTTAATATTGCTTTAATGGCATCATTAATAGGCATTTTTAGAATTTCCGAATCTAATTTCTTCAGGCTATTATGTATTTCAATCTCCTTAAATCCTAAGTTAATCAAAGAATCATAAATTAATTGCATATTGCTATTTTGTTCTAATTTTTGAAGATTCTGTGTATAGCCTGATAGTTCTAACATAATTTTTCCAGCTATTTTTGCACCAATTCCTTTCACATTCTTGATTGCAGTTATGTTATTTGTAGCTATAATCTCTAAAAAATCATTAGCAGAATAATTTGATAAGATGGCTAACCCACTTTTTGCTCCTACACCATTAACTTTTAGTAAACGCAAGAATATATCTCTAGCTTCCTTAGAAGTGAAGCCATACAAATAATTAGAATCATCTCGAATAATTTGAGCTATTTCTAGCGTTATATTGCTTTTATTTTGAATTTCGTTGCTAACAGTAAGAGGCAATTCAATAAAGTATGTAATTCCATGAACTTCTAGTTCAACACTAGTCGGCAAAAGTCTCTCTATATTACCTTTCAATCTAATAATCATGTCTTATCCTCAATTATACTATTGCCAACAGATTCCAAAAATACTCTTGCATCATCAAAATTGACATAGGAAATACTACAGTTATAACCTTTAAGAGAATTAAAAATATCAAGATTCGCATTTAATGCATCCAATGCTATGTTTTTAATATAACTTGTGGGAATAAATATCCCTATTTTTTTCTTATTTATATTTATTGCAATTCTCTCTTTCATTAATGGTAAAAATCCACAATAAAATCGTATTTGATTAGAATCAAGTCTCAATATAGAGTCTATATAGTTATTCATATATTTTAAGAAAAATTGGTAGTTAATAGGTTGCGAGATACTAAAATTATCATTAATACTTGTATGGTGACTAGTATTAATTTCATAAAATGGTTGCGTAATAAAATCTTTTATACCAAATGATATTTTTTTTCGAAATGATTCCAATGTATTTTCTGTGATATTAGAATCTATTGCACAAAATACCTGAAGTTCACAAAAATAATTATCTTGCCTTGAAAGCTTATCAAGCAATAATAATGCATCATTAGTAGTAATATCTGATGAAGTTGGATTTATATCGCCACTTACTATTGCAACTGCTCTTAGATTTGCATATTTCAATGTCAAAAAAGCACTTTGCAAAGATTCTTCTGTGTAGTTACTAGTCTTTATTGTTGGAATAAAAACTAGGTTAGATGTTCTTAGATTGGAAAGCAAACCTACGTTTTTATGCTCCAAAGAATCAATCCCAAACCTTGATATAACGCTCTTTAACAAGGCTGCACAAGATATAGAGTCTGGATAATATTTTGATATGGGATTAGCCGGAATTATTATGGCATCAACAGTCAAGTAATTACAAATACAAGTTATATTCGCAATATCTAGTTGCAAAGACTGAGGAATATACTCAAAAAGAATCATGTTAAAATAATACTATTTGATAATAAATATATCTAAGTTGAAAACCTATACGATTAGAAACTATTTGCTACCTTTCCCAAAAGAAGCAATTAAAGCTTCTATATCATTTTCGCTTGCTACATCGTCATGGCTATCACCCATTATATATGTAGCAGATGCAACTCGTTTAGAATCATCACCCTTGCCTTCGAATAAAGAGTTCATATATTGACTTAGAGCGCGCATAACATTAATAACCCGTTCTATCTTTTGCCTATGAATATCTTGATATTGCATAATATCCATAGCTTGCAAGCAAGCATCACTACAATCCATAGCTACATCTTTAACTTCATTAATAATATTAGTAATTTTACGAGTTTCTTCCAAGGAAGAAGCAAAAGTATTAATATTAGGAAACTTATCAACGAGCATTAAAAGCATTTTTTCTTGTGATTTAATATATTGCTGGATTTCTTTGGATTTTTTTTCAATTTTTCCTACTCCATCAGCGATTAGGTCAATTTGATCAAAAACCTCTGACATTTTAACTTCTGAATCGCGTGTAACATCATCTAGCTGATGAACTACCTTATGCTCTTCAGTAGGTGGAGGTGGTGGCCACTTCTTATCTGCCTCGGGTTTATATGTATTTGGATCAACAAACTCTGCTTTTATGGAATCGTCTTTTGAATTCTTATCTGCTACATCCAACGAATCTTGTTCTAACGAATCAATGGAATCTGCATCTTGAAGTATCATGGAATCTAGCTCTTCTTGTGTCATTAAAACTCCTATAAATAATACTATAATTATATCTTTTTTATAGTAAATAATCTAAGATTTTCAAACTCTCTACTCATAGTTACTGTAAAGACAATAAAGTTATTGTAGTCAGATGAAAATCTAATTATTAGAATCATAAAAATAAGTTTTCATATAGTGATTTAATCTGTTTATATCTATGTAGCTTGTGTTGTCAAGTTGAATAGGTGTAATTGAAATGCAATTTTCTTCTATTGCCTTAAAATCAGAAATTACTGTAGTCTTAGTAAAATTTGACGAATGTTTATCTGAATTCCATTTTTTGGAATCAAATAAACATTCGTTGTTATCATTGATATACAAATTGTCACTATTATCTCGCTCCAACCAATCCATTTGATTTAAACCAATCCAATAATATTCTTGTTTTCTTGGATTGATTCTTTTATCAACAGATGGTTTATAACATCTATATCCCAATTGTGTAACTTTTATTCCTTTGCAAAAATGTTTAGGAATAGGGGGTATATTAATATTTAATAGTTTTCTGTCTCCGATCTTATATTCTCCATTTAAAATTGATTTTGACAAGGAACAAATAAAATTAATTCCCAACTCAAAATTCCTATCCACTCTCTTATTATCTTCACCATATTTATCTTTAATGCATTGTGATATTGCAATGCTCGGGATACCTTGAATGGATCCCTCAATAGCTCCAGCAACAGTCCCAGAGTATGTTATGTCCTCACCCATATTAGAGCCTATATTGATTCCGGAAATCAACAAATCAGGTTTCACATCAAATAATTCTTGAATTCCAATATACACGCAATCAGTTGGCGCACCATCATCTAACTTATAAAAATCTTTCTCGATTTTTATTAATTTCATAGGCTTATTTACGCATAGTCCATGTCCGCAGGCTGATTTTTCAAATGCTGGAGCAACTACTATAACTCTAGCAAATTTTTGCAATGAATTTCTTAAATACAGCAAGCCATAACTATCAAATCCATCATCATTTGTAAGAAATATTGTTTTCATTTTGCGCCTTAAAATTTGATTAATATTATTTATAAATTACATTTAATAAAGATTATATGTTATTTAGTTTAGATTGAGTAGAAATGGCACGCCCAATAGGACTCGAACCTATGACCTACGGCTTAGAAGGCCGTTGCTCTATCCAGCTGAGCTATGGACGCATAACAACCAAGAAAATAAGCAGGGTGGCACGCCCAAAGGGAGTCGAACCCCTAACCCCCAGATCCGAAGTCTGGTGCTCTATCCAATTGAGCTATGGACGCATAATAATGTCATATGCTACATGGGGTGGATGATGGGGTTCGAACCCACGACCCTCAGAGCCACAACCTGATGCTCTAACCAGCTGAGCTACACCCACCATAATAATGTAAGCAATAAACGACATAAATAATAATAAAATGGTCGGGGCGAAAGGATTCGAACCTTCGACCCCTTGGTCCCAAACCAAGTACTCTAACCAGACTGAGCTACGCCCCGACTAAACAAAGAATGAATTTTATATCAAAAAATAATAAAAGTCAAGTGTTAAACACGAATATATATATTTTCTTATTTGATTATGCTTTATTTGAAGGAAGTAAAAAAACAAATGATATTAAATAATATTTATTTGGAGTTTCGTAAACAGAGAATAGGGCTGTATTTAGGGTATGGGCTTATTAAATAAAAATTTGAAAATTTAAGTTTTCATAATTTTTATTTATATAATTAAAAAATCTATAAGCCAATAAACCAACGCTGCAGAGGTTTTGGCTATACTTAACTCAACATCACCGCTTGATTACTAGCTATTTCACTTAGTCTACTTTTTTGTAACTCTACCTTTTTTCACAAATAGTTGAAGCCTAAAGTTGTTCCGTTTGCTTCTTCCATTAATTACGCAAAATATAAGCTAAACAATTAGCCAATAATTAAAATATTTACTTGCAGAACTTTTTCTATCTTTTTTAATATTTTAGGGAAATGTCATCAAGATTTAATACCAGAAACAACAAGCCAACCCAACGCCCAAATTTGCAGTAGCGGTAGATTTGCCTACACCACCTTTACCTGAAGTAATTGTAATAACTTGTGCCATATCTGCTCCCATTTATCAATTAAAATATCATTATATAATGCTAAAGTTTAGTATGCGCTTATTTGAGCTTTTGTTGCAAACTATTAAACATTGAACAAGCATTATCTAATCCACCCTTACAAGCCTTTTGATAATATTTTAATGCCAATTCATTATTACTACTCACACTTCCAAAGCCGTGCTCATATATGCTGGCAGCACCTGAACACGCTACATTAATAATAATTTTTGTATGCTCCTCACATCTATAAATATTTGCCTTTTCTTCGCTCAAAGCACTCATTGCTTTGCAATTTCTTTTTACATCGCTTTCACAAGCAAATAATGTATGTTCTAAGGCTTTATTTGCATCTTTAGTTGTTCCACCTAAGCCCTGCATTTCCCATAATCCTAATTGATAACAACTATTTGCATCTTTTAGCTCACAACCTTTTTCTAAAAGGATTCTTGCCTGTGTGTGATTTTTATTTGCTCCACCTATGCCGTGATAATAGTAAGATGAAAGCCTTTCACAAGCAGTGCCTAAACCATTTTCGCAATCACTCTTATACATTAAGCCATACTTATCAAGATTCTCGTTTTCACTATACTGCTCTAAGGCTTTAAGATTCTCACAACCTGCCTTAAATCCATAATCGCACGACAAAGTGGCGTATTTTTTAGCAAGGGGGATATTTTGTGGAATCCCTTGCGCGTGCTCGTAGATAATTGAGAGATTATAGCAACCTCCGCCATCTTTGCTATCACAGGCTTTTTCATAATATTTTTTTGCATTACTCAAATCTTTTTTTTCAAATTTATAACTCGCACCTAATGCCCTGCAACCAAAAGGAGAATCTAGCTCACACGCTTTAAGCGCATAAGAATGCAAGAGTGGCTTTTTGTTTTGTGGAATGCTCTCAAAAATACCGAGCCAAATCTCACTTATTGCAACCTCACAAGCTTCTTTTCTTTCTTTTGTCCCTAAAGAGGTGGCAAGACATTTTTTGCCATAAAGGGATTCTCGATCTAAAGCAGGAAGCGGCTCTTTACTTGCCTTTTTAATATGCTCAATATAGTCCCACTCCACCAAACCGCTCTCTAGATTCACAATACTGAAAATAAAATGATAAGACACAATATGCAAACTGCCCTGCTTTGTTGTATCATTTGTAATCCGCGCACTCAAGGAATATTTAGGAGCAATCAATGTGCCTTTAGGGATAATATCACTAAACTCCTCATTATTACGCATTGCACGAATTTTATCAAGGCTCGGGTCAGCATTAAAAGCATTACCTGAAATAGCTGCTGTAAGTGCAAATTTTTGAGAACGCACCATATCCGATATAAGTTCTCGTGCCAAAAGCCCAATATCAATATCAAAATCACTTAAATTATTAAAATCTGAAATCATTAAGACTTTTTTTGTTTTAGAATCTTTTGTAAATGAAGATTCTAATAAATCCGCTCCTGCTAGAGAGGTGATTTGAGCTATATCATCAAAAGTAAGTGCGAATGGATTATTCTTACCCTGCTGTGCATAAATATGCGTGCAAAATAAAAATAATAAGATACAAAATCTTAAACACCTCATCACTTATTTGTCCCTATTTGCCTTTCCTGCGATGATAAAGCGTAAAGCATTAAGCTTTATAAACCCTGCGGCATCTTTTTGATTATATACGCTATCTTCCTCAAAAGTGCTGTATGCCGCATTAAATAAAGAATTTTTAGATTCTCGCCCTATGACAATAACATTACCCTTATAGAGTTTAAGGCGCACTACTCCGCTTACTTTTTGCTGTGTCTTATCAATGAGTGCTTGTAATGCCTCACGCTCTGGACTAAACCAATAGCCATTATAAATAAGCTCTGCATACTTTGGCATTATAGAATCTTTTAGATGTGCCTCTTCCCTATCAAGGCATAAAGATTCTATTGCACGATGAGCTTTTAAATATATCGTGCCTCCGGGTGTTTCATAGCAGCCGCGAGATTTCATACCCACATAACGATTTTCTACTAAATCAAGTCGTCCAATGCCGTGCTTTCCACCCAACTCATTGAGCTTCTCCCAAAAACGAGCAGGATTTAACTTCACACCATTAATGCCCACACCATCACCATTTTCAAACTCAATACTAATAGATTCTGGCTTATCTGGTGCATTCAAAGGAGAAACGCTCCAACGCCACATATCCTCCTCTGGCTCTACATTTGGGTCTTCTAGAATCTGCCCCTCATAGCTAATATGCAATAAATTTGCGTCCATTGAATACGGCGACTTATTAGGTTTTTTATCAATCATTATCCCTGCAGATTCCGCATAAGCTAAGAGTTTTTCACGACTATTTAAATCCCATTCACGCCAAGGAGCGATAACCTTAATATCTGGATTAAGCGCATACGCTCCTAGTTCAAAACGCACTTGGTCATTTCCCTTACCTGTCGCACCGTGAGCAATAGCGTCTGCACCCACACTCTTAGCAATCTCTACAAGTCGCTTTGCAATTAATGGACGTGCGATGCTCGTGCCAAGCAGATATTCACCCTCATAAATAGTATTTGCACGAAACATAGGGAAAACAAAATCACGGATAAATTCCTCTCTTAAATCTTCAATAAAAATATTTTCACTTTTTATACCAAGTTTTAAAGCCTTTGCTCTTGCTGGTTCAACCTCTTCACCTTGTCCAATATCAGCTGTAAAAGTTACAACTTCACAATGATAATTATCTCCAAGCCATTTTAAAATCACACTTGTATCAAGTCCGCCACTATATGCTAAAACAACCTTTTTAATTTGTATCATACTTCCCCCTATAAATTATGATAGAAATGCATTAAGGTGTGAGCTATGAAGCACTGCATCAAATTCGATAATATCGTATTCTGCAATATCTTTTTGACAAAATGGATCATTTTTACTAAATAAAATCGCTTCTTGCTTGTCCTTGAATTTACCAATGATTAATCCACCATCTCGAGGATTTTTAGGTCCTGATGCAAGTAAAAAGCCTTTATTGTAGCATTCCTGTAAATATGCTCTATGTAAAGGTAAAACTTCTTCTACTTTATCTAAGGGCTTTATATAATTAACAATACAAACAAATAACTTCATTGATTATCCTTACATTTATGTTTTGATTTTGTATGTGTACAAATGACTATTCTATCCTAAAGTTAGGGTTTTTATGAAATTTTGTTTCCTACTGTGATGGCTAGCAATACATTTCGTGTTAGAATATCGCTATTGTTTAGAATCCAAATTTCATTGTATATCTTAATTATAGAGGCATGACATGGTCGATTATGGTATTAAATTTTGGTCAAATGGCGATTTTATTATTGATGAGGGTGTGGTAAAGGTTAACTATATGTCAAAACCAGCCTTGATTGATATTGTTAGGGAGGTTAGAGAAAAGGGCTATATGGGTCCATTATTAATACGTTTTCCACATCTAATCAATAATCAGATTACAAAACTGTATAATGCTTTTGAATCTTCTATAATGGAGTATCAATATAAGGGTGAGTTTAAGGCTGTTTTTCCTCTTAAAGTAAATCAAATGCCAAACTTTGTATTGCCGCTTGTTGAGTTAAGTAGGACAAAGTGCTATGGCTTAGAGGCTGGAAGTAAGGCAGAGCTTATAGTTGCAATGTCTTACACTGACAAGGGTAGCCCTATTACGGTCAATGGATTTAAAGATAAGGAAATGATTAGTCTAGGATTTATCGCTGCAAATATGGGTCATGATATTACATTAACTATTGAGGGGATAAATGAGTTAAAGATAATTATTGATATTGCCAATGATATGCCAGAGCCATATCCAAACATAGGACTTAGAATTAGGCTTCATAGTATTGGCAAGGGGATTTGGGCTAAGAGTGGTGGAATTACGTCTAAGTTTGGCTTGACTTCTACGGAGCTTTTGCAGGCAATGAAGATGCTTGAAAGCTCAAAATTACTACATAAGTTCACAATGATACATTTTCATATTGGGAGTCAAATAAGCGATATTTCTCCACTAAAAAAGGCTATACGTGAGGTTGGTAATATATATGCAGAGCTGCGCAAAATGGGTGCAATAAATCTTACATCAGTAAATATTGGTGGCGGTTTGGCTGTTGAATATGCACAATATGAGAGTATGAATTGCAAGAATTATACACTAGAGGAATTTAGTGGCAATGTAGTCTTTAGCCTAAAAGAAATTGTAAAAAACAAGAATGAACTGGAGCCAGATATATTTATTGAATCTGGTCGTTTTATATCAGCATCTCATGCAGTGCTAATTACTCCTGTTTTGGAGCTTTTTTCACAAGAATATGATGAGGGTGCTTTAAATTTAAAAGACGATAATAACCCTCCTCTAGTAGAAGAGCTCAATGACTTATATCATTCTATCACAGATAAAAATGCCATTGAATATTTACATGATAGTCTTGATCACATGGAATCACTACTTACTTTGTTTGACTTAGGTTATATTGATTTACGAGATAGAAGCAATACTGAAGTGCTTGTACATCTAATCATTAAAAAGGTCATTCAGCTTTTGAAATATAAAAATCATAATGAGATTATAAAGATTCAAAAAAGTGTTCAAGAGCGATATTTACTAAATTGTAGTTTTTTTCAAAGTTTGCCAGATTATTGGGGATTAGAACAAAATTTTCCTGTTATGCCACTTGATAGATTGGATAGAAGACCAACTCGAGCTGCTAGTCTTTGGGATATTACTTGTGATAGTGATGGTGAAATATCATTTAATCCACAAATGCCACTATACCTGCATGATATTGATATATCAAGAGAAGAATATTTCTTAGGATTCTTCCTTGTTGGTGCATATCAAGAAGTGTTAGGCATGCGACATAATCTTTTTACTCACCCAACAGAATTTAGCGTGATTTTTGATGATGATTTAAACAAAGGCTATGAAATAGATTATCTTTTAGAGGCTCAAACTATAGTTGATGTTCTTGATGATTTGGACTACGATACAAAAGAAATTGAAAGAATTCTAAAACAACATATAGAGGATAGTGATTTAGATTCTGATACAAAGAAAGTAGTGCTAGGAAAACTATATGTAATGCTTTCTGAAAATGGCTATCTAAGAACCATTGCTAAGTAGATTCTTTTCAAATTTTTATTGCTAGGAGTTGTTATGCCTTTTACATCATCATCTTATTTGGACTTTACTTCTGCCTGCGATGGTTTTGAAGATTATTTGCATGCCAATAAGCCAAGTATAGAATCTTTCCATCCATTTTTTGAATCTGCCTTTTGGGAAATGGTAGAAAATGGTGGCAAGAGATTTAGACCAAAATTATTACTAAGCATTGTTTGCGCAGATGCAAAGGAACAAATCTATAATAGCTTTGCAGCATGTCTAGCTATTGAATGTTTGCATACTTACTCACTTATTCATGATGATTTACCAGCTATGGATAATGCTAGTTTGCGCCGCAATCACCCTACACTGCATGTGCGCTATAATGAGGCTAGTGCGATTTTGATAGGAGATGGATTACAAACCTATGCCTTTTCCCTGTTAAGCAATGCACGATTTTCTCCAGATGTGAGAATCTTACTTATACAATGTCTTAGTTATAATGCAGGTATCAGGGGAATGGTGTTAGGACAAGCTCTTGATTGTGAATTTGAAAATATATTGCTTACAGAGGATAAACTAGCATTTATTCACATTCATAAAACTGCAAATTTAATTGCTGCGAGTCTAAAAATGGGGGCAATCATTTCTAACTTAGATTTAAAGCAGCAAGATTTTCTTTATGATTTTGGTAGAGATTTAGGGCTTTTTTTTCAAATTAGAGATGATGTTATTGATAAGCTTCAAGATGAAAAACAAGCAGGTAAAACCACAAATATAGATTCCATAAAGAATAGTTATGTAAATCTCTTGGGACTAGATAATGCTAAGTCAAAGATGGAACAGTATATTGCTATATTGCAAAAGAGATTAGAGGATTTTAATAATTATAATTTATGTGGTGCAAGGCAGAATATTGGGCTTTTATTGCAAGACTATTTTGATACCTTATAGGCTTGTAATTAAGAATATTTTTGATAATAAGCAACGTTATTAATGCAAGATGGATATAGTAATTACAAATCAAACAGTTAAGGAGTTTTTATGAATCCAAAATCAGCCTATATTATTTCAAACAAAGAAAAATTTAAGCAATTTGTAGATGACTTCTATACCACACATAAAAAACCACAATGTTTTGGAATATGTAGATCTGAAATATCTAGACTGGCAGTGTCAAGAGGCACTAAAAAAGTAATAAGTGTTAATTTTCCTTTTTTAAACTTCAATGCAAATTTTGGGAGTTTTGCTGTATTTGCAACTGCGGCGAAGATAGGTGAATACGATAATGAGATTATATTTGATATAACAGCGGAATTTGTCATTAGATGTTTATGTATGTTTTACCCATTTATCCTTGAGGAATTGAATGAATACGTCTCTAAATTTGGTGATGACGAAGAAGTTATAGGTAAGTTTAAGATTCTATGCGATAAATTTATAAAAGATCCATATAGCATTAAAAATGGTGATGTCTTATTTTCTAATAGTATTATTAATAATTATATTGGTAAAAAGCATAAGAATATTCAAGTTATTTTTGAGTTATTACGGCATATTAGCGATATTTATGAAGATTATGATAAGACTTCAAAGTTTCAATTTGTAGGATATATTGAAGACAAAAAAACTCAATCCCTCCAAGTTGCCTACGCTAAATTACATGCGTTATCTATGGGTTATACACCATTAAGAAGTCTAAATCTTGATGGAATTTTCTCTATCATGCCAAATCTTGCTTGGAGTGGCAATAAGCCTTTTGAATTGGAATATCTAAGAGAAAATGAGCTATCTTTGAAAATAGATGGAGAATTCCCCTCAATTGATTTCATAGATAAATTTCCTCGTTACCTCATGCAAGTCCTCCCTCAAGCAGATAATATTAGAATCCTAGATAGCTCTAAGACTCGTTTTGGCGCTTTTTTAGGAGCAGGTTATACTCAAATGCCAGGTGCTAGCTATGTGAATTTCAACTCTGGTGCACTTGGTGCTTGCATGAATGAGGGGCGTATTAGTTCTAGTGTAATTGTAGGTGAAGGTACAGATATTGGTGGCGGTGCTAGTATTCTAGGCGTTCTTAGTGGCGGAAATACAATGCCAATTAGTATTGGTAGAAATTGCTTACTTGGAGCAAATTCTGTAACAGGTATAAGTTTAGGAGATGGATGCATTGTTGATGCAGGTATTACCGTGCTTTATGGAAGCAAGATAAAGATTACACAAAATGAGGCAAGAAAAATAAAAGAAATTAATCCATGTTTTGAAATTTTAGATTCTGGATTATATAAAGGCGGTGATTTAAACAACTTACATGGAATCCATTTTAGAGTTACTTCGCAAGATTCTAATCTTATTGCCTTTAGAAGCAATAGAGATATTAAGTTAAATGAGGAATTACATTAATTGTATTTTAAATAAAAATTGCTTCAATACTATAATCTTCGATTATGCTTGGAGAGGCATTTGGTTGCTAGGTTTTGAGTATTATGATTTTTTTGAATCTTAATATTGTGTAATTTTTGCAAATACCATATATTATATTTGGTTAATATAACTTTATTATAAATTCATAGAAAAATCTTATCGGAGATAGTTTAAAGATATTTTCAATATAAAATGAATATGAAGAAAAAATTAAATTATTAGGATATTAACTTAAGCTATATTTACATAATTTCTTTTTATGTTTGCCTTTAAATATTACCCAAATATGTTCTATTCTTTGAAACTAAATCCACAATTTCTATAACTTCTCTTAAGTCTTTATTGTTTATACAATGTGTGGCTGCTTTTTGTAGGATTTCTTTTGCACAAAAAGCAATCCTAGTTTCTGCATATTCAAACATAGACAAATCATTTGCTCCATCTCCTATTGCTACGCATTGTTTGGAATCTACACCCAGTATACCCTGTAGATTAGATAGCATGATACCTTTAGAATCGCCAAACATCATAGGTCCCCCAACCTCTCCAGTAAGTTTAGAATCCGCACTGTGCAGTACATTGCTAAAAGTAGCATGAAGCCCCAATATATCCTTAAAATATTCTGTTACAAGTGAGAATCCGCCACTAAAACATATAATAGTATGCCCCTTAGATCTAAGCTCTTGCACACATTGTTTTGCTCCATTCATTAGATGAAAATCATATCTAATACTATGATATATGACTTCTAAAGACATGCCTTTAAGCATGGATACTCTTTTAGTAAGACTTTGGAAAAAATCCATTCTGCCTTGCATGGCTTCATTTGTTATAGAGGCAATCTCCTTTTCCTTGTTATATCTCCTTGCAAATATATCAATACTTTCTCCATCAAGAAGAGTAGAATCAAAGTCAAAAACAATCAGCATAGTATTTTCCTTATTATGGTGAATCTTAATTAGTGATTATACTTTATAAATAAATGTTAAAATCATATTTATTGTGATAGAATGGCAAACTATATTTTACTTAGATTCTATGAAAATAAAGGAATTAAGTATGCTAGATAGGATTAACCAAATCATCAAAAATATTGAAAATATACAAGATGAAATCAATATTTCCTTAAGAATGTCAAAGCTTACATTAGAAGAGTATGTAATGATTAAAAGAGGTAGTTCAGATATGCCAGAAAGTTTAAACATGAGTATATTTACTATATTAGATGAGCATGTAAACGCTCTTAAGAAAGAAATTGATACTCTAAATAAACTTAAAAGAGAATGGTTTGTATATTAAATTCATTATAATATTTTTTAACTTAGATTGATTTATTTATATAGCATATTTTATTTGTTTGAGAATAGAAGTATGTTATGGCGTTGTCATCTGTAATGAGAAATTCGCTGTTTATAACTTTGTTAATAAGCTAACTTATAATGTCTTGCTAATAATCTATTATGGGCAATATAAATTTTGTTATATTCATTCTAATGTAAATCGTGGGACTTGCAGCAATCAATAAGCAAGATCTAATCATTATATATGGGATAATAGAATCTTCATATTATATATTTGTCCTAAAGAGTTTAACAAATATAAACCTTTGTGTCCAATCTTTGTTAGCAAGATAGCTTGAGTACGGATTTTTTAGCTTTATGATAATGTTGATAAAAATGAGGCTTAAAAAGAGTGCTAAATAAAAACCACAGTTTTTTTGTTATTAGCAAATAATTACTATTTCATTATTCAAGCTTTAAGTATATTTAAATTTGTAGAATCTATTAATACATATTACAGATAGTTGCTTCTTGCATTTGTAAGATATAGTGATTATTTTCATAAAAATATCTATATTTGTAGATTTTAGTCAGCTAGTGCTTATTTGATTGATATTTTGCATTTAGCCTATTTGTAAATTGATGCACAACCCCCTACGCTATTGAAATATATTTTATATCTTGTTATGAGCTATAGTTTATTTGATAAATATATGATTAAGATTTACCACTTAACTTAACTCTTGAACTTTGCAATCATCATTTTCTTAGGCTTCAGTTTGTGTTAAATCCTCCGGGTTTAGTTCATTATAATGTTTAGAATAGTACTCAAACATGTCTTTTTCTAATTTCTCATACCAATCACTTCCAACTTCAGGCACAAATGATGGCATACATACTAAACGGGCTACATTTTTCTGGCTATAAATTGGATTACTATCATACATCTTTCTTGTGTTTATAAACACGATAGGTTGAATACGAAGACCCAACTTTTCTGCTAGAATCTTAGCCCCCGGCTTAAATGGTAGAAAGCTCCTATTGCCAGGCCCTCTAGTGCCTTCAGGAAATATAATAATTGGACGATTTTGTGCTATTTTTTCTTTTGCCTCTCGCATTAATTGTATTAATCCCTTTTTATCTTCTCTATCAATTAATATCATCTCTGGAATTTTTACTGAATATCCATAGAATGGAATTTCTCCTAGCTGCTTCTTTGCTACCCAGCATATATTTAGGGGATGATCACCTTCAAGACATATGATGTCTGAAGCACTTTGGTGGTTTGCAACAATAAGTTTTGCATTTAAATCATATTCTCCTATTTTCTCCATCTTGAATCCACCAAATAAAAAAAATAATCTGCAACATTTCCTCGTAGCTCTTCCATTATTTTTGCGAAACACCCACATAAAACAAATAATTGTCGCTAGTCCAATAATAATTAAAAAAGTTGCATAATAACCTTTTAGTTTATTTACACTCATAATATTCACCTTAAATTATAAATTATCTTACTTGAGATTTGCTAATCCACCCTACTTTGTTTGAATTTATATAGACCTTATAGAATCCATTTCTCTTATCAACAGCTTGCAATTTCGCAGGATTTGAAATAGTAAGCAACTCTGTAGAATGCGAAGTAGGCAGTATAAGCACCTTGGCATTAGGAATTGTTTTGATAGTATGTGTGTTAGAAAAGAATCGATAAACCAATAAACAAAGCAATAGTACAGAAATAATGGCAAAGAAATAGGATCGTTTAAAAATTGTTAGGAGTGAAAATAGCAAAAGAAATGAGATAATGCAGATGTTAACAATACCCAAAAATGAATTTTTTGGATTCAGATCTTCTTTTGTGCTGTCATCTTGAGCTATGACATTTATTATATTTGGAATCTTTATGTCTATAAACTGTTTACTATCAATATTAAAATAATTAAAGTTTATTGATTCTAAAGATTTTGGGACTAATGCTAAAACATTGGCTCTAGCTATATCTATACCAAATTTAGTTCCTTGTCCAAATTCCTGCTCCTTTATGTTTGGTATGGAGAAATCTTCCAAATTACTATTCTTACCTTCTAATTCAATTAGAATCATATTATTCTTATTATCATAGATTTCAAGTGTATAATCAATTACTTTAAGATTGCTTGCTACTACATTGCTAAATGAGTGATTGCTTGATAGGTCTTGAGCTTGCAGTCCAATCTTACTTGTCTGCATAGAATCTTGAATATTATTATTTTGCACATGCACAACTAGAGCTGGAATGGTAGCCCTATCTCTTAAAATCTTGAATGTGTAGCTAATATTCCAATAATCTCCATTTTCATTCCAATCTGAACTCTTTATCAAAGCTACTCCGGAGTTATTATCTGCACCTTGTTGGTTTTTAGTCAAGCTATCAAAAGATGGAGTAAACTCAGTATATACAATCCTTGCACCATCAAATAGCATGAGTCGATATGAGATTGTTATATATTGTCCTACATAGAATGTTTGATTAGTAAAATAATCTGTATCAGTCAAGATTTCAAGTCTTAGAATCTTTGGTGCTTCTATTACTTGATTTTGCTGTATTGCACTATCATAGTCTTGTGGCTCATCTTGCATATTTCTAATTACTGAAGATAAATCTTCTTGCCCAAAACATAAGTGTAGAATAAAAAAAATGATTACAAACATAAGCATAAATGCACGCAAAAACCGCAAAATGATATTTGCGTAGAATTTGCACATTAACGCTCCTTTGTTGTAATTAATATTATAGTAGTTAGTAATTTATCAAAAAATATTTTAATTATAGCATATTGTTAAGGTCAATACACTACTATCACAACTAAAATTATTTGGGGGGTTATTATAATGTTTAGTATAGGCTGGGCAAGCAAAAATCCGCTTTATTATATATATTTTTTAACTATTATAGTTATGCTTAGTGGATGTGGCTCTTTGAGTGTAAAGCCTCAAAATATCGCTAGCTATAATAATGGCATAGCAATTATTCAAAGTAATCAAGAAGAAAGTAAGATTCAGTTCGAAGTAGCGCAAAATTTTATTGGTGGAATTGATAATGAACCACTTCTTTTATATATTACGGTTCAAAATCTTTCTAATAAAGATATATCTTTTGATACGGATAGCATTACTGTGCAAAACAACAATAAGATTTTACATGCTCTTGAATTCCAGGAACTACAACGTTATAATCTCAATTTAAGTGAGGCATTATATGCCTATGGTAAAGAAATTGAGATAGATAGTGAAACAAGTATAGAAATAAAGGTAATTGATACATTTTTTAAATCTCAATTTTATTATCCATACTATCCTTTATATTTTTATAGAGGATACGGATATAGATTCTATGATTATTCATTTGCTAGGGCTAGTCTTCAAGCAGAAAGGAATGCTATATTGCAAAGAAAAGCAAAGCAGATTCTAATTGCTAACTATTTGCGTAAAAATACTCTTACTAAAAATGATACAAAGGGTGGATTCGTTGTTATTCCATATAAAAAAATGGAATCTGGAGTATTATTAGTGCGAGTGCAGCTGGGGGAGGATACCCATGTTTTAACAGTAAATCTCAATGATGGCAAAAATTCTTAAAGACTTTGATGAAGATTCAAAATTTTCTATAGAGATGATAGCAAGCAAACATATACTATGAATTGAACAAAATATATATGTTTTAATCTTTCCTTGCTTTGCTATTTCCTGAATAGAATATTATTTTTATTAATACTGTGAAAAATACTGCTTCAAATACTGCTGCAATCACTAAAGAATAATATTCAGAATCATCTATAGCTTTAAATCCTAAACCTATTTTTGCTATTGCTACTAAAAATGTAAGTGGCATACAACCACTTAATGCAAAAAGAGTAGTATCCTTTAAACTACAAAAGTAAGATTTAAACGCAAAGTATGAAGCTATAAGACGTATTAGAAACATAACAAATGCTATGCTAATGCCATACCAGACTATCTTATGATCATGTAGGATTGCATTTAGGTTAAGAGTTGAACCCACATAGACAAAAAATAGTGGCACAAAGAATCCAAATCCTATATCATTTAACTTATGTACCATATCATATTTGTATGAAAAAAATGTAGCCACAACCATTCCTGCTAGGAATGCGCCTAAAACATCTTCAATATCCATTAACGTAGTTATCCCAATTAGCACAAAGAATAGCATGAAGCTAAATCGTATATCTTGATTGTAACTGTCGTTTGTAGGCATGAACCAAAGTTTTAAGGTTGGCTTCCACCAAAATATTATTTTACTAATACGAAACAAAATTGCAAAGGTTATAATAAATATAGCCAGTAAGATAAAAGATTTATATATTTCAAATGGTGAATTATCGCTATTTTGTGAGTAGCCATTTTGCACCATAATAAGAGCTACTATACTTGCTAGTTCACCTATTATTCCAATACGAAGTGCTATATTTAGCCATTTATGAGTTTTGCCATAATCTCTTAGTAGAGCCACAATCATACCAAGACTCATCACAGGAAGTATTGCTATATAAATCCATTTTAATTGCATAGCAATCACAATGACAGCACATATAGCATAAAGAGTTCCAAAATATAGCATAGCCTTTTTATAAAATGATCTACCTAGCCTACTAAACCCTCGTAAATCAACTTCCATACCTGCTAATAGCATTAGATATAGGAAGCTTACATGAGCGACTGTGTTTAGTGTATCTGAGTTTTTAAAAAGTCCATAATGGCATGTAAGTGCTCCAAGTATAATTTCTATAACAGCTACAGGCAAACGCGTTAAGCGACTAATATATGGTGCTATAACAATCAATAATGCAATTATGCCAAAGGACACAAGCTCCGAGTTATGCATAAATTTCCTTATGTTTAATCATAAAAATGCTAAATTTTATCAAAAATGAGTGTTTGAGCGCAACTATGTAGCACTAAAGCAAATTTTGAGGTTAATTTATTATACAAGAGTTGCAATTAAGATAAATACTATAATATTGTTATACTTGGAGATTGCATGTTTATCTATTTCAAGTTTACCATTTAAAGAATGTTAGCTGTTTCCATTTTAAAACAGAGCCAATGTTATGCTAACTTTATACAAAATATTGATTTTATTAATTAGTTTAATTTGCTTGTGATAAAGCCAAGTTTATGTATACTATTAAAATTCCTTTGCATATTTAAGAGTGTTCTTAACCTTACATCTATTGTGTATCATTGGCTTAAGTTATCTAAAAACCATACATACAAATAACACAAAGAGCTAGCATAGCTTATATCCCCTACCTCGAATGGATTTAATCTTAATAACATTTGTTTCTTTTTCTATTTTTTTTCGTAACCTCTTTATAGCTACATTTACACTATTCTCATGATATTTTTTCTCATCTCCCCATGCTTTATTTAGTAAAAAACTCCTAGTTAAAATCTGCCCTCCGTTTTTTATAAAGTAGAACATAATTCTTGCTTCAAGCGGGCTTAGCGTAATTTCTAAATTATCAATACAAAGCTCTTTTGTGTGTTTATTTAGAGCGATTCCCTTGTATTTAATTACTTTTTGATTGATATTTTTGCTATATCTTCTAAGAACTGCAAAAATTCTAGCTATGACTTCATCAAAGTCAAAGGGCTTTGTAATATAATCATCAGCATATTCAAGTGCAGATATCTTATCAAATGGTGTGCTTAAAGCACTCAAAAATATAATTGGTATATCATAGCCAGAATCTTTTAGTTGCTTAGCAAACTGCAAACCATCGTCTGCAGCCAAATTTTTATCCATGAGGATAAAGGCTATACATTCTTTTTCAATAAAACGCCATGCTATTTGAGTATTCAAACAGCCAACAGTCTCAAAACCACTTTGCCCTAATGTAGCATTGAGATTTAATTCTAGCAAATCTAGCAAATCTTTATCATCATCGATACACAAAATTACTCCACCCATAATTCTTGCTCCGATTTAAGTTTATACAAATTCTAGTATTGTATTATAGCTAATATATTATTGTATAAAGTTATAAAATTAGAATAAAATAATATTTGAGGTTAACTAGAATCTTAAATGAATTGTGGAGATTCTAAATAGTAATATATAAAAACTTTAAGTATAATTCTAGAATTTTTTTATGGGGTTCAAAGTGGAGAAAATCTTTATAGCTATTTTAGGTGTTGGCACAGTTGGCAAGGCTGTTATTGATATATTGCAAAACAATCAGGATATCATAACTGCAAGAGCTGGTGTAAGTATTATTCCAAAGATTGCAATAGCTCGAAACATAGATAATAAAAATATCTCCATTCCGCTAAGCACAGATATTAATGACGCGCTTAATGATAAAGATATTGAGATTATTGTAGAGCTTATAGGTGGTATAGAATTGCCCTATTCTATTGCACTACAGGCATTAGAGCGTAATAAGGCATTTGTAACAGCAAACAAAGCAATGCTAGCATATCATAGGCATGATTTGGAAGTAAGAAATAATGGAATTCCAATTGGATTTGAGGCAAGTGTTTGCGGAGCTATACCAATTATAAGAGTTTTGCGCGATGGGTTATGTGCCAACCATATTATAAGCATTCGTGGCATTATGAATGGCACTAGTAATTATATCTTAACTCAAATGAGTCAAAAGAATGAAAGTTTTGAATCTGCTCTAAAGCAAGCTCAAGAGTTGGGTTATGCAGAAGCAAATCCCGCACTAGATATAAACGGCAGTGATAGCGCGCATAAGTTACTTATTCTAGCTTCACTTGCATATGGAATCAATGCCAAGATAGATGACATTATTGTTGAAGGCATAGAAGGATTAACATTAGAAGATATAAACTTTGCAAGGGGAAGTGAATATGAAATCAAACTACTAGGTGTAGCTAAGAAGACTAATAACCAACTAGAACTAAGAGCGCATTTAGCAATGATACCTAAGGATTGTATGCTAGCTAAGGTAAGCGGCGTAATGAATGCTATTAGCGTTGTGGGCGATAATGTTGGCGAAATGCTTTATTACGGTGCAGGAGCTGGTGGTAGCCAAACAGCTAGCTCAGTGATAAGCGACATTATCGAAATTGCAAGAAATAAAGTCTTATTGCATAATATTAAAAATACAGTTCCTTCAGAATCTACTCCACATTCTATGCCTATGCTTGGCTATGCAAATGACACTTATAGTATTGGGCATGATATAGAGCTTATGCCAAGAGATAAAATATCTTGTTGCTACTACATCAGATTAAAGGTGAGAGATAAGTTAGGAGTGTTATCCAATATTTCTCATGTATTTGCCTTACATCAAATTTCAATCAAATCTCTCATTCAGAAGAATCCAAAAAATTTGGATTCCCAATATGCCTATTTATTGTTATCTACGCATATTTGCACAGAAGCACAAATACAAAAAGCATTAAGTGAACTGTCTATATTGCAAGATATTATAGAATCTCCATTTATGATACGTATTGATAATCTCTAACTTAGTATATTGATTTTGTTGTTTAATTTTAATGATGTTGACCCATTAAGGTTTAACATTATGATAGAGATTTCTTTCTTGTTATAGATATTTTATTCATATGCATAGCGTGATTAAATTATAGAATACATAGATTATAAACATAGCGGTAATTTTACAAAATGTTACCAAAGGTATCTTTTTTTATACTTACCAACAATCAATTATTGCTAAACTAACTGATATTTACAAAATACATTCATGATAAATAAATCACTAATAAATAAAAATATTTAAGGATATATTATGCAAAGACCTGTTTGGAGTTCTCAAATAGCCTATATTCTAACCGTTGCTGGTGCAACTATTGGATTTGGTGCAACATGGCGTTTCCCTTATCTTGTAGGACAGAATGGTGGCGGTGCATATGTGCTTACATTTTGTATAGCAATGATTGTCATTGGGATACCTATGATTCTAGTAGAAAATGCAATTGGTAGAAGAATGCATAAAAATTCACTAGATTGCTTTGGTGGTAGCTCTAATGGTAAGCCTATTTCTCGTCTTTGGAAGATTGTTGGAGTGACAGGGCTTATTGGTGCGTTTGGAATTATGGCTTACTATATGGTTATTGGTGGTTGGGTATTAAACTATATTTATCATTCTACGCTTGGTAATTTATCTGCATCACAAGAGTTAAATGCCGACATTACTAAGGAATTCTATCAGAACAATGTAGTAAATTCACCTATAGCAATTAGCATAGCTACATTCTTATTTGTATTGGTAAATTACATTGTCTTAACAAGAGGCGTCATAAATGGAATTGAAAGGGCAGCAAAGATTCTTATGCCATTGTTATTCTTAATCATGATTGGCATGGTGTTACGTAATATTACTTTATCGGGGGCTATGGAAGGAATAAAATATTATCTCACACCTGATTTCAGTAAGATTACACCACAGTTGTTTGTAGCCGTGTTGGGTCAAGTCTTCTTCGCATTATCACTTGGTTTTGGAGTTATGATTACGCTTTCTTCTCATTTACATAAAAAAGAGCAATTAGTCAAAACTTCGGTTATAACAGGTATTGTTAATACTTTAATTGCTGTTATAGCCGGATTTATGATATTTCCATCTCTATTTACATTTGGTATCAGCCCAAATGCAGGACCTAGTCTAGTATTTGAAAGTTTGCCAATTGTATTTTCTAAGATGCATGGTGGCACATTTTTTATGGTTGCTTTTTTCTGTTTACTAATGCTTGCTGCATTTACTACATCAATGCCTAATTTTCAAGTATTAATTGTAGTCTTAGAAGAAAAGTTCGGAATAAATAAAAAGTTAGCAGTATTTGCTGTGTTGGGGGTTATCTTTTTACTAGGCAATATCCCATCTATTCTTGGTGATAATATATGGAAAGATGTAAGAATATTTGGTAAAAGTATATTTGATGCCTTTGATGATATTAGTGCTACCATATTTTTTATACTTACATCACTTGGTTGTGCATTGTTTGTTGGTTGGGTGTTAAAAGACGAAGCTAAGAAAGAGATTTTAAACGGCAGTGAGAAATATTCTAAAGTTGTTGATATATGGTTTTTATATGTTAAGTATATTATCCCATTTATCATATTAATTATATTTATTAGCAGCTTCTATTCAAGTTTCTTGAAATAATCATAATTTATAAAAAGGAATAGTTATGACAAATACATTAGAGGTTCAAAATCTAAGCCTACCTATATTTATAACATTTGGGATATATGCTCTTATTATGATTGGTATTGGAATTTATTTTTATAGGCAAATAAGGAATCCAGAACAATTTTTTCTTGGTGGAAGGAATGTAGGAGCTGCTGTTAGTGCCTTAAGTGCGGGCGCATCTGATATGAGTAGTTGGCTATTAATGGGATTGCCAGGCGCACTTTATGTTGCAGGATTACTTAATGCTTGGATTGCTATTGGACTTAGTGTTGGTATGTTTATAAATTGGATGCTTGTAGCAAAGAGACTTAGAATCTATACTGAAGTAGTTGCTAACTCAATAACAATTCCAGATTATTTTGAGACCAGATTCTCTGATGATAAGCATATTTTACGTCTTATTTCTGCGATTGTGATTTTAGTATTTTTTGTATTTTATATCTCATCAGGACTTATTGCGGGTGGAAAGTTATTTGAGCAAACATTTTCTATTGATTACAATATCTCTTTAATAATTGGTGCAGGCATTATTGTTGCATATACTTTTTTTGGTGGATATTTAGCCGTATGTTGGACAGATTTGTTACAAGGAATATTGATGATGATAGCATTAATAATTGTGCCTATTGTCATGCTTTTTCATATTGGTGGATTTGGTGAAGTTGTCGATCTAGTAAACAAAAGTGATGATATTCATAACGAAAAAGTGCAAAAAACATATCAATACCTTGACACTGATGTGAACGCCCTCCTAGAGCAAAGCAAACAAAATACTAATAATGCAATAAATAATTTGGAATCAATTATACAATCGTTGAATATGCTAAGTGAAATTAGTATAGATGATACTAAGGCTAGTTTTAAATCTTTACAAGGTAGAGCATTATCTATTCAAGATTCCATAAATAATGGGCAATCAAGCGATAAGATAGAAAAAGATTTGAACGCCTTATTTGCTGATATAGATTCTACAATAAAAAAATCACTTGGCGCAAAGTCTCATTTCTCATTTTTGCATAATGTTACTCTTCTTAGCGTTATTTCTGCTGTAGCTTGGGGACTTGGATATTTTGGGCAACCTCATATAATTGTTCGATTTATGTCAATTCGTTCTACTAGGGATATACCAAAAGCAACATTAATTGGTATGTCATGGATGATAATAAGCTTATTTGGTGCGTGTCTATTGGGAATCTTGGGCGTTGCCTATATAACAAAGTTTGATTTATCTTTTAATGACCCAGAAAAAATATTTATAGTTATGTCTCAAACTCTTTTTAACCCTTGGATTACAGGGATATTCCTATCAGCATTGCTAGCTGCAATAATGAGTACAGCAAGCAGTCAATTACTTGTTTCAGCCTCAACTGTAGCAGAGGACTTTTATAAAAAGATTCTAAAAAGAGATGCCACTCCAAGGCAAGTTATGTTCTTTAGTCGAGCTAGTGTTTTGGCTGTATCTCTTGTTGCATTTTTTATTTCTACAGATAAAAACTCTAGTATTTTATCTATCGTATCTTATGCTTGGGCTGGATTCGGTGCTAGCTTTGGAAGTGTAATTTTATTTTCGCTTTTTTGGAGTCGTATGACTCGTATGGGTGCAATAGCTGGAATGGTAATAGGTGCAGTAGTGGTTGTTATACATAATAATTATCTGTATGAGTATTTTCCAATCTATGAGATTGTCCCGGGATTTGTATGTGCTAGCCTTGCTATTATTATAGTAAGCCTTATGCAACCAGTAAGAAAAGGCACAAAAGAAGCATTTGATAAAATGATGGCAGAGATGAAAGCAGGTAATATTTAAATTTTTACATTATAGCAATAGCTATTAATCTTTGATGCTATTACCACTATTTTATTTATTGTATAGGTTAATTCTGTAATAGCATACAGTATTGTTTAAAATCAAAGTGAACCTAAGAATTGAACTTTGTCAAAAGAATCCTATATATTGCATAAAAAGTCCTATATATTCCTTTAAATTTTTTATACATGAGTCAAAAAAGTGCAAGGAAGCATGATTTAAATGGCATTTAAACGATTTTTAAAGGTGTTTAATTTAAAGATTGGAAAGCATACATTGTGTATATTGAGATAGTTTAGCATTATAACTTTTGAAATAATCCTACTACAATATATTTCGTAGTTTTCTCCCTCTAGGACTATATCATTATAACTTTTATTATCGCTTATAAGTTTGTATTTTAGACGTTTCTGAAAACGTTTGATATATAGCTCATTATCTATGCGAGTAACACATATTTGCTCTTCTCTTGGCATTCCTTTTTCTAAAGGAGTCTTGCTTTGCACTAAAAGCTTGCAGTTAGGCGGTATTGCATGTGTCATGGAATCGACTCTAACGTGGATTATTGACAAATTATAAATAAAGTAAGCCCAAAGTATGCACGCAAGGAAGCCTTATCTACTTCTATACGTTGTGTTATAAATGGCATTTCATGTAAGGTTAATCTGATTGGATTTTAGAAATATTTAACTTTTTATTAAAATACCTAACTAGCTCTTTTTTATTAATTGCTATAGTTATACTATTTTATATTTGCGTTATGGTTTATTGTTTTGAATAATAATCTCTATTTACTATTTCTTAAATAATTTGCAACTATATATTTCCAATAATTTTACCTTACAATAAACTCTTATATAAAAGCCTATAAATTTGAAATCAAAATGAATATATAAATTTATTCATAACTATCACGTAAAAAATATATTACTGTTTTTTTACGTAAACGGCTTTAAATCGTGAACTTAAGAGCTTGCTGTTGATGTTGCTCCCTTATTTGATGAGCTACCAGAGAAGAAGCCACTCTTAGCATTTGATGGGGTAGCTGCTCTTGTTGTAGATTGAGTGCTTTGTGTTCTAGCAGCACCAGGAGAAGTTTGAGAACGTTGATATGCAGATGGAGAATTGTAACTTCTCTGTGCATTTGCCTTATAGTTAGGATTATTAAAAAGCTTATTGCCTATATAGCTGCCAATTAATGCTCCAGCAGCACTAGCTAGGATAGCACCACCAATGCCTAACCCACCACCATCACTACTAGTTAGTGTGCTAGTTCCATTATCAATTCTTCTTTCTTCTTCAGCTACTAAAGAATCAACCTCTTCTTTGCTCAACACACGCTTATTGCCATTTGTGTCCTTTACTATTATTGTAGTATCTCCATCGCTACTTGGAGTTTCATCGATAATTGTGTAACTGCCATCGTTATTTTCTTGTAAAGTAACTGTTACACCTTGTTTCTTTTGTATTTCTTGAGTCCCACTTTGAGCACTACTATCACAACCTATTAATCCAGCAACGAGCATTGCACTCATTCCACCAAGTATAGCAATATCAGAAATCTTGCGTAAATAATATCTCTCTTTAGTTTTTTTTGCATTTTCCTCAAAATTAACTTTTTCTAAACCACAATTTTTATTGTTTTGCCACATAACAATCCTTTAGTTTGTTGATTTAAGCTTTTTTTCAAGCTGCTCGATACGTTCCCATGTCATAACAACAGAATCTGGATTCAATGAAATTGAACTAATACCTTGTTGCACTAAGAATTCTGCAATCTCTGGATAGTCACTTGGAGCTTGCCCACAAATTCCACAATATTTGCCATGTCTTTTACATGCTTGAATAGCCTGTTTAAACATTTCTAGCATTGCTGGATTTCTTTCATCAAAAATATGACTTACCAAATCTCCATCTCTATCCACCCCTAAAGTTAGTTGTGTCAAATCGTTTGAACCAATAGAATATCCATCAAATATTTTAAGAAATTCATCAGCTAGTATAATATTAACAGGCAATTCACACATTACATATATTTCAAGTCCATTTTTACCAGATTCTAATCCATTACGTCTCATAATTTCTAATACTTTTTTTCCTTCTTCTGGTGTCCTCAAGAATGGAATCATAATCTTCATATTTGTTAATCCCATATCATCTCTTACCATAGCTAAGGCTTGACATTCCCACTCAAATGCTGTTCGATATTGTTCTGAATAATATCTGCTCGCTCCACGATAACCTAGCATAGGATTTTCCTCTTGAGGCTCGTAATACTCTCCAGAAATCATATTCCTATATTCATTACTTTTAAAGTCGCTTGTGCGTACAATAACAGGATTTGGATAGAAAGCTGCCGCGATCATACCCATACCTTCTGCAATTTTCTTGATAAAAAAATCCTTTGGATTATCGTATCCATGTATTAATTTGACTACATCATCTTGGTTGTATATTGTTTTATCATTTTGCAAATCAAGCAATGCTAAAGGGTGAGCTACAATTTGATGTAGCACAATATGCTCCATGCGAGCTAAACCAACCCCACTATTAGGTATAAATGAGAATCCAAATGCCTTAGCAGGGTCTCCAACATTCATATATATCTTTGTCTTCGTTTCTCCTAAGTGCTCTAGAGATATTGTTTCTACCTCGTATTCATGAATACCTGCATATACATAACCCTCCTCACCTTCGCTACAAGAGACTGTTGCCTCCATATCTGTATATAGCACTTCAGTTGCACCGTGCGCGCCAACAATAGTTGGAACGCCTATCTCCCTTGCTACAATAGCTGCATGACATGTTCTACCGCCTCTATTTGTTATAACTGCAGCTGCTTTTTTCATCACTGGCTCCCAATCTGGATCGGTATTGTCAGTTACTAGAATTTCACCTTCTTTGAAAGTATTCATTTGCTCTATGTTATTGATAATCCTTATTTTACCGCTACCCATTTTTGTTCCAATAGCCATACCCCTTAACACTACTTCTCTATCATTGTCTATTGGATTTTTAAAGCGAAATTTTTCTATTTTTGCCCCGTGTTTGCTTTTTTGGCTTTGAACGGTTTCTGGCCTAGCTTGGACTATGAATATTTCTCCGCTTTGACCATCTTTTGCCCATTCCATATCCATTGGTCTATATTCGCCTGCTTCTTTTGTATAGTGTTTTTCAATGTCAATTGCATATCTTGCAAGTGTCAGCACATCTTCATCTGTAATTGAAAAAGTTTCCATTTCATGATGCGTAGTCCTTACATTCATAGTGGGCTTATCACTACCAGCAGGTGAATACACCATTTTTACATCTTTTGTGCCTAGTTTACGCTTGATAATTGGTTTTTTGCCCTGCTCTAAGGTTGGTTTAAATACATAAAATTCATCTGGATTTACTGTTCCTCCAACAACGTTTTCACCAAGTCCCCATGATGATGTAATAAATACAGCATCTTTAAAACCGGTTTCTGTATCAATGCTAAACATGACACCTGCTGCACTTTTGTCTGAACGTACCATCTTTTGTACTCCAACACTTAATGCAACCTTAAAGTGATCAAAATTCTTACCAGCACGATAGCTTGTTGCTCTATGTGTAAAGAGAGATGCAAAACAAGACTTAATATAGTGAACCAAATCTGTTTTACCTTTGACACTAAGATAAGTATCTTGTTGTCCTGCGAAACTTGCGTCAGGTAAATCCTCTGCAGTAGCAGAACTTCTAACTGCGACATCTGCTTCTGTCATACCATATCTTTGGCTTAGCTTATCATAAGCTTGGAAAATTTCATCTTTTAAGTCTTGGGGTAGTGGTGTGCTAAAAATCAATTCTCTAATTTTGCTGCATCTATTCCTCAAAACGTCCATTTCTGTATAATCAACATTTACTAAAAGCTCTCTAATCTGATCTTTTATATTGCCACTTTCTAAAAGATACCAATATGCATCGCTAGTAATAGCAAAGCCATCTGGGACCTTAATGCCAACAGGCACTAGCTCTTGAAACATTTCTCCTATGCTTGCATTTTTGCCACCAACTAGAGGGACATCGCGGTTATTTAGTTCCTCAAAAAACTTTATGTATTTCATTTATTCACAAATCTCCCCATTAAAAAATTTAAGGCTACTTTTATATTGTAGTAAAAAAAACATAAATAAATTATTTAATCATCTATAAAATTAGAAAAATATTTCATATCTGTGCAGAACCCTTTATTGTAGTTTTGTTAGAATTAGCATATATTTTTATATAGGGGTAATAATGAGCGACAAAAAGAGCAGTAATTTTAGTATTTCAGATGATAATATTGAGGCTATTTTGAGACAACACAAACTAAGCAGCGAAGACTATATAAAGATTACACAAATGCTTAATCGCCAACCAAATTTAATAGAAATTGGAATCTTTTCTGCAATGTGGAGTGAACACTGTAGTTATAAGTCAAGTAAGATTTATTTAAAAGAATTTCCAACAAAAGCTCCTTGGGTATTGCAAGGACCAGGGGAAAATGCTGGTGTAATTGATTTAGGCGAAAATACTAATAATGAAAGGTTGGTAGCAATATTCAAGATAGAATCCCATAATCATCCAAGCTTTATTGAGCCAAATGCTGGGGCTGCTACTGGTGTTGGAGGAATCTTACGTGATATTTTTACTATGGGGGCAAATCCAATAGCTAATCTAAATGTATTGAGATTTGGAGACATTTTGGATTCTTCTATGAAAAAAAAGCATACTCATTTACTTCATGGTGTAGTTGATGGTATTGGACACTATGGCAATTGCATGGGGATTCCAACTATTGGTGGAGAGACTGGCTTTGAGTCTTGCTATAATGGTAATATACTTGTTAATGCCTTTAGCCTAGGCATTGCAAAGCAGAATGAAGTATTCTATGGTAAGGCTATCGGAATTGGGAATCCAATCGTATATGTAGGTAGTAAAACAGGCAGAGACGGATTAGGTGGTGCTATTATGAGTAGCAATAGTTTTGATTCTCAAACAAAAGCCCTACGTCCAACAGTACAGATTGGAGATCCATTTACAGAAAAACTACTCTTAGATGCATGCTTAGAAGTTTTTAAAAATGATCTAATCGTTGGTATACAAGATATGGGTGCAGCTGGGCTTACTAGCTCTAGTTTTGAAATGGCTAGTAGGAGTAAAAGCGGTATGATTCTGTGGTTAGAGAGAGTGCCAATGAGGGAAAGTGGTATGAGTCCATATGAGCTTATGCTTTCAGAATCGCAAGAGAGAATGCTTATTTGTGCGAAAAAAGGTTGTGAAGATAGAATCAAGGAGATTTTTGCCAAGTATGAATTAGATTGTGTTGTAATTGGTGAGGTTACAGATAGCGGAAAGATGGAGCTATTTTGGCATGGCAATATATGTGCTAGCCTAATGGTAGATCAAGTTGTTGAATCCTCTACTATATTAAAACGTCCCATAAGTAAACCTAAATATCTAAAATATTGTAAGGAATTACAGCTAAGTCTAGATTATAAGAATTTTAAACCATATCATAATTATTACAAAAAAGATGAAGATTTTAACAGTTATAACAATGGTGCTAATTATTCTAAAGAACATACCTTAGATTTGATATATAGCAATATGGACAAAGAATTAGCTAATATAGTCTTTAGAGAAATGTTATCTAGCCTTGATATAAATGATAAATCATGGATATATAACCAATATGATCAAAGTATAAAAGCTAGCACAATTAAAGCCGCTGGTTTAGGAGATGCAAGTATTGTTAGCCTAAAGAATTTTTCCTCCCCTAAAGCTATTTCCATGAGTGCCAAATGCGATTCACGTTATTGCTATTTAGATCCAAGGGGTGGGGCTAAGATAGCCGTTGCCAAATCTGGACGCAATGTTGCTTTAAGCGGAGCAAAGCCGCTTGCTATTACGAATTGCTTAAATTTTGGTAATCCAGAGAATCCTGAAGTAATGTGGCAGTTTAAGGAATCTTGCAATGGGATAAAAGAAGCTTGTATTACATTAAATACGCCTGTGGTAAGCGGAAATGTATCTCTATACAATCAAACCAATGAAAATGATATATACCCTACTCCAAGCATTGTTAGCGTTGGTCTTTTAGAAGACTATAGTTATGCTATTGGAAGTCATTTTGTAAAAGAAGATTCGCTTATATGTCTTATAGGTGGAAATATAGAATCTGCATTGATCAATGGTGATAATATGGGTATAAAAGTTGTTGAATGTGGATTAGATGCCAATAGATGCATGAAATCAAACATAAATGATTCTAATAGCAAAGAATCTAATAAGACAATCAAACATAAATATAATAACAATGCTTCTTATTTTGCAGGCTCATTATTACAAAAAATCCTTAATAATCCGCCAAGTGGCGAGATTGTAGAAATTGATTTGGATATAGAACTTAGGCTTTGGGAATTCCTACAAGAATGCACACAAATTAGGCTATTACTAAGTGCTAAGGATATAGGCAGCGGGGGCATTGCTATAACTTTAGCTAAAATGGCAACCATTGGCAATAAAGGACTTCAAGCACTACTTCCATTTGAATCTATTTGCACTGTAGATTATCGAAGAATTACTAAACTTTATGGTAAGCAAATTGCTAATATGTTAACAAGGCTTTATACTAATTATAATGACAATGAATTTAATGCTTTGATTGATAGTGGGAAACAAACTGCTTTGCAATATGTTTTATCATTAACTGGCAATAATAAGATTTTGATTCATGAAATACTAAGAGATTTTTTGAAATTTAACAACCTAACTAATACATCTCTATTTGCCGAGACACATAGTCAAATCGTATGCGAAATATTCCCGCATAATTTAGGAATCATAAAGCATCTAGCAAATAGCAAGGGTTTGGAATGTTATTGTATCGGCAAAGTTGGCACGCAATCCATACAGATCTCAAATATTGTAATTCCGCTAAATGAAGCAAGGGATCTATATTACAATAGCTTCGAGAAGAAAATATTTGGCTAGTGCTGAAATCTTTAACTCTATCTATAAAGTATAAAATAAACGGTTGATTAAATTTATATTCAAGCATGAAGGCTTGCAATAAATATTTGGCAATGTTTACAAGATAAATAATTGTCATATGAAGATAAGCTTTACACATAATCAATAATAATAACTTGTAGATTTTATGTATAATTAGCTTTTTTAAAGTTCATAATTATGTAAGGGGGTTTTATGCGTGATATGACAAGAAGAGATTTTATCAAAATGACGGCTATTGTTAGCTCTACTATTGGTTTAGGTATGCTAACAAAAGAGAGTATATTTACTTCTGCACATGCTTTTTCATCTCGCTTTCAGATTCAGGGTCCATTTAGCACACAAAAATTAAACAATAATGTGAAAATGCCAATCTTTGGATTTGGCACATATGGGTTAAACGGCGAAAAAGGGGTAAATGCTATTTTAAATGCCCTAAATGATGGCTATAGGCTTATTGATACAGCTACTCGCTATGATACAGAGCGCGAAGTAGGTGAAGCTGTGATACGAAGCAAGATTCCAAGAGATGATATTTTCATTACTAGCAAGTTATGGAATGATAAGACTACAAGCGATGAAACTATAGAATCTGTAAACGAGAGCTTAGCTAAACTTAAAATGGATTATATAGATTTGTATTTAATTCATTTTCCTCAACCAAAGAAATCCGGACCCAAATGGTTAGAGAGAGATATCAATGTATGGGAAGCTATGGAGAAACTTTACAAACAAGGTAAGGTTAAAGCTATTGGTATTAGTAATTTTTATCCACATCACTTAGAGGCTTTTATACCTGAATGCAATATCAAACCAATGGTAAACCAGATTGAAGTTCATCCATTCTATGTAGATGATAAGCTAATAGATATATGTAGACATCATAAAATAGCAATTCAGGCTTATTCCCCACTAGCGCGCGGAAAGGAAGCATTGCTCAATCCTGTGTTAAAGAAAATTGGTAACAAATACAATAAAACTGTAGCACAAGTCATGTTGAGATGGAGTTTGCAAAAAGGCTTTGTTCCTCTGCCGCGTTCAGCAAATCCAGATAGGATTAGAGAAAACATTAATGTATTTGACTTTTCTTTGAATGCAAACGATATGAGCTTGATTAACAAGCTAAAAGTTACTAACAATAAAATTATACCTATTTCATAAATTATATCAATAGGTTAAGTATATAGCTTTGTTGTCCTATCCGTTTATTTTAGTCTATGTTTATTTTACATTTAAATATTATGATGTAAGTGTAAGCGCAAGATTAAATAAATTAGCAAATGGAATTAGAAAGTATCATAATAATTAATGCCTTATATTATTAAGTTCTGCTGAAAATATTTCATATGGATTATTGGTTTATTATAATGTAATTTATGAAATTGATAATATTTAATTGGTAGTAATCATTATTTTTTGATCTGTATTAATAAGCACCTTTATATTTTAGTATTTTTATTATTTAGATTTGCTAACTTACGTTAGCTATAGCCTACATCTTATTATTCTAAATAAATCTTTATTAATTGCTATTTTTTGCTTAATGAGCCATATTTATAGTATGCTGCACAAGCCCCTTCGCTACTCACCATACAGCTACCTATTGGTTTGCTAGGAGTACAACCTTTGCCAAATACTTTACAATCTTTAGGATTTGCCAAACCTTTTAATATATTGCCACATAGACAATGTGGAGATTCCTTACTTTCTATTTCTTTAATTCCAAAATGTATTTTCGCATCATATCTTGCAAAAGATTCTTTTAAGCATAGGCTTGAGTTCTTAATGTCCCCCAATCCTCTCCAAGTAAAACTTGGAGCAACATCAAAATATGTATTAATTAATTCTTGTGCCTTTATATTTCCTTCCATATTAACTGCACGCGAATATTGCATCTCAACCATATTATTTCCATCTATCTTTTGCTTTATTATTCGCATAATGCTCTCTAGCATATCAACGGGTTCAAACCCACTAACAACAATAGGTATACCATAATTTTTTGCTAATGGTAAATAAATCTTTGCGCCACTAACTACACTTACATGGGAAGGGGCAATGAGAGCATTAACCTTAACTCTCTCATCATCTAAAATAGCACTCACTGGAGGCGGGACTAAAACATGATTTATATGCAAATAAAGATTGTTTATGCTTTCATTGATTGCTCTTTGTAGTATAGCCGCGCTCATGGGGGTTGTAGTCTCAAAACCAATGGCAAAATATACTACATTTTTATTTGGATTTTCTTTTGCTACCTTTAGGCAATCCATTGGAGAATACACAAAACGTACATCAGCTCCCTTAGCTCTAGCATCAGCCAAAGAACCAAGCTCACCCGGAACTTTTATCATATCGCCAAGTGTTAACAATATAACATTTGGAAGCATAGCTAACGTATAAGCCTCTGAAATACGAGATTTTGGCATAATACAAACAGGGCAACCTGGTCCATGTATAAAATGTATAGAATCTGAATTGATTAGATTCTTTAATCCATACTTCATTAGCGTATGGGTATGTCCACCACATACTTCCATAATATATAATTCATCTTTTAAGTTTTTAGCAATATTATTGATTTCTCTTGCTAAAGCTTTTATTGTGTCCTTGTTTCTATATGGCTTAATAAAGTCCGTCATTATAATACTTCCTTGATTATTTTATTTGATACTGCAAAATATGGCTTTGATTATAGCCTATTATAAGCTTTTAGATCATTACTCATGTATATTGATAAAATATTGATTTATCAATAACTGTTTGAAATGGCAGGTAATGTTAGATTCTATGATAGAATTAAATAAACATTGTAAGGAATAGTATGCGCGTTGATTTGCATAATCATACTACATATTGCAACCATGCAACAGGCAGCATGCGGGAATATATTAATAAAGCACAAGAGCTTGGTATAAATGTATTCGGCTTCTCATGTCATGCGCCTATGGATTTTGATTCTAAATATCGCATGAGTTTTGATATATTGCCTAAATATTTAGAACAAGTTTCCTCATTAAAAGATGAGTTTGATGACATAGAGATCTTATGTGCTTTAGAAGTAGATTATATTTTAGGAAGAGAAGATCTACTTAGTAAAGAAGTCTTGAATGCTTCTTGCGATTATTTGATAGGTTCTGTTCATTTTTTGGACAAATGGGGGTTTGATAATCCTGAATTTATAGGAGAATGGAGCAAGAGAGGAGTTCATGCTACTTGGAATTGCTATTTGGATTCCATAGAATCGCTATTAAGGAGTGGATATTTTCAAATCATTGGACATTTAGATTTACCAAAAATATTTGGCTCTGTGTTGCCTAGGAATCTTCTACCTAGATTGTATGATATTTTGCAAATAGCTAAAACTAATGATATAGTTATTGAAGTTAACGCAGCTGGACTTCGTAAGCCTATTAAAGAGCAATACCCTAGTATTGAGATTCTAAATATGATAAAAAAACTAGAATTAGATATTACATTAAGTAGCGATGCTCATAGAATCTCTGAAATAGGCTTTGGTTATTTAGAATGTTTGAATATTATTAAGGATATCGGATTCACCAATCTAGCAATATTTAGAGATAAAACAAAACATCTTGTAAATATTAATTAATTTGCTCTTATTTAGGGAGGCTATTATGTTTTATAGCATTAGTGGCAATAAGTATCAGATCATAAAATTGGAATCTGATAAATCATTAGTAGGTATTTTCCTATTATTTTGCATATTATTACTAACCCTAAACTTACTAAATGCAGCTAGCTATCCACCTATTAAGGATACTAATGGCAATGGTCTTGCAATTAGCAGTAGTCAATATGCTACAAAGATAGGTAAAGAAATTCTTGATAAAGGTGGCAATGCCATTGATGCAGCTGTGGCTGTTGGATATGCTTTAGCTGTAACTCATCCTGCAGCAGGCAATATTGGTGGAGGTGGATTTGCTATTATTCATCTA
>NZ_JRPD02000057.1 GCF_000765805.2 Helicobacter muridarum | reverse complement strand
TTCAAAGCCTAATAATTCCAAAGTCTGCTTTGCGGTATTATGTAAGGTTTCACTAAGCCTCCCACCCGAACTTCCAAAAGCCTTACCACCATTTAAAAGTAAGATTGTTTCCATCTGCACTTCCTTGAAATTAAAATAAATTGGGTAATTATATCTCAATACTTTGCCAAAGGGAAAGGATAGGGAATATGCTATAACACTTACAAAAATGCTATAATCTCCCTTTCATTTACATTGGAAAAGAAAATAAGATGCAATTAAATGATGAAATTTGTGAATTTTCAAGCAAAAAACACAAGGAGAAACACAGAAATTAGACATTGATAAGCTTTGCCATTGTTGGTGAAGGTGGAAATTTGAAGTTTTTTAGGAGATTTAAAGAAGTACTTTTTTAAGCATTCATCTCATGCCAAGAAAGGCTTATACATCTGTTATCACGCGTTCAAAAACTGAAGATGTCGCTAAATGGAGCAAAGAAGGGGAAACCCTAATGGGCATACACAGATTCTAGAATCTGCCTTGTATCTGGAGGCTATCCTCTTTTTATTGGCAATAAGCTTATCGGCGGAATCGGAGTAGGTGGAGGAAGTGAGGCAGAGGATAAACAAATCGCAGGGGCCACTTTAGGGGCTTTTGCTAATTTTGTAGCTTCACATTAACCTATAATATCTTCTCTAGCCTAGCACTAAGCTTTGGGCTTCTAACTACATAAGCTATTGAGCTTTTTATCGTCTCCTATTATTCACAAAAACACTTATACTGCTTTTGCTCTATATAATCAAAGTTTCAATGCGTCTTATGCTATTTTTTTGAGACGATTTTTGATTTATACTATAGATTGCCCCTTTTAGAATCTTAAAGACACAAATACAATGCGACTAAGTGGGTTAAAGCAAGCTTATTTTTTCCTCCACCTTTGCTTTAGCTTTCTCTAATAACTCCTTGCTTTTTGCTCTTAAAGCTAGGCTTTGGATGAGTAAAATTTGGATTTGCTTTTGAATCTTAAGGTCAAGCAATGGGATTAAGAGATTTTCAATCTCGCTTATTTTCCAATGCGCGATAATAGAGCCTCCGCTATCCCTTTGTGCTTGAAGTTTGGTAGGCAACGCGTTTAAAACTAGGCTTAGATATTGAGGCAGAATAAGGGCTTTATTTTTGATTGTTAAATGCAAAATCGCTCCGCTTGTAACGCATTCTAAATCATTTTCTACACAATAGCTAATCCCCACACTCCCATCTTTACTAAATAAAATCGTGCCTTTTTTGGGATACAAAGATTCTAGTTGTTTCTCGTTAAAATCTTTAGAATCCAAATAAACCTCACTTTGACTTATGCCAAATGCACTCAAGTTGCTTACTCTTATAAAGGGGATTCCACTTTCTCTATATGCTTCACTACCAGGTTCTATGGATTTTTGAATTGCTACTATATCTCTTAGCCTCACATAAGGCTTAGATTTTATCATTGCTTCATTTCTTTCATACTTAACTTGATAATATTCTGAATCTAACCTACCGCTTACACCAAAGCTTTGACTTAAAGATTGAATGCTGATATTAAGTTTTTGGGTATGTGAATTTTTGCTAAATTTAAAAGATTTTATATTTTTATCAAAAGAATTTTTAGAAAAAGATAAGGTTTCTAAACCTAGCAGATTTTCTAAAAGCTCCCATTCCCCCAAGCGGTAAGCCCTTTTAGAATCGCGTAATTTTGCTTTGATTTGTGGGAAATAGATTCTAAAGATTTGGATTTTAAAGGCTACAAAAGAGGCACTATTTAATACCCATCTTGGATTCCAAAATAATACTCTACTTTTTTTTCAATTTGATCTATAAATTCTCCATATTCTTT
>NZ_JRPD02000076.1 GCF_000765805.2 Helicobacter muridarum | reverse complement strand
ATAGAAATACAAAGTATAAAGATTATAGCCATTATGGAATCTTAAACAAGCTTCTAACTCTTAGGAATCTCTTTATCATAGCACTATTAAGTGGAATATAGCATGGGGCTGGATATGGATTTGCAATATGGGGGTTATTACATGGAATTGCAATGATAATTCATAGAATTTTACTCATGGGCGATAGATAATATGATGAATGAGAGAAAGATAGATTCTAAAAGCAAAGCAGATTCTACAAAACAACTCCGCAATACTCCTTTAGCAAAAAATATAAGAAACTTTACTCAAGGCAGATTCTATAAAGTGC
>NZ_JRPD02000075.1 GCF_000765805.2 Helicobacter muridarum | reverse complement strand
GTTTAAATTCCATAAAATACGCACTTTCAAGCATATTTTATACACATGTATAGTATTTTGTAAAGGAATGTATAGGATTCTTTTTACAATGTATAAAAACCTTTTTACAAATTCAAAAAATAACACCTCACTTTGATTTCACACAAACATGCCACAAACTCCCACCCACATGCTATTTTCTTCATATATTCATCACTTTGATTTTAAACAATACTTTACAGGAAATGTTTTAGTTGCTATACCCTTTCAACATAACAATGGGAATATCTTTATTATTAAGAATCTTTATTTATTTTGCTTCTTTAAAGCTTAGTAGCT
>NZ_JRPD02000056.1 GCF_000765805.2 Helicobacter muridarum | reverse complement strand
ATTCATGGCTAATTGCTTTGCTTGTTGCTGAAAGCTTGTGATATGTTTGATAGAAGGAAGTAATTCTTGCTTGTTTATGCTAGAATTAGGGCTAGCTCTCCAAAGTCTTGGTTAGCGGTGTATTTAATCTGCAAGAGAGAGGGCTTAGAGACTTCCCCGCCCGATTCTAATATATCACTCGCACCAGCAACTTCGCCGCCCTTAGCTTCATAAATTATTTGTGATTTTGAAATTTCATTGCGAATATTATTCTTTTCTCTACGTGCATGGCTGCTAAAAATCCATTCCCCATCATAACTCTTAGCTATACTCATAAAATAACGATTTTTATCTTTACCTATAAATTCTTTAATGAATAATATAGCATTGCCATTATCTAGCACTTTATCAGGATTCTCTAATGTGGGCTTAATGAAAGGTATGAAATTTTCTCTATTATTTTGATAAGTTTTGTTAGACTGCCCTTTGTAAGTTTTAAATCAGCTCCTTGAATATATTCTTTAACTTCATTTGGCACATTTGGTATAAAATCATCTTCCAAGCTTTTAAGATTAAAGGTTTTTAGCCAAAGCTCTTGTATAGCTTTTTGGTTTGTTGTATCTATAGCTTTATTGTTATTTGCATTAGCAAGCAATCTTGTATCTTTGTTAGGCTTAAGCTTTGGATAAGAAGCTTCGTATAAAGATTGCATTTGTGCTAAAAGCTGCTTTAGCTGTGTCCAAATTCTTTGAAATTCTAATTGTTGGTATTGCTTATTTAATATATATTGACTAGTAGCCACATTCCCTTTATTTTCTAGGTTATTTATTGGCACTAATGCGCTAGAATTAGAAGGTGAGATTAATGTGCTTCCTTTATAGTGTGGTTACATAGCCCGAATCATTAATAAGTCGAGTAATCTGTATATTATCTGCTTGATTTAATAATCTTTTTATTCTTTTTCTCTACTAATTGGACACCCACTAACTAATAAGTAACGTTATGCATTGTAGTTCTTCTGTAATCAGTATATAGAATAGATTATCTTTATTTTCATTTAGATTTTGAATAAGCTTTAAACAACTTTTTATCTTGCTAAGTAAAACTATATCTAGATTCTATATTATGTAAGAGATTAAATGTAGGTTATTTGAGTTATATAAGCTTTGTATTTTATGTTTAATTTTGAAATTTTGTTTGATATTATTATTCATTTGTCTAGTCTTTAGCTAGGCAAATTCTTTAAATCAAAACTTAAGAAATATAGTTAACTTAAAACTCTTTTCTAGGATCTGTTACTCCATAGTAAATACCTGTTTTTATATCTCGCACTATTGCATTTACATCGCCCATATCTGGAAGCTCTGTAATCTTATAACCCATTCTCTTTAGTGCGTCTTGTGTATCTTTATTAAGCCCAAATGATTCTACTCTTATCTCATCTGGTAACCATTGATGATGGATTCTTGAAAATTCAACGGCTTGAGATATGTTCATACCATGGTCTATAACATTAGAAATGACTTGCAACACTGTGGTAATAATCCTAGAGCCACCCGGACTTCCAACTACCATAAATAGTTTACCATCTTTGAGCAATATAGTAGGACTCATTGAACTTAAAGGACGTTTATTTGGTTCTATGGCATTTGCATCGTTGCCTATTAAACCATATAGATTTGGCACTCCGGGCTTAATAGAAAAATCGTCCATTTCATTATTTAATAAGAATCCAGCACCCTCAACAGCTACCATCGCACCATAACTGCCGTTAATTGTATAAGTAACACTTACAGCATTGCCCCATTTATCTGCTACTGAATAATGAGTTGTATGGTTACCTTCTTTAAATCCCTTTGCATTTGGATTAATAGCT
>NZ_JRPD02000055.1 GCF_000765805.2 Helicobacter muridarum | reverse complement strand
GAGTGTTCGTAATAATACAATAATAGAAACTTCTGGTGCCCGCCTTCAGAATGACAACAAAGTAGAAAACGACAAGGTAAAAGATTCTTCGGCTACGCAGGACTGGGCTACGCATTACTCGGCTTTGCTTAGACATAACACAAGTGGAGTTATTCAACATGACTTATTGGCAGGGCATGACAAAGTGTCGGGGATTAACTCAAGAGTAGCAGGGCATTACAAAACAGAATCTAACAATAACATAGCAGAGAAAGCAAAATATGAAACTCAAACACACAATACAATTAACAACATAGCACAAAATGACAAGGTAAAAGATAGCAACAACACACAAAGCAAAGAAATAGAATCTAATATAGCGTCCATTAATATAGCAATGGGTGGTGTAGTGGATTCTAATATAGGTGTGTGTAATAATGAGATTGATACATATTCAAAGATTGCTAGCAATGACAAAGTAGTGAAACATCAGTTGATAGAATCTAACAACACAATAGAACAAGTAAAGCAAAATATAGCTTCGGCTACGCAGGACTCGGCTACGCAGGACTCGGACAGAGTAGAAAATAGCAAGGTGATAGATGTTTCGCTTGTTTCACAAGAAGAGCATGACAAAGTGGCAGACAGCAAAGAAAGCAACAATTACCAAGCTTTAAGCAAATTTGACTTAAGTGATAGGAAATCACAATTAAAAGCTCTAGCAAAAAGGCAAACAGTAAAAGAATGGGAAAGCTTAAAGAAAAAAGGAGTAAGTGCAAAAGACTATATAGCCCTAGTCAATGCAAATATAGACAATGCTTATACATTAAAGCTTAGTGAAAACAAGCTTTATGCTTGGCAGAGGGCATATAAAAAGCAAGGCATAGATGGCTTGCTAGATAATAGAGGCATAGCAAAGACAAATACAAGCAAGATAAAAGAGCTAGGGCTAGAATCTCTTGTAGATAGCATTATAGAAGCTCAAAGCTCACGCATAAATATAGCAAATGTGCATGAGATGCTACATCTCCACCTACACATACAAGGCATTCATGACTATATAGACTATAAGCTTAAAGATTCTGAATATATTAGCTATAGCACACTAGAGCGATATATAAAAGAATGGAAAAAAGCAAATCGACTAAAAACTACCCTTATCTATAAAGGTAATGATGCTGCGGTTGGTAACTATAAGGCTAGTCTAGGCAAATCAAACTATAATGTAACTAGCATTAACCAAGTAGTAGAAATAGATGCAAGCCCGCTTGATAAAATCTTTGACGCAAAAAGCCTAGCAGACGGGCTAGACATAGATATATCACATATAAAATCTTGGCAAAAGCGATATGTTTTATTCTCACTTGTAGATACATATAGCAGAGTAGCTAGCTTCCATATAAGCGATAGCGAAAATAGTCTAGGTATTGCTCGTGCTGTGGCTAAATATATCCTCAAATATGGCAAGCCCAAAGTCATCAAAGGGGATAATGGCAAGGCATTCCTCTCTAAATACACAAAAGAAGTCATGCAAAATCTTGACATTGAATACAAAAATGTCGAAGCCTATAGCGGCTGGCTAAAGCCATATGTAGAAAATACCTTTAGAACGATTCAAGATAGAGTTATATCATGGGGCAAGGGCTATATAGGGCATAATGTGAGGGAGAGGCAAGCAATTGAATTCTTTTTCTCTAAGAAAGAGAGAAGACTAAAAAGAGGAGCTAAGACAAATCTAAAAGAGCTAGATAGCTTTCTATCTATGCTAAGTGTGATTGATAAATATGCAACTCTTAGTATGAATAGATATATAGATGACTTGGGTTGCTCTCCATGTGAGGCATATAATGCAAAAGCAAATGAAGCTATAGCCATGAATGAATATGAGCTAGTTATGAAGCTCTCGCCTAGTCTAATAAAAACGGTTAATAAAAAAGGAATAATGCATGGGGGTGTATGGTATGGCTGCATAGAAGCATTTAACTATGACAAAGTG
>NZ_JRPD02000054.1 GCF_000765805.2 Helicobacter muridarum | reverse complement strand
AAGAGTTAAAAAACTTGAGCTTGTGGTAAAATGCTCTTTAGAAACAATTTTTAATGCTAAGGAATTAGTGAGTGTTACATTACCGTTGTTGTAAAACCCATAATAAAAATACTGAAATTGAGCCAAAATAAATCATTAACAAAAGCTGCAATAAAACAAGATGAGGCTTTGAAAAGTAATACGACAATATGTGCATTTTTTATTCCAATTTTATCAGCTAAAATCCCGCTACTTAGACTCCCTAAAGCTGCTCCTATACCAAAGAAAGCCCAAGATGAACCAGCAAGCAAGGTTGAAAAATTTAATTCTCTCACAATATAATCAACCCAAAAAAGCGTATGAGGTAAATACCCTATGGCATTAAGAATATATGAAATAATAAGAAGCCATAATCCATAGGGAATTTTAAATTTATTATCCTTATGTGTCGTTTGTTTAGGCTTTTTAAGTGTTTGAAGCGAAAAAAGACTGAAAACAAAAATACAAAAAACCACGCCACCTAAAACAATCCAAACTAAATCAATATTTACATGAGCTATAAATGGTAGAGTAAAGCCACCAATGACAGCACCAAGCCCTATACCGCTAAACACAAAGCCACCTACACTTCCTCTGAAGCGTTCTTTAGTGTAAGGCAAAGAAAGTGGTGCTGCGAGTATCATCAACGAAGCACTTGCAACACCTGCGAAAAATCGCCATAACCACGCCCAGAAAAAAGGTAAAGATTCTATCATGCAAGCAAAAAAACTTAAAGAAATGATTAAAAAACTTAGTTTTGCAATGTTTTCAAGACTTATAAATTTTCTTAAAAAATTAATGAAAAAACTACCAAAAATATATCCAACTAAAATGGCAATACCTAGCTGAATACTTTGACTTTCACTTAATCTACCTGATATTATCATAATAGGGATTAAAACAACATATCCAAATCTTGCCAAGCCATTTGCCACAAAAGTTGAAAGGAAACAAATAATAATGCGTAAAATCATATTATACCTTTTTGATAAGACAATCTACAGCCTTATTGGAATCACAAAGAAATGTAGAGACAATATGAGGGCGAGGTAAAATAAATGTATAAAATTTAATTCCTTCTGTCGGTAATCCTAAGATGAATAATTTGTCAATAATTTTATTGTCTTTATTGATGGAACAAAAGTTTTCATCAATTTTCAAGCATTCTAATTCTAAATTTCCATAATTAAATTTTGTAGCTAAATTATTAGTGATAAGAGATTGTAAAAGCGCATTATCATTAATTTTGTTCTCATTAATTCTTGCATCAATTAATCTATTTACATAATAAGAATTATTAAATGAGTCAATTAATTGGAACTGCATATTTTTTATATGTTTTGTTTTAACATCATACAAGACATTTACAATGTTGGCTTTAATTAAAGCCAATAATTCTTCTATTTTAACAAGCGGAGGACCAACACATAATCGATTATTTATAGGGATAAATGAATGAATAAAGAATTTATATGACTCTTCATCAAATCCTCCAAAATCAACACATAACCTTAAGTTATCTCTAACGTCACGTAAAACACCACATGCTGATTTAATTGGACTTGTTAAATTACCCAAACGAGCTTCTTTTATATCATTTTCTAAATAACTAATTAGTTGATAATAAAAATTTTGTTTATCTGTAATTTTTGTAACGGATTGATTAAGGAATGAAAGTTAAACTGATCATATTTTGGAATATATTTATCAAGCACATTTTGTTTATCCGTGCTAGTAAGATATTCATTTCTAAACAAAAAAGAATCTTCTTGTGATTTTAAAGCAATATATGTGTAACTATATACATATTCCATTTCCTTAATAATAAGCGGTAAAATTTGCTTTTCAAAATTAAGCTTTTTAAAGTCTTTTTTAATTTTTTAATAATTGCGCTACTAAAAAATACAGGTTGATATTGCTCTCTAGCCTCCTTTTGAGTAATTGCTCTTGCCATAAGTGGCAAATTAGATCTAGAAAATACGAAAATTTTTGGTTCTTTACCTGATGGATTATAAATAAGTTCGTTATTTAATTGATCAAAAAAACCGCCATTTCCACTTGTTAGCATTGTGATTACATCTATGGCGCTAAGCCCCAATCCTTTGATTCCTATTGCATCATTAGCAGAAATATTTTGAATTGAATTTTCTAATGGATAGGCTGAATATATAGGAAAATTATTTCGACTTTGATTATGTCCTGTTGTTACAAAAACACTGTCTACTTCAATTTTTGTATTTTTTCCAGAAATGATGAAATATTTTTCTTGTTGTATAACACATTGTGCATATTCTTTAATGATATGTATAGATGTATCTTGAGGGCAGAGTTTCGAAATATATTTAAAAGAATGTTCAAGATATTCTCCTAGTAAAACTCTAGAATAGTAGCCATTTTTATGTGCTTTGTGTCCTCTTAATAATAAAAATTCATAAAAATTAGCTCCTTTGATAAAAAATTCATTAGGGCATACTGTTTCATCAGCAAAATAGTCATTTGAGAAGCTACGGTATTAGCCAACAATCTGCTAGATTGTTTGGGGCTATGACAACCGCTCCCAAGAGAACTTGGATCAAAAATATAAATCTCTAGCTTATCGTGAGTGATTTGGCTAAATTTCTTTGTAAAACATTATAACCCTCTTGGACCAAAACCAACTATCCTAATCCTTAGCATTATCTTCCTTTTATTTTGTGATACAACCTAGTCTAT
>NZ_JRPD02000053.1 GCF_000765805.2 Helicobacter muridarum | reverse complement strand
TTTTACAAAAATCACCCCCCTATTTTGCGTGGTTTGAGGCACCAAAAATGCCCCTTATGGCAAAAAAATCAAAAAACTGATAGCTTTAAGCAAAATGGCGTAAAAAAACTCTTTTTTAAAGCAAAAAATGGCGTAAAAAAACTCTTTTTTGGCGTAAAAAAACTCTTTTTTACAAAAATCACCCCCCTATTTTGCGTGGTTTGAGGCACCAAAAATGCCCCTTAAACAAGATATTAAACAAGAATATATATTAAACAAGAGTCCGCCGCTTAAGTTTTCTCTCTCAAAATCAATCCAAAAATAAGAACAAAATCAAAGAAAAATCGCTCATTATCTAACAATAATTTACTCTTTTTTCTTACAATTTTATTTAAGGGCGAGACTACTCTTTGTAATACAATTTCGCTACCGCTCAATTGATTACCGCAGAGTCTCGCAAAGGGGAAAATCCCCCTTTGAACCCCCTTATCTCACTTTGGCGTGAGATTGCAAAACTTGGTTTTGCATAGAATCGGGGCAAAAGCAATCATTGTGCTATCGCACACTGCTTTTGCCTTAGGCGTTCGCCTTACGGCTCACTTAACTCCGTGCTTCGCACTCCGTTTAGCTTATAAGGGAAAAAATGAAAAGTGTGGTTAGAAGTATTAGAATCCCCATAGAACAAGAGCAAGTTATAAGGGAGAAAATGCAAGAACAAGGGCTTACATTCACTCAATACGCCCTTAACTCTATGCTAAAAGGTAAAACACCAAAAAAAGAAAGCAGAGCTTTGCAGAACAAAGAGCTCATCATTGAACTTGCCAAGTGGGGTAACAATCTCAATCAAGTAGCAAAGCACCTTAACACAACAAAGGGCGGACTAGATAGAGTGGGGCTTGAAATGTTAGGGCGGATTGAAGCTCACTTGCAAGAGATAAGGGCTAAATATGATTGTTAAATTCTTTGGCAATCGCAAGGGCGGCGGAGTTTCAAGCATTGACTACTTGCTAAACGACCGCCGAGAGAAAGGCACAGCGAGAATCTTGCAGGGCGATGAACAGACAACAAGGAATCTTATTCTATCCCTTACACAAAAGCATAAAGTGTGCGTGGGGTGCTTGAGCTTTGAAGAAGCACAAATAAGCGAGACAGCAAAGAAAGAGATAATGCAGAGCTTTGAAAATATGCTCTTAACCCCAGCAATGCAAGGGCGGTATAACATTTTGTGGGTAGAGCATACAGACAAAGGGCGGTTAGAATTAAACTTTGTTATCCCCAAAATTGATTTAGAGAGCCAAAAAGCATTCAACCCATACTTTCATATGGCTGATTGTAAAAGAAAGGATATTTGGACTGATTTTGCCAATTTAACCTACAATCTAACAGACCCCAAAGACCCAGCCAAAGAAAACGCGATTCAAGGCAGTAAAAAACAAATAGGGCTTATACGCGATTATGAAGCCCTAGATGAGCTTTTAAATGCCGAAGTGATGAAAGGCAATATCACATCAAGGGAAAACCTAATATCGCTCTTAAAAGCTCAAAATATTGAAGTTACAAGGCAAGGCAAGGATTATATAAGCGTTAAGCTACAAGACAGCCCAAAGGCAAAAAGACTAAAAGGAGGCATATATGACGAACAATTCACAGAACCTAGCAAACTTAGCGAAATTAGCTCAAGCAGAAGCACAAAAGAGAGAGAATTTAATGCTAGAGAGAGAGAACCAATACTTGCAGAACTTAGACAAAGACTTGAAAGCCACATTCAATCAAAGGCTAGATTCTATACAGAGCTACACGATAGAGTATCTAAAAGAAACAATCAACCCAACAGCTCTAAAGATAAAAACCCTAGCGATGAGCTTTCTAAGCGGAATGCTAGTAATGATGATTTTAAGCTTGATTGCGTGGTATCAGTGGATAAGACCTTATCAAGTCTCAAGGGAGATAACTCAAAAAGCGAAAAATGGGAAAATCTACATAGACACGAGCAAGAGCAAGATACACAGGGAAAACGACAACATTTACCTACAAATTCAATAACGCAGGAGCAGGAAAATGACAGCATTAGAAGCCGAGTTAATAGCAGAAGTAGAGCGATTGCAGAAAGAGCTAGAATCCACGCAGAGCAGAGAAGCAGACTTATTGCTAAACAACGAGCTCTTATTGAAAGAACTAGAGAAAGAGACACAAAAAACGCAGAAGCTAGAAACCGACTTGAAACGCTTATTAGAGACACTCAAAGAGAGTTTCAAAGCCGAGCAAGAACGCACAGAACAGCACTTGCAGAGCTTAGAGAGCGATTATCCAAAGCAGTTGCAGACTTTGCAGACAGAATTAGAGAAGCTCTCTCAATAAAACGCCAAAAAGAAAGCAATATTGACAGCCTTTTGTCTCAAGTAGCACAAGCCCAGCGAGAGCAAGACAAAACCACACAAACACCGCAAGAGAGAATCCAAGAAAAACAAATTGAAGTAGTAAAGCAAATGCAAAGACAGAAGCCAAAAAGTAGGGGATTTAGTAGGTAAAAAAGAGTAATATTTTACATTATATCTCTTTTTATTAACAAAAACTAGCTAAAATAATATCGCCCCTAGCAATAGGGGCAAATCCAACTAAAGGCGTTACTATGAAACGACATAGCAAACGCTTGATTGCATTGTATCTAAATTTTAGGCTCTTTGGGTTTAAAATCAAAATTAGATACAAGCGGTAAGCGTAGGGGCTTTATGCCCCGCCCTTTAAGTTGGTAAAGCTAAAGGATTCTACCAATGATTACACAAGCTCCTAAGAAAAAATCCATTAAAAGAAAAACCCAAAAAGCCATAGTAACGCAAGATAATCGCTTTATCTATGCTAAATACGATATGAATGCCAATGAGATGAAATTTTTTATGTGGATAGTCGCACAGCTCAACAGCCAACGCGATACCTTGTTTCAAGTGTGTCAAATCCCACTTAGTGAGATTTTTCAAGTGTGGCAATGGAAAGAAACAAGTGAGGGTTATAACTATGTGCGAGAGCTTTGCTACTCTATGGCAAAAAAGGCTTATGTGGAGGATTTTAAACTGCTAGATGAAACCACAATGAAAGAAAAGAGTGTGTTTCAAGCAATGCCACTTTTCAAGTTTATTAGATACGAACAAGGGCAAAGTTATGTAACTTATCAGCTAAATGATAGCCTTACAGAATATCTTTTAGACCAAAAGCGAGATTTTACACAGCTCAAATTTAGCGATATACAGCAAATGAAATCAGCTTATAGCATTAGAATCTACAATATGCTAGTTTGTGAGCTAAAGCAAAACCGCCAAAGCCTAAAAATGAATCTTGCAGTATTGCAAAATATCCTAGAAGTGCCTAAGAGCCTTGAAGTGTGGCAAGACTTTAAAGTAAATGTATTAGAACGAGCTAAAAAAGACATTAACGCCAAATCAAACCTTGTTTTGCTTGAAATTAAGACATTTAAGACAGGGCGTAAGATAACCGACCTAGAATTTATCTTTGACTATAAGAACAACGATAAACGCATTATGAGAGACCAAGACAAGAAAAGAGCCTATAACAAGACTCTTTTAGAAATCCTAGAATCCTACATAGGCAAAAGAATTTTCATTAAAGGATTTGGTAAGCTTGTTTGCGAGTATAGACACTGGGACGAGAATATGCAAAATGTCTTTGTTTTCTGCAAACAGCTAGAGAGTGGCAAGGTAATATCTTTTAGAGTAAAGAATCTAAAAGATATTGAGAGCTTAGAAAGATATAGAAAAAAGGCAGAAGAGCTATTCTACCTTGACACAGAGAAAGTCCAAGAAGTGATAGACATTAGAAAGCAACTAGAATCAGGCACACTATTTGATAAGCTCTATAAGAAAGTTTAAGGTTTTTCACAAGAAAAAACTCTTTTTTACAAAAATCACCCCCCTATTTTGCGTGGTTTGAGGCACCAAAAATGCCCCTTATGGCAAAAAAATCAAAAAACTGATAGCTTTAAGCAAAATGGC
>NZ_JRPD02000052.1 GCF_000765805.2 Helicobacter muridarum | reverse complement strand
TAAATTGTCAATAATATGCTAAATATAGCTACCACACAAACACATTACTCTGGAATACTTATATAGCTCTCATTTAAAAACTTATACATTTTGTTTTGGAATCTTTTAACATGCTTTTAAACTCATCTAAATTATGTAATAAATCTGCTTGTTTGCCTTGTAAAGACTTATCTTCATTTTTATCATGCTTTGGGTTTATAATCAAATCTAGCATATCTTCTAAAAGTGAGATATGTTTTAGCAACTCTATGCAAGATAAATCTATATTTGTGTTATATGAAAAACTCCATTACTATAGAATTAGTCCAATATGAAAGCATAAAATTATTCGCCCTATTTTCTATCGCTTTACAATAAAGATGATAGAGAAAAGTTTACGTAAGATTATAAAAGGCTCTAATAATATTAGAGAAATAAAATTAGAAACAAAGCGATCTAAAATCACTTTTCAAGAATCAATGCTTACTAAATTGTTGTTGTAACCACATTTTAAACTTTGTAGCGATGTATTTATGTGGCTTATTTAGTTTAGATTCTAACTTTGCAAGCCTTGAATCCATTTGGCGCATTCTGTCTGCTATAGAATCTAACACAACCTTATTTACTGTGATTGCTTGGGATTGTATATTATACATTTCCACAAACTCATCTAAAAATCCATGAGTTTGCATAGCCATATTCCACCATTCATCACTATAAGGATATTTTTGCAGCTTTAAGTCCTGTGTTATGGCATATGTAGTTCGCCATGGCTTTGATGGACCATTGAAATGAGCTATTTTTAAATTATCTATTACATGCCGCATATTTTCATCATGTAAAGAGTCTATACACTGATATATTAGCAATCCATACTCTGGAGGTAATTCCACTATGTTCGAGTTAATAACGGCATTTAGAGCGTCTTGGTCTGGAAATTGTGCTTTATAATGTCGTAAAAAATCTAGGCATTTTGATTCTATATCATTTGCTATCCAAGCCTCATAGTTGATCAATAATAATCCTGCACAAAAATAATAAGATAACTTAGAAAAGTCATAATCTGCACCATTATTTAAGCTTTGCAATTTATGATTAGATACATCACAATCAATATATCCCGAGTTGCTAGCTACTATGCAATTAGATAGATTAAGCAAAAAAAGCTCTCGTATATCACATAAAACAAGCATATCAGTATCAATATATAAGATATTTTTAATATTTTGTGCATTTGTTTCTTTTAAATTATCTAGCTTATTAACATTGAAATGTGGGGGGGGGGGGTAATAGCCTTTGATAGCCTTAGTCTATAGTAGGTTAAATAATTTTTAGAATCCTCAAACCCCCATTTTGGCATACTATGAAAATCATCATCATTCATAGTATGAATCTTAATCTTGCAAGGATAGATTCCATTTAGATTCTCCTCTAGGATATGTAGTTTGTCTTTAATTTTATTTGAAATTCCATCAGTCAAGATATGAAAGCAGTAGGGTATATTGTGGTTTAAAACTTGATTTAAATCATTTTGATGGTTGTTGATATTGGTATTTCTTACAATACTAGTAAGCAAAACTGCTAGATATTTAATATAGTTTTCGTCCGCACTCAATACAACATTAAACAATGCTTGTCCTTTTTAAAAGATTCTATTATTATATCTAAAGACATTGGCAATTACAAAAAATAGAATTTTAGCTTAGTGCTACTTTAAGCAAATCCTGCTAACTTACATAGATTATAAGCCAAATAATTCATTCTCTTCCTTACTTATGTCTATTTGCCCAGAGAGATAAAAGTATTTTCTCAATACCAATAGATTTATTGCGCCTTCCAATTCTAAATCAAAAAACTGCTTACAAAACTCGTGAGCATTATGAATAATATCTAATGCTTCATTCTCATTGCTAAGATAATAGTCCATCTTATCCATTACATCACCATAAGAGCTATCAATTTCTACATAATGCACATTTGGCTTTAGCCTTGATTCCATAAACCATGTTTCCATTTCAGGCTTTGGCATAATACACAATGAGTTAGAGCTAAGAATCCACTTTAGATTACTAGCTACATCATATCCCTCAAGACTTAGCAAAAACTTATATGGCAGATGATTAGCTATTTGTAGCTTTGGCTTTGTCCAAAGGGAATGAAGATTTCGCGATTCATAGGAGTTTGGAGCAGAAGGCACATCTTTACCCTGATTTGCATTATGAGGTGCATTAGCATTATTAAAATTAGAACTATCCAAAATCAAATTATTTTGCAAGTTTTTACAAAGAGGCGAAGCTCTAGCCAAATTCATTTCATCTTCAAGCATTTGCACAACCTTAGACTCTGTCATATCAGAATCAATTCTGCCAACATGCCCTATATCACATCTAGGATTAGAAAAATATTTATGAAAAAACCGAATTCTATGCTTTTGATATACGGCACCACGAAAAAGTAATATATTCTTCTTATCTTTAAAATCTATAGTGTCATGCACAAATTGAAAATGCCTATATTTTTCCAACCATAAAAGCACAGAATAAGAATTTCCTGACACAATAGGGCGAGATTTTACAATGCTTTGAAAATTCATCAATGAACTAACATCATTGTATAAAAAAGCCCAACGCAATGAATTAGGAAAATATCTAAGCCATTCTTCTGAATCGTAATAATACACAGAGCCAAACTTAGAGCTATTATTTCTAATATAATCAACATACGGCGGAATAACATCTAGCTTATACAAACGACTAAATGGCGAAAATTTAGAGCTATTATCAATGGATGTCTTAGGGGGCAAGTCTTGCTCACTTTGCGGTATACTAAATGGCTGTTGTAATTTATTGTAAAAATTTACTCTATCTTGTAAAATGTCTAATTTCTTATCATAGATTCTAAATATATTGCTAATATGGGATTGTAAGGAAGACTGAAAAAATATCTTTGGTATCTTGGATTTTATAACTCCTTGTATATTATACATTAAGCGGGAATGTCGCAATACTAGTCCTTGTTTTAGCAAAATTGACTTGATAGCTCACGAACTAATCGCACCAAAGCAATAGCATTATCTCGGGGTAAATCCTCTATCATACCATGACCTAAGTTAAAGATATGCCCCCTATTTCGCATAGCATTAAGTATAACTTCAACTCCTTGCCGCATAGAATCATAATCATAAAGTCTAGCTGGCTCAAGATTACCCTGTAAAACAAATCTATTACCAACTTTATGTTTTGCTTCTTGCATGCTAATTTGCCAATCAATGCCTAATACATCAAAATCTCCATATAACTTCTCTAAGTATGCCCCAACACCTCGTGGAAAAATAATAATAGGAATGTTTGGATATTCATGTTTAATATATGATGCAATATCGCGTAAATATTTCCAGCCAAAAGCTAAATATTGAGACTCCTCTAAGGCATTAGCCCATGAGTCAAATAGCATTATTGCATTAACTCCTGCTTGTATCTGCAAGCTTAAGTATTGCTTGATTTCATTACTTAGAATCTCTAAGAGCCTATCAAGCAAAATAGGATTAGTATAGAGCATTTTTTTGCTTTTATAATAGTTCTTTGTGCCATGACCCTCAATCATATAAGTAGCCAAAGTCCAAGGTGCGCCGCTAAAGCCAATTAAAGCCTTGTCATTGCTAAGATTCTTACGTACACAGGATATAGTATCATATACATATCCAAGCTTGTGTTGTATACCTGTTTTTAGTGATTTTAAAGATTCTTCATTATTTATTATATGATTAAATCTAGGCCCAAAGCCATGAATAAACTCCAAATCTAAGCCCATTTCATAAGGAATCACCAAAATATCGCTAAATAAAATTGCCGCATCAACATCTAATATATCGATTGGTTGTAATGTAATCTGTGTAGCTAAATCGACGCGACTACACAGATCTAAAAAATTTTTAGCTTGAGATCTAATTTCTTTATATTCACTCAAATATCTACCTGCTTGCCTCATCATCCAAATGGGTGTGTATGGTGTTTTCTGCCTAAAACATGCCCGAATAAAAACCATAATCTAGCCTTACTAAATAATTATTTTGCTAAAGTCATAAGATTTATTATTACAAAATTTTACCAAAGAAACTTCATTTTACTAGAAATCGATTAAGGCAATTATCACTATTTGCTAGGAAACAATAAGTTAATAACCGAAGATTCCAAATCTAACGCTTTAAAACTTCTTCTTATTTACATCATCTAATATCTTTTGTGCAACATTATCTACTGCATTGCTTATTTGCTGTGAATGGCTAGCAATTTCTGCATTTT
>NZ_JRPD02000051.1 GCF_000765805.2 Helicobacter muridarum | reverse complement strand
TTACAGAATCCTTAATTATCTGATTGTGGATTGCTTTATGCTTGTTTTACATAGTATTCCTTTTGTGTTATGAGTTTTAATTAACCTTTTATAAAATGACAAGATGATTTTAGATTCTATTTATCATAGAATCTTTTGTTTAGAGATTATAATGATTTAGAGAATTAAAGATATAGAATCTTTTTTGTTATTTATTAATTGTAGATACTTTATCTAGGTTTGGAGTGATAAAGTTTTTTTGAGATTCTTAAACCAGCTTAAAGCATGGGGAGATATGGTAAAAAGGCAGGCTTTAAAATATGATAAGTTTAGTAATGATAACAATAAAAAGATTAGTATGACAAAAATAATTCACAATGACAAGGGAGATTTAGAATTATAATTTGAATGAGAATGACTAAAAAAATTTGTCCAACATTGTGCCACCCCCCTTTTTTTAAGACATTTCTCTTATTCAAAAAATGGAGAATAGCACACTTGTAAAAAAGGAGGTTTGTTGCTATCTTTCTTACTTTATCTTTTTCACTTTTTACCCTTATTTACCCTCTTCTTCGGTTTTTATATTAGGTAGAGGAGCACTTTTATAGCTTAGCTCTATCCTTTTTCAAATGGCATTACTCTTTTGTTGTTAGTTTAGTATAGTTTTAACTCACTTATTTGAGTTATGAGTTAGCAAAAGACTATTAAATTACAAAGATAAAACAACGCTAATTTTCTCCTATTTAATACCGCAAAAGTCTTTAATTGCTTCAACTTTATCGGTTTTCTCCCAAGTAAAATCTGGCAGCTCTCGTCCAAAATGCCCATAGGCTGCAGTTTGTCGATAAATAGGGCGCAACAAGTCTAAAGATTCTATAATGCCCTTAGGTGTGAGGCGGAAGATGTGTTTCACGCATTCAGTGAGTTTAGAATCTTCTACCTTACCTGTGCCGTGCGAATCTATAAGGATTGAAACAGGCTCTACAACACCAATAGCATAGGCTACTTGCACGGTGGCTTTATCACACACACCACTTGCTACTAGATTCTTAGCGACATAACGAGTAGCATAAGCCGCGCTTCTATCGACTTTGCTCGGATCTTTGCCGCTAAATGCTCCGCCGCCGTGCGGACAACTTCCACCATAAGTATCAACAATGATTTTGCGTCCTGTTAAACCTGCATCGCCTTGTGGTCCTCCAATCACAAATTTACCTGTGGGATTCACAAAGTAGCGGATATTATCATTCAAATATTCTTTTGGAAGCACTTTTTGAACAATTTCCTCAATCACAGCATCACGCAAATGAATTTGGCTAGTCTCTGGACTATGCTGCGTGGATAACACAATCGTATCAATGCTTACAGGTTTACCATTTTCATAGCGCACTGTTACCTGTGATTTGCCATCGGGGCGCAAAAATGGCAAAGTGCCGTCTTTTCTTTTTTGTGCTAAACCTTCTGTAAGGCGATGAGAGAGCCAAATAGGCAAAGGCATAAGAGAATGTGTTTCTCTGCACGCATAGCCAAACATTAACCCTTGGTCGCCTGCGCCTATTTCACCATCTTCTCTATCTACGCCTTGATTAATATCTGGGCTTTGCTCACCTATACCATTGAGAACAGCTGCAGAGCGATAATCAAAACCATAGAGTGCGTCAGTATAGCCAATCTCTTGCACAACTTTTCTCGCGATTTCTTGCATAGGCGCATAGATATGAGTTTTAAGCTCTCCTGCAATCACACAAAAGCCGTTGCTAACTAGTGTTTCACACGCTACGCGTGCCTTTTTATCACGCTCGATAATATAATCAAGCACCGCATCGCTGATTTGGTCAGCCATTTTGTCTGGGTGTCCTTCTGTTACAGATTCCGAAGTGAAAAGAAATGATTTTGCCATAAACTCACCTTGTGTTTTAAAATTTTTGTAATGCAAAAGGCTATCATAAAGTTGGTAAATTGAAGCATGAAACTAATCTCTCATGCAAAGTTTGCATACATTAGATAATGTCTTAAATCAAGTATTGCTACATTGACGAATTACATTAAGTAACAAAAAGCTTTTTGTTACAATTTGCAAAAAGCAATTACAAGCAAACAGACAATTCAGTATATTAAAATAAGATACGATATATTACTAAAAACACTTAATTCATAAACCTCGGTAATAATGAAAGCTAAATTATGGAAAATACAAACAACCTCCTTATAAATGCTAAATCAAAGAGCTATCCTATATATTTTGGGAATCTTTCCTCTTATATAGAGCATTTGCAAAGCATTCTCTCTAAGAAGATTCTAATTGTTACCACAGATTCAATTGCTAAAATACTGCTTAATGATTTTTTAAGTTTGCTATGCAGAAACGAAACAAGCAATCCGAATAGAAATATTTCCATAGATGATATTCCTGTGTGCATTATCCAAGATGGTGAATCTAACAAAGATTTATCGCATATAGAATATATACTTGATTGTGCTTTTAGAGCAAAGCTTAATCGTAATTCTTTGATGATAGCTCTAGGTGGAGGAGTGATTACGGATATGGTAGGCTTTGCTAGTGGAATCTATCAAAGAGGAATTGACTTTATAAGCATTCCTACTACCTTGCTATCTATGGTAGATGCCAGCGTTGGCGGGAAATGTGGTATAAATAATAAATATGGAAAGAACCTAGTAGGAATCTTTCATCAGCCAAATGAAGTTTATATTGACTCTAGATTCTTAACTACATTACCAAAACGAGAAATAAGTGCTGGATTTGCCGAAATTATTAAGATTTTTGCCTGCTTTGATTTTTACTTACTAGAGGAATTAGATAAAGAATTGCAAATGCTAGAATCAAAAAATAATCAAAAATATATTCAAGCAATGCTTCTAGAATCTTCTATGCTAACTACAATCATTCAAAAAAGCGTTATGCTTAAGGCTAAAGTAGTAGAGCAAGATGAAGAAGAAAGAAATGGATCAAGAGCTATACTTAACTATGGACATACATTTGGGCATGCTATTGAATTAGAAAGTAATTTTACTCAATATCTACATGGTGAAGCAGTTAGCATGGGCATTGTTATGGCAAATAGACTTTCTTGTAAGCTTGGGATTCTAAATCAAAAAATAGCACGAGATATTGAAAGTCTATTGTATCGTTGCGGCTTGCCAATTAGATATAAGATTAAAGATATAGAGTCTTTTTATCAATCTTTTTTTCTGGATAAGAAAAGCTTAGATTCTAAATTGCACTTTGTATTGTTGCAATCAAATCCTAATATTTTTGCTTCTTTGCACAATGATATTGACAAAGATATATTATTAGAGACTCTGCATGAATTTTCATAATATTGTCGCATTGGCAAAGATTAAATGGAAAATTAAAGCTGTTTTAGTGATTTTATGTATTTCATTAAGTCTTGGCTTTAGTGAAGAGGAATTGCAAGATTCTAAGCCTTACGCGCAAGTAGAAATTGATAATAATGCAAAGACTGATATACAAATAAAACAAGAAAAGAAATTAAAAGATATTTCTTTCAATAATAAAGAAAAACTAGCTAAGATTAATGCCAAAATAGACAATAATGAGAGTATATGGCTTAAACGATATGATAATTTTAGGAACTATCATAGAATTTCAAATGAAATTACAGCTATAGAACGAATAGGACTAGAAACAAGGCTAACCCCTAAAGAATCCCATAGATTAGATACTCTAAAAAAACAACAAAGCCTACTAGAACAATATCGAAATAAGCCCTTTGGCGAGCTACTTGACAAGCCCACCATAAACGAGCCACCAACTATTAATAATCCATTTGGAATTTTTAGCGCGTTCTCATATATCAAACATATTTCTTCTCTCAAAGAAAATATGCAAAAAAGTAAGTATGACTTAGATCAAGTTATTACAACATTGGAAAGAAAGCTAGAAATATTACAAACTATACTAAACCAAGAACAGCTAACAGCAAGACAGAGGAATGGATATAGAGAATCCCTAGAAGATGTGCAAAAACAAATCTTAGATTTACACAGTGCTAGAAATATTTTTGAAACTACCATTGATGTATTTGACAAGGATAGCGATGAGATTATTACCAATCTGGAAGTGCATATAAAGAATCAGATTCTAAAACTTAGCTATATTGGCGTTGGAATCATAGTCAGCATAGCCATCGCAATAATGCTAAAAATGCTAGTTAAACGCTATATAAATCATCATGAAAGGGCATATACCACAAGCAAAGTTATTAACTTTTTCAATATAACAATAATATTTCTTATACTGCTTTTTGCATATATAGATAATGCAACTTATGCTGTAGCTATGGTAGGTTTTGCATCTGCTGGGCTTGCTGTAGCTATGAAAGATATGTTTATGAGTATACTAGGTTGGCTAGTCATAGTAGTTGGTGGCAGTGTGCATGTAGGTGATAGAATCCGCATCAAAAAAGAAAATGAAGTATTTATCGGAGATGTGCTTGATATTTCTATGTTGCGTATTACTATTTATGATGATATTACTCTTAGCTCTTATAGGGATAATCATCGTGCAGGTAGAATGATTTTCATTCCAAACAACTACATTTTTACAAATCTCATTGCAAATTACACTCATGGAGATTTGAATAACGTGTGGGATAGCGTTGAGGTCTGCATTACTTTTGATTCTAATATCACTAGAGCAAAGAACATTGCCCTAGATGTCGCAAGCTCTCATGCCAAGATATACACAGAGCAGACAAAAGCACAAATGAGGCGCATGAGAGATAGATTTTCGTTTGTGCATTCTGTAAATGTTAATCCACGTGTTTTTAACTTTATCAAAGATAATGGCATGGAGATTTCTGTATGGTTTCAGAATTATGCATATGGGACACTTAGTCTAAAAAGTATTATCGCTCAAGAAATCATAGAAAAATATTTACAAGATGACAACATACATATAGCATACCCAATTACTAGAATCGTATATCAGCAAAAAGATGGTCTAGGGCAAACTCATATTGAATCTTTATAGCCCTCACTGCCTGCCATTTTGCTATATTGGCAAAAATAATATAGCTTCTATTAGTTTAATTATGAGAATAAAGCTAATATTCTCTTAAGTAGCTATTTGTATTCTTAATATATTTTTAAAGTATTCTCATCGCCAAACAACGACATATTACTTTGCCATAAGCTTACCATTTTTACAAGGGATTACTTTGTTATAACTTCGTTACCTTGTCATATTTAGCCTCTGTCATTCTGATAGCAATAAGCTCTAAGAATCTCCCTTACCACTCCTATAATCTTCACTGCGTTTAAGTCCAACTACCTTTATCATGTCTTAAAGAGCAAAGAAACTAGTCTTATTTACTGATTGCTTTGTCTTTAGACAAAGCTCTCATTAATAGAGATTCTTCATCTAGCTTTAGGCTAGGTTTAGAGTGATAATAGGAGTAGATACTTCATAATGATAAAATGAGTAATACAACTAAGAT
>NZ_JRPD02000050.1 GCF_000765805.2 Helicobacter muridarum | reverse complement strand
ATTGCCCTAACAATAAAAGCCAATATTAGCCCATAAATTGTCTCATTTTCTAAATATTCCTTAATGCTTGTTTTTGGTATTTTTGATTGATATGATTCTCTTATGCAAATCAATTAAACTTGCCATTTTAACAAGTAGATCTTCTTTTTAAGATTTTAGCTTTGCTCGCACGAGCGAAACTCTTGCCCACACTTGCAAACATGACAAAAAGAGCTAGCCACCACACAATGACAAGATGAGGAAACACCTAAGACATGACGATTACCTTATCATATTGAGATTTTTGCGTAAGCAAAACAAAATATCTCCCTTTTAAGATTCTTAACTGTGCTCAATATGACAAGCCATGTATTCAGAGCGACAATACATCTTGTCTTAAGCCCTCTTTTGTAATGTCTTAAGGAGCGAAGCAACTTAAGAATCTCCCTACTACTCCTATGAGATTCTTCGCTTTATTTATTGCTCAAGAAAAGAAGAAATGATAGAAAATAAAGGGTAAGAAAGTGCTCTAATAAATATTAGACTTTTTGCATATAATGCAAATCGCCTAAATGGATATAAAGCAATTTATCTGCCTTTTAAAGCTTTAAGAGTTATCTTGCTTAAAAGCCTTGATAAAACGACAAATCTTATCATTTCGACTTTAATCATCATATCTTTGCCATTATGAAAATTCACCATAAAGTCTAAAGTATAAATGTTCAAGCTAAATAAATTTATTCAATATTTATTTAATATCAGAATCGCATTATATATATAATAATGAAAACAATATGCTAATAATTTATAAAAACATTATAATAATATAGTATCAATGTTATTTAATTCATATTTAATAGATATAATTATCATTTTATAAATTATATTAATTAGGAGGTTTTATGATAAATAACAACCAAAAAAAAACACTTTCAACAAAGGTGAAAATAGTGGGGGGGGGGTGTTATATGCATCAGTATAAACAAATAACCCTTAAGTTTCAAGCATTTCTATGTCTGGCTTTTATATCTCAAGCATTAGTAAGCGCAAATCAACCTAATCTAATAAATGAACAAAACATACAAACACAAAGCCAATCAAATACACAGCAACTCAAGCAAAATAATGCTAGTGCATCTAGCATAGAGCAAATCAAGCTAGCCAAAGCCGATGACACAAAGAGTGAATCTAAACCGCAAGATAGTAGTCCAAACACAAGTGACAATACAGACTATACAGGCGAGCCTAGATCTGCTCATAGATTAGATTCTGTTGTTACTACAGCTGGAGGGTTCGCTCAAAATCTTACATTAGCTCCAGCAAGCATTAGCGTAGTAGATCCAAAGGACATTCTAACGCGCCCCGTGCGTGATATTGCCGAGGCTATATCCTTGGTGCCGGGTGTAGATATTGATAATGGAGTAGGTAAAACAGGTGGATATGGAATCTCAATTCGAGGTATGGGGCAGGCTTATACTTTGATACTAGTTGATGGCAAAAGGATTAATGGCAGCTCGCAAGATTCCACATTTCCAAATGGCTTTGGAGAATCTATTACAAGCTTTATGCCACCAATAACAGCTATTGAGAGAATTGAGGTTATTCGTGGTCCAGCTTCTACACTCTATGGTAGCGATGCCATAGGTGGTGTAGTAAATATCATTACTAAAAAGAACTTTGATAAATGGGGTGCTAGTGTAACTTATGACTATACACTCCAAGAAAGTCCTAAATTCGGCAATTCTCAATCTATATCTATTTTTACCGCCGGTCCCTTAAATCAAGCTAAAAGCTTTGGACTAATGCTTAGGGGACGACAATATACTAGAGATTTCGTGCCTGCAACCGATTTAGAGACATTTAGAACATCTAGCGGAACAGCTGGACAAGCAGTAAGAAATACTATAGTAGGCTTAGCCATGGGTAAAATATGGAATCTTGGTGGTAGATTACTATGGAATGATGGCAAAGATCCAAAAGAATCTTCATGGAGTAATTCTAAACATAGTGCGTATTTAGATATAGACTTTGGACATCAAATATATGATAACTCCACAGGGCTACTAGGCTCATATAACAAGAATGGAAACATTCAGCCACCAGAAGCACAGAGTGGCTATACTAGTAAATATAATATCTATCGAGCAAATGTAATTGCTAATCATGATGCAACTTTTTTAGATACAGATGAAGGATTAATGCGAAAATTTATCATGAATAACTCTATTCAATACAACATAACAGGTAATCCTAATAGATATATTACAAAAGATTCTATTCCAAATAATACCAACAATGACCAAGTCGTTAATGGTTTTAGAAGTGGAGATTCTAGGGATATTACTAATCATGATTTTATAATTGATCATAAGACAAATATATTTTTCCATTTTGGAGATAAATTTGGCGCAAAAACTTCCTTTGGTGCTAGATATTGGCTAAATGTTTTTAAAGATAACCTACTAGCAATAGGTGGAGCCAAAACACAAATTTATCAACACATAGGAGCATTATTTGCAGAATCTGAATTTGCCCTTTGGGACGATTTATTTATAACTGTTGGTGCTAGGGGGAATTTTAATTCAAAGTTTGGAGCAAATATATCGCCTAGATTATATCTAGCATATAATGCAATTGATGAGTGGCTAACCATTAAAGGCGGGGTTTCTACCGGATATAAGACACCAGCACTAAGTGATTTAACACCCGGCACAGTGGGGCTAACAAGACAAGGAAGAGTCCCAATCTTTGGTAATCCAGACCTAAAACCAGAATCAAGTATCAATTATGAGCTTTCATTCCTTAGTGATAATGATTATTTTAATGCTTCTTTGACTGGGTTTTTCATTGACTTTAATGATAAAATCGTTAGCACAGGCATAATACAAAATGGTCAATTTGTTCCGGGAGCAAATGTTACATGTAGTAGCACTGATGGCTGCCAATCTAGGATTAATGCACAAAGGGCTATTAGCTATGGCTTTGAAATATATGGCGCGTTAAATCCAATTGATGTAGGCTATGGTGAAATTACCCTAAATGCTGCATATACGCTAAATCAAACTAAAATCATAGAGGGTAAAACAGGCAGAGGACAGCAATTAACAGATGTGCCTTTGCATAACTTCAATGCAGCTATATTTTGGAATACACAGAAGTTTGGGGTATTTATAAGAGGAGAGTTTAAGGCGGGGCATCATAGGGGGCTATATCGCACAGCTAGTGGAAATGCCGATGCAGATAAGCAAATAGCAGTGCTTGGAGAATTCTTTAAACCTTATTATTTGGTGCATTTAGGAGCTAATGTTAATATCACTAAAGGCTTGCGTGTGAATCTTGGAATCTACAATCTATTTAATTTTAACTTTGTTGATTTTCAGCCAGTCTCTGGGCTTGGAACCAATAATATGACAACAACTTTCTTTAATAACTATAACTATATAAGAGAAGGAAGGAGATATTATTTATCAGCTACTTATGAGTTTTAGAATGTTGTAACTCATTCATTTTAAAAGTAAATACTTTAGCCTTGCTTGCCAACATCACATAATAGAAATATTTATGATTGGCTCTAATAACAAAAAGCAAACGAATTTTCTTTAGTAAAAGAAAATCTCAATCTAACAAAGTTAAATAAAATTAAGGAGTAATTGAGTTAATTGTGATATAAAATCAAAGTTAACAAAACAAGCGAAGCGCAGTTTCTATGCGAAGCTGGAAAAGCAAACAAACAAGGGAAGATATGAATATAAATACATTCTACTCTAGCAAAAATAGCGAGTTATTTCAAAATGATTCAATACATTTCATTCTGACAAATAGAGCATTAAACCAATATAAAGCAAATTATAGCGCAGCAATTTCAGAGAATCCAAGCACAAAAAAGCCACTATACAACAATCTAAACCTAGCTTATCATGTAGGAGATGTAAAGACAAATGTAACAAAAAATAGACAAGCAATTATGCAAGCATACTATCCAAATAAAACACTATTATATCTCAATCAAATACATTCCTCAAATATCATTCAAGTAAAGCCTAGTGAAATTGCAAATGTAGATGAAATACTGCTAGGTAATGCTGATGGCATTATATGTGATTCAAAAGATTTTGTTTGTTTAATTATGGTTGCAGATTGTAATCCCATACTGCTATATTGCCCTATAAGAAATGTCTTCGCCCTATTACATGCAGGGAGATTAGGAGTAACACAAAAAATCTTAACACATAGCATAAAGATATTAAATGAACAATATGGAGTATTACAAAAAGATATTAAGGTTTTTATAGGAGCTTCAATAAGAGAATGTTGCTATGAAATAGGGCTAGACATAGCGCGGCAAATATCGCTAAATTTTGGAGAAAAGTATCTATTACAAGGTAGGGAATCTAATAGCAATCCTAGATTAAATATGATTGCAATGCTTTATGATGAGATGTTTGAATGTGGAATTTTGTTGCAAAATATAGAGATTTTTCCCATTTGCTCATGCTGCAATAAAGAATACTTTTCATATCGTAGAGATGGGATAACGGGTCGATTTGGACTACTTGCATGTCTCAAATAAATCCAGAATTTTATAAGAGATTATATATAATCATTACCTACAAAATAGCATTATATAAAACTAAGGAATATTATGATTTATAGACATTATAACTCTCCTTTTGGGGATATGATTATACTAAGCAAAAATGAGAATCTAGTTGGTTTATACTTCCAGACACAAAAAGAATTTAAAAAAATACAAGACACATATGAAGCATATAAACCATACAAACATGGAGTGCTAGATGTGTTTGAGCAAACAAAGCAATGGTTGGATATATATTTTTTAGGAGATTTGCCAACTTTTACACCCGGCTTAGAGCTAGATTCCACACCATTTAGATTAAGAGTATGGGAAATATTACAAACAATAAAAAAAGGGGAAGTTATTACATATAAGGATATTGCTAAAATCATAGCAAAAGAGAAAAATATACCCAATATGTCCGCACAAGCAGTAGGAGGTGCAGTAGGGTCTAATCCTATTTGCATTATCATTCCATGTCATCGCGTAATTGGTTCAAACAATAGTCTAGTAGGCTATGCAGGTGGTGTTGACATAAAAAGAAAACTATTAGAGTTAGAGGGGATAAAGATTGATTAGTAACTTTAGAATCTAAAGCTTTATCTTTGTAATTCTAAACAGATATAAAGCTAACAAATATCTAAAGCTATCTATCTTTGATTATTCAATAGATATTTTATAAAATCTTTAAAGTTTAGCAAAAGCCCATTTAGCAAGTCAAAATATAGCAAATAACAAAGCAATCTAGTCTTTATTATTTGCCATATTGAGCAAATTAAAGCTATAAGGCTTACTACTTGAATTACTCCCACTTAAAGGCTGTGAGAGATAGCAAACTAAAGCCAAATATTGCAAGATAAGTATTGCAAGCTAGCTAATAAGTTTTTTGCTTAGAATCCAAAGTTTAGAATCAAAATAAACCCAACTACCCCCAACTCAAAACAAGCGAAGCGAAGTTTCTATGCGAAGCTGGAAAAACAAGCGAAGCGAAGTTTCTATGCGAAGCTGGAAAAACAAGCGA